>JBGPXY010000022.1:0-22198 GCA_041492985.1 Candidatus Eiseniibacteriota bacterium
GTTTGGCACCTCGATGTCGGCTCATCGCTTCCTGGGGCTGGAGAAGGTCCCAAGGGTTCGGCTGTTCGCCGATTAAAGCGGTACGTGAGCTGGGTTTAGAACGTCGTGAGACAGTTCGGTCCCTATCCATCGTGGGCGAAGGATCCTTGCGGGGAGTTGCTCCTAGTACGAGAGGACCGGAGCGAACGAACCTCTAGTGTACCGGTTGTTCTGCCATGGGCATTGCCGGGTAGCTATGTTCGGACGTGATAAGCGCTGAAAGCCTCTAAGCGCGAAACACACCCCAAGATGAGGGATCCCGTGGCGTAAGCCACCTGAAGGCTCGTCGGAGATTACGACGTCGATAGGCGGGAGGTGTAAGGTCCGTAAGGATTTCAGCCGACCCGTACTAATCAGCCGTGCGGCTTGAACGGTTTTTTTCTAATGTGCATTTCGTGTATCGCCCGCGTCTCGTAGTCGGTTGTCATTCTTTTTGGGGTGGCAATGGCGGAGGGGCCACACCTCTTCCCATTCCGAACAGAGAAGTTAAGCCCTCCTGCGCCGATGGTACTGCCCGGGAAACCGGGTGGGAGAGTAGGTCGCCGCCCCATTACTTTGACGAGAGCCCCGGTTCCGCGAGGAGCCGGGGCTTTCTCGTTGTTGGCGGGAGGAGCGCGATCCGCGCTCCTCGGTCCAGCCCGCTCGGTGCGTCGGCAGCCCCTCCGGTGTCCGCCCAAGGTCAGCGCGGTCCCATCGGGCCGTACGCCGGGGTTCACCAGCCCCGGTGACCGCCGAGCGCGACGCTGGGCCGGAAGACCCAGCCCGTTACTCATCAATGGATTAGCGACGCTCTTGGGAGGTCCGCGCTCGGGCACGCTGGGTGCTCTCTACCAGGTCGATTCCCCTGCCGATGATTCGGTTATCGTGGACCGCCGAGGTCCAAGACCTGGAGGTTAGAGATGAAGTCCCCCCTGCGAAACTTCGCGGCGCTGGCCGTGATCGCGCTGATCGCGATCGCCCGACCGGTCTCCGCCCAATCGCGTGACGAGGTCTCGTCCGCGATCGAACGCACCGACGACCTGATCGCCCGGGCACAGTCTGTCGTCGGCACCTCCGACAATGCTCAGGCTCAGTCCGAGCTGGCCGCCGCGATCCGCATCCAGGCGGACGCCAGGACGGAGTTCGCGGCGTCCCACCTTCTCCTTGCCCTCGACCTCACGCGCCGGGCCCGTCTCCATGCCGACAAGGCGATCGCGCTGGTGTCCGGCCTCCCGGATCCGGATCGCGTCCTGGTGCAGCTGGAACGCACGCGTGAGCTCCTGGATCGCGCGCGGGAACGGATCGAAGAGTGCAATCTCGACCGGGCGCGCGCGATGCTGCGGGCGGCGCTCGAGATGCAGGCCCGCGCCGAGACATCCGCCCGGGATGGTCGCTACCTGGCCGCGCTTCAGCTGACGATGAGCGCCCGGGAGCGCGCGCTCCGCGCGCTGCGCATGTGCAATCTCGAGGACAACCTTCATGACGCGGCCGAGCGTGCGCTGACGCGCACCGACGAACTGATCTCGCGCGCCCGCGATGTCGTGTCGGAACACGACAGCGACCGGGCACGTCAGGCGCTCAACCGGGCGGTCGAGCTGGAAGCGGAGGCCTGGGTGCAGTTCCGCGCCGACCGGCTGGAGGCGAGCCTGCGCCTCACCCAGTCGGCCCGCTCGTTCGCGCACCGCGCCATCCGTCTGGCCGGCGCACGCTGAGCCACGTGGCTCGCAGCCGCATGACGCCCCGAGCTTCGGCCGGGGCGTCATGGCATTAGCGGCGGGACGCCGCCCCATGGCCCGCGCCGCCGATCTCCCAGCGTGCCCCGGCGAGGCGCCGGCCGCGCGCCGACACGCGCGGCTCGCCTCCGCCCGTCTGCTGTGCCTCGTCTTGTCGCTGCTCCCGGCGGCTGCCCGCGGCGCCGCGGCGCCCGGCCCGGACACGGTGGGAGTGAGGATCGAGGCCGGCGCCGGCACCGACATCACCAACGAGCTCTACTACGAGGACGCCTTCATCGATACCACCTTCCTCGGCCGGCAGCGGGTCGATACTCCCGAGACCCGCTACGCGGGGATCCTCTACGCCGCCGTGCAGGGCACGCGTGGGGAGCGGCGGGCGACCTACCAGCTTCAGAACGAGCTGAGCATCGGGGACAAGGTGCAGCGTGACGTGCTCAGCATGAGCTGGCGCGACGACTTCGCACCGGGCTGGCGGGCGGTCGTCAATCCCACGCTCGAGTGGCGCCATGACCGTACCTTTGACCGTGATCAGGAGGAGTGGCGGGGTTCGGTCCGCGGCCGCGTGCGCCGCAGCTTCGCGGATGACGCCACCATCGCCGAGCTCGGAGCTACGGGCGACTTCGTGCGCACCAGCGGCCAGGGCTCGGAATTCCTCCTCGACCGCAACGCGGCCCGGGCCTCGATCGCGCTCGACCACCTGGGGCTGCTGGGAGACGAGTGGCGGCTGGGCTACGGGCTGGCCGCCCGAGTGTTCCCCGATTCGAGCGTGCGCGACCACCTCGAGCACGGCTGGGAGGGTCGATGGCGCCACCCCTTCGAGGCAGGCCATTCCCTCGCCCTCGAGGCCAACGGCCTGCGACGCCAGACGATCCGGATCGTCACCACCAGTCGGGACAACTTCTGGGAGGAGTTCGCCGCCGTCGAGGGCGAATGGCGCGCCACGGAGCGATGGTCGGCGCGATTGCGGCTCGAGGGCGAGGCGATGCAATACGATCTCGAGGACAGCACCGTCTTCTTCGACTACCAGATCGCGCGCGCGCGGCTCGGCCCTCGATACGAGAGCGAGGGTCACTGGTCGCTGAGCGCGGGACCCCGCGCCGAGATCCTCTCCAGCCGTCTCAACCCCGGCGAGAGCTACCGCGAGCTCGGCGGCGCGATCGAATTCGAGGTGCTGAGCTCACGCGCGTTGTGGAGCGTGACACCGGCCGCCGGATGGCGCGCCTACGACCAGACTCCCGCCACGACGGCGTCGGTGAGCCTTCATTCCTCGTACGCTTTCTACGAGCTCGATGTCTTCGCGGACCAGGCGCTGGCCGAGCGACTCCGCCTGCGGACGTCGACGTCGCTGCGCTTCGAGCTCCACACCGATGACTCGCAGGACGCCGGCAGCATCTACCTCTCGATGCAGCTGCGCTGGATGGCGCGCTAGCCCGCGCGCCGCTTTCCCTTCCCGCCCGGCCCGCGTACACTCCGCGCGTCGCCGCCATCGGATCGGGAGGAGAGGCTCATGTCCGCACGTCGCGCCGTGCTGGTGTTCGTCGTCCTCTTCGGCGTGCTCGGGGCCGCGGTCTTGCTCGCCGCGCTCGCCCTGCGCGGTCCCGACCGGTCGACCCCGGAGGCGACAGTCCTCGTCTTCAACGTGCCGGAACAGCTCGACGAAGCCCAGCCGCCCGCCAGCGGGCTGCTCGAGTTCCTCCAACGGGATCGGCCGACGGTTTGGGCGTTCACGCGCGGGATTCGCCACGCCGCCTCGGATGCGCACGTGGTCGCGCTCGTGCTCCACATCGATGAGGTCGACTGGGGCTGGGCCAAGATCTCCGAGATCCGCGATGCGATCGCGGTCTTCCGGCGCACGGGCAAGCCCGTCTACGCCGCCCTCTCGGGGGGCGGGGAGCGCGAGTACCTGCTCGCCTCGATCGCCGGCACCATCGCGAGCCCTCCGCTCGCCGTCCTTCAGCTGAATGGGCTCTCGGCCTCGGCGCTCTTCCTGCGCGGGACCTTCGACAAGGTCGGCGTGACGCCCAACTTCGCGCAGGTCGGGCGCTACAAGTCCGCGGTCGAAGGCTATACCCGGACCGGGATGTCGCCGCCCTCGCGCGAGGCGCTCCAGGGACTCGTCGACGATCAGTTCACCTTGCTCGCCGACAGCATCGGCGCCGCGCGCGGGCTCCCTCCGGACTCGGTCATCCGGCTGCTCGACGAGGGACCATTCGCCGCCGGCGAGGCGCGGGCACGAGGCCTCATCGACACCCTGCTCTACCGGGCCGAGCTCGATTCGCTCGCGACCGACGGCGACGACGGGCGCCGCCCGACGCTCACCCTCACCCGTTACCTCGGCCGCATCGACGAGCGGGGCGCGGGGGCTCGCATGGCCTTGATCACGGCGGCGGGCGCCATCGGCGAGGGGCGCAGCCGCGGCGGTGGTCCGGGGCAG
Source organism: Candidatus Eiseniibacteriota bacterium (assembly GCA_041492985.1). Taxonomy (GTDB): domain Bacteria; phylum Eisenbacteria; class RBG-16-71-46; order RBG-16-71-46; family RBG-16-71-46; genus WS-11. The sequence continues at coordinate 4,186 of JBGPXY010000022.1, forward strand.
GGCGCGGTGTTGGGCGCCCAGACGATCATCAAGGCGCTGCGCGAGGTCCGGGACCGCTCCTCGATCAAGGCCGTGGTGCTGCGCATCGACAGCCCCGGCGGTTCCGCCCAGGCCTCGGACGAGATCTGGAGCGAGGTGAAGCGATGCGCGGAGCGCAAGCCGCTGATCGTCAGCATGTCCGACCTGGCCGCATCGGGGGGCTACTACATCGCCGCCGCCGCCGACAGCATCGTCGCCCAGCCCGCGACACTCACCGGCTCGATCGGCGCGTTCGGCGGCAAACTGAACATGCTGGGGCTCTATCACAAGCTCGGGCTGAACGTGGAGACGGTCTCTCGCGGACGCCACGCCGAGATGCTCTCCCCGTTCCGCGATTTCACGCCCGAGGAGGCCGCGCGGTTCCAGGGCCAGATGGAGGAGGTCTACCGCGTGTTCGTCAGTCGGGTCTCGGAGGGCCGGCATCTTCCGGCCGCCGCGGTCGATTCCGTGGGCCAGGGCCGGGTCTGGACCGGGCTCTCCGCGCGCGGGCTGGGTCTGGTGGACGCGGTCGGCGGATTCGACCGGGCGTTCGCGATGGCTCGACGGCGCGCCGGGATCTCCGCGGATGAGGTCATCGCCGTCGAGGTCTTCCCGCGCAACGAGCGCACGTTCTTCCAACGGATGCTCGCCGAGCTGTTCAGCGAGGATGACGATCCCGACGAGATGCTCGCCGGCGCCGCCCTGCCGCCGGTCGTTCAGGCCTGGCTGGCGGCCTCGACGTTCCCCGCCGGCGCCGCCCTCGCGCTCATGCCCTGGAGCATCGACATCCGCTGACGCCCCCCGACGCGCGGCGGCCGCGTCGGCGGGTAACGAACACGGGGCGGACCGTGACGGTCTCGCCCCGCGATGGCACTCCCCGCGACTACTTCTTGAACGTCTTGATGTAGGCGATCAGGTTCTCGATGTCGGCCGGCTTGAGCTGTCCGCTCTTGCCCCACGCGACCATGCCCGACTTGATCTTCCCGTTGGTGATGCAATCGCGGAAGTAGTCGTCGGTCGCGCGGACCGGGTCCGCCCAGGTCTTGGGAAGCTTCCAGTTGGGCGTCGGGTTCCCGGTGAGCTTCATGCCACCGGAGCCATCGACCTTGTGGCACAGGACGCAGTTCTTGGCGAACAAGGGCTTGCCCAGCGCGGGGTTGCCCTTGGTCGGGGCGGCGGAGGCGGCGGAGAACATCGCCACCGCGCTCACGGCGCTCATCAGCACCAGAGCCGCGGCAAGGCCTCTCACCAGGGGGAAGCGCTTCATCGACCTCTCCTTTCGGGATCTCTCATGCGCAGAGAGCATTATGGATAACGAGCGCAGGGAGACTAGCGACACGGGCGCGCGTGGTCAAACCGCGCCCACCGCGCGCGGAGCCCACGCCCGGCAGATCGCGCCGCGGGCGGGCGCACCGATCGGCCTCGGCGCCCGCGATGCGCCGTGAGCCCCGCGCAACCCCGTTCGCTCGTCCGATTTGGCGGCGAGGGCGTGATCCCTCAACGGCTCGCCCGATGTCTTGACCGCCCTCGGAATCGGGTGTTAGATTTCGGCCTCACATTGATTTACGCGACATCAGCCGCGCCGTTCGAGGCAGTGCCTCGGTCCGGCAGTCCCTCCGACCAGTCCCCTGAGCAGCATCACCGTTTCACGTGTGGCCGGGAGGTGTCTCTTGAAGCCGTTCGCAGCCGCGCAGATCCGGAACGTCGCCCTCGTCGCCCACCACGGTGTGGGCAAGACCTCGCTCGCCGAGGCCATGCTCTTCCTCTCCAAGTCGACCAGCCGGCTCGGACGCATCGCCGACGGCACGACGCTCCTCGACTACGGACCGGACGAGATCCAACGGAAGATGACCATCAACCTCGGGCTGGCCCAGTTCGAGTGGGCGGGCCACAAGGTCAACCTGCTCGACACCCCCGGTTATTCGGACTTCGTGGGCGACGTCTACAGCGCCCTGCGCGTCGCCGACGCGGCGATCCTGGTGCTGCGCGCCAACGCCGGGGTCGAGGTGGGCACCGAGGTCGTGTGGGAGACCCTTCGGCAGGAGAAGACGCCGACGCTGCTGGTCGTGAACATGATGGACAAGGAGCACGCCGACTTCAGCGCGGCGGTCAAGTCCGCACACGACCGCCTGGGCCTCAACGCCATCCCCACGCAGCTGCCGATCGGCGAGGCCGAGCGATTCCTGGGCATCGTCGACCTGATCGAGGAGAAGGCGTACACCTTCTCCGGGAAGGGCATGGAGGAGAAGAGCACCGAGGCCCCCATCCCCGCCGAGATGAAGGCGGCGGTCACGGCCGCGAGGGCCCGGCTGATGGAGGAGGCCGCGACAGGCGACGAGGCCTTGATGGTGAAGTTCCTCGACACGGGGGAGCTGACGGTCGCCGAGATCCGCAAGGGCCTGTGCGAGCGGGTGGTCCAGGGCGATCTTTCGCCGGTCTTCTGCTGCTCGGCCTACCACAATCAGGGCGTCAAGGAAGTGCTCGACGAGGTGGTGGATATCCTGCCCTCTCCCCTCGACGTGAAGCCGGCGGTCGGCCGCTCACCCCAGGGCGGAGACGAGGTGTTCTGCCTCCCCGATGCCGGCCGGCCCGCGGCCGCGCTGGTGTTCAAGACCCTCTCCGAGCAGCATCTCGGCGACCTCTCGCTGGTCCGGATCTACTCGGGCCATCTCGAGGCGGGTAAGGACCTGCTCAATACCACGCGCCACCGCCCCGAAAAGCTCAGCACGCTCTACCACCTGGTCGGCAAGGAGAGGCTCGACTGCTCCGGCGCCACGGCCGGCGACATCGTCGCCGCGGTCAAGCTCAAGGAGACGCACACCGGCGACACGTTGGCCGACAAGGCCCGGCCGGTGGTGCTGGCACCCCCCGATTTCCCGAGCCCGGTCACCGCCGAGTCCATCCACGCGAAGAACAAGGGCGACGAGGAGAAGATGGCGCAGGGTCTGGCCCGACTTCACGAGGAAGACCCGACCTTCGTCAAGCAGTTCGAGCCCAGCACCAAGGAATCGCTGATCCACGGCATGGGCGACCTGCAGCTCGAGGTGATGGTGGACCGCCTGCGGAAGCGCTATGGGGTCGAGGTGGCGCTGACGAGGCCGCGGGTGCCGTACCGCGAGACCATCAAGGGCAAGGCGCAGGACGAGTACCGCCACAAGAAGCAGACCGGCGGGCGCGGCCAGTTCGGAGAAGTCCACCTGCGCATCGAACCGCTCAAAAGGGGCGACGTATTCAAGTTCCTCGACGAGGTCAAGGGGGGCGTGGTGCCCAACCAGTTCATCCCCGCGGTCGAGAAGGGCGTCATCGCCGGGATGGAGAAGGGACCGCTCGCCGGCTACCCGGTCGTCGATGTCCAGGTCGCGCTCTTCTTCGGCAAGTACCATGACGTCGATTCGTCCGAGATGGCCTTCAAGATCGCGGCCGAGACCTGCTTCCATCAGGGCATGCTCAAGGCGAATCCGGTGATGCTCGAGCCCATCGACGAGATCCAGGTGCGGATCCCGGAGGAGTATCTCGGCGACGTCATGGGCGACCTGTCGTCGCGTCGCGGCCGGATCAGCGGCACCGAATCGGACGGACGCTCCCAGGTCATCAAGGCGCTGGTGCCCGCCTCCGAGCTCTACAAGTACGCGGCGCACCTGCGGTCGATCACGCAGGGACGTGGCATGCACAGCGCCAGGCTCTCCCACTACGAAGAGGTGCCGCGCGAAGTCGCCGACAAGGTGATCGCCGCCGCGCGCGCCGAGAAGGAGGCGGGCGCGCACGCCTGATCCGCGAGCGCTGCCCGAACACTCATGTCCGGCCACTCCAAATGGGCGACCATCAAGCGCAAGAAGGCCGCGACCGACCAGGCGCGCGGCAAGATGTTCTCGAAATACATCAAGGAGATCACCATCGCCGCCCGCCAGGGGGGCGGTGACACGGACATCAATCCTCGCCTGCGCACCGCGATCGGGGCGGCCAAGTCGGTGAACATGCCGGCGTCCAACATCGAGCGCGCGGTGCAGCGGGGCACGGGAGCGATCGAGGGCGCGGCCTACGAGGAAGCCCAGTACGAGGGCTACGGGCCCGGGGGGGTCGCGCTGCTGGTCGAGATCGCGACCGACAACCGCAACCGCACCGCCGGCGACATTCGCCACATCTTCACCAAGAACAACGGTGCGCTCGGCGAGGCCGGGAGCGTCGCGTACCTGTTCAAGCCGCGCGGCGTGATCCTGGTCGAGCGGAATGCGGTGGCCGAGGACACCCTCATCGAGGTCGCCCTCGAGGCCGGAGCGGACGACGTCATCACCGAGGGCGAGAGCTACGAGATCCTCACCCCGCAGGGTCAACTCGAGGCGGTCAAGCAGGCGCTGGCGTCGCGCAACATCCCGGTGCAGAGCGCCGAGGCCACCAAGCTCGCCTCGCTGCAGGTGCCCGTGAGCGAGAAGGACGCCGAGGCAATTCTAAGATTGGTGGACGCGCTGGAGGACCACGACGACGTCCTGCGCGTATACTCCAACTTCACGGCTCCCGACGAAGTGCTCGCCCGCCTGTCACGCTAGCCGTCTGAGCTCGGAGCTCATCGCACCATGCGCGTCCTGGGATTGGACCCCGGCAGCCGAAGGACCGGTTTCGGCCTGGTGGAGAAGAACGGCAACCGCCTGCGCTGCCTCGGCCACGGCACCGTGGTACCCGCCGCCCGGTTGGGTCTGCCGCAGCGCCTCCACGACATCGCCGCGCGGATCGGCGAGGTGATGGAGAGCGGAGCCCCCGACATGGTGGTGGTCGAGGAAGCCTTCTACCACGAAAGCGTGCGCTCGACCCTGGTGCTCGGTCACGTGCGGGGGGCACTGCTGGTCGCCGCCGTGCAGCGCGGGCTCGCCGTGGCCGAGTACAGCCCGCGCGAGATCAAGCTGAGTGTGGCGGGCAGCGGAGCCGCCGCCAAGGAACAGGTGGCCTTCATGGTGCGACGGCTGCTCGCGCTGAGCGGGACCGTCTCGGCGGACGCGTCCGATGCCCTGGCCGCGGCCCTCTGCCATCTGCACCGCGCCCGTCTCTCGGCGCCCGCGCGGGCCGCCTCGGCGGCGGCCCTGCGACTGGAAGCGCTGATCGCGGGGCGGGGGTCGCGATGATCGCCTCCCTGCGCGGCACGCTGGCCGGGAAGGAGGGCGGCCTGTGCGTGGTGGAGGCGGGAGGGGTCGGCTACCTGGTCCAGATCTCCACGCACACCGCCGAGTCGTTGCCCGAACTCATGGAGCCGGTGTTCCTGCACACGCACCAGGTCGTGCGCGAAGACGCGCTGATGCTCTTCGGTTTCGCCGAGCTCGACGAGCGCCGTTTCTTCGAGCTCCTCATCACCGTGAGCGGGATCGGCCCCAAGGTCGCGCTCGCGGTGCTCTCGGGACTTCGTCCGCCGGCGCTGGCGCGCGCCATCCGCGAGGAGAACCTGGCGAGCCTGGTCGCCGTCCCGGGCGTCGGGCGCAAGACCGCCGAGCGCATGGTGGTGGAGCTGCGCGACAGGCTCGATGTGCTGGCATTGACCTCGGGGGCTTCCACCGCCACGGCGCCGGGGGTGCTGCCACGCGCCGAGCGTTTCCAGGACGCCATCGCGGCGCTCGTGCGTCTGGGCTACAGTGGCCCCCAGGCACAGGACGCCGTGCGCAACGTCGCGGAGGGTGGCGATACGCTCTCGCTCGAGGATCTCGTGCGGGGCGCGCTCGCCCGGCTCGGCAAGGCGACGGCCGGGGCGCGCTAGGGAGGGCCGGTGAAGGAGACCGTGAAGGGGCGCCCGCAGGCGGTGAGGCACGAGCAGGCCTCGCGCATGACCGACCCCGAGCCGTTCGTCGAAGACCTCAAGGAGGAGAGCCGGCTGAGGCCGCTGGCGCTCGACGAATTCGTCGGCCAGCCGGCGATCCGCGAGCAGCTGCGGATCTTCCTCGAGGCCGCGAAGCGGCGAGGCGAGGCGATGGATCACGTGCTCTTCCACGGTCCTCCCGGACTGGGCAAGACCACGCTCGCCACGATCGTCGCGCACGAGCTGGGGGTCGAGATCACCCAGACCTCGGGCCCGGTGATCGAGCGCCCCGGTGACCTCGCGGGCCTCCTGACCAATCTCGGGCCGCGCGGCATCCTGTTCGTGGACGAGATCCACCGGCTGAGCCCGGTGGTGGAGGAGTACCTCTACCCTGCGCTGGAGGATTTCACCCTCGACATCCTGCTGGACCGGGGCCCGAGCGCCCGCTCGCTCAAGCTCAACCTGGAGCGGTTCACCCTCGTGGGCGCCACCACCCGTTCCGGCCTGTTGTCGTCGCCGCTGCGCTCGCGCTTCGGCCTCACGCTGCGGCTCGACTACTACGCGGCCACGGACCTGGCCGACATCGTGCGGCGTTCCGCCGGCATCCTGGCGGTCGACATCAGCGCCGACGCCGCGGTCGAGATCGCGCGACGGGCACGGGGGACGCCGCGGGTGGCCAATCGCCTGCTGCGCCGCGTGCGCGACTTCGCCCTCATCAAGGCCGACGGACGCGTCACGCTTCCGGTGACCCGCGAGGCGCTGCACCTGCTCGAGGTGGATGAGCGCGGGCTGGACGAGATGGATCGCCGGCTGCTCGAGGCGCTGATCTCCAAGTATCAGGGCGGCCCGGTCGGGCTCAATACGCTCGCGGTCGTCGTCGGCGAGGAGCCGGCGACCCTGGAAGATGTCTACGAGCCCTTCCTGATCCAGGAGGGGTTCCTCAAGCGCACCGCGCGGGGGCGGGAGGCGACCGCCCTGGCGTACACCCACCTCGGCTACGCGCCGCCGGCCTCGGCCGGCGCGCCGCCCGCGCGCGCCGCCGCGGCGCACCCCGAGCTCCCGCTCCCTTAGGGTCTCCGTCCGCCGGCCGCGGCGACGGGTGGCATCCCTCCTCCGTGCGTCTCGAAGACCTGGACTACGAGCTACCTTCCGACCTGATCGCGCAGCATCCACCCGCACGGAGGGAGGACGCGCGGATGCTGATCGTCGAGCGGGCGGGCGGGGCGCTCCGCGACGCTCATGTCCGCGATCTTCCCGACCATCTGCGCCCGGGAGACATGCTGGCGTTGAACGAGACGCGCGTGCGTCCGGCGCGTCTCGAGGTCCACCGTCTGCCGACCGGTGGGCACGTCGAGCTGCTGTTCGTGCGGCCGCTGACCGGCTCCCCGGGGATCGACGCGGGCCCCGTGTGGCGGGTGCTGGCACGGCCCGCGAAGCGGGTCCGCGAGGGCGCCGTGCTCGAGACGCCGGATGGGGCGCTCGCGCTCGAGGTCATGGAGATGGGGGAGGAGGGCGAGCGGACCGTACGCGTGACGCGGGGCGACCTCGATGCCACGCTTCGCACCTCCGGTGAACTGGCCCTGCCGCCCTACATCCACCGGGCGCCCGACCACGGGGATCGCGAGCGCTACCAGACCGTGTTCGCGCGCGTGGAAGGAGCGGTGGCAGCACCCACGGCCGGGCTCCACTTCTCCGCTCAGCTGCTGGAGTCCCTCGCGGCGCGCGGCGTGGGCAACGCGCGCGCGGTGCTCCACGTCGGGCCGGGGACGTTCCGCCCGATCACCGCCGCCGATCCGCGCGAGCACCGGATGGACGAGGAGTACTTCGAGCTCAACGCGGCGAGCGCTCAAGCCCTGGTCTCGGCGCGCGCGGCCGGCGGCCGCATCGTCGCCGTCGGCACCACCGTGGTGCGCGCGCTGGAGTCCGCCTGCGACGCCGGGGGTGGCCGGCTGGGCCCCGCCTCGGGGTGGACGCGCAAGTTCATCATGCCGCCCTACCAGTTCCGGGCGGTGGACGCGCTCCTGACCAACTTCCACCTGCCCCGCACCACGCTCCTCCTGCTGGTCGCGGCACTCGCCGGCCCGGGCCTGCTGCGGCGGGCCTACGCCCACGCGGTCGCGCAGCGCTACCGCTTCTATTCCTATGGGGATGCGATGCTGGTCGTTTGACGGGGGTGGCGGTGGGGGGCGCGACCGGGTATAATCGTCGGCGCCGATCAGGGGGGGCAGCCCGTAAGACGGGGGGCACCCCTTTTTGCGTGAATACAAGGACTTACAGCGGCAGGTTGCCGTGCTTCTTGAACGGCAGGGTTTGCCGCTTGTTTCGCAGCATCTCGAGGGCGGTGATCAGTCGGGGCCGGGTGTCCTGCGGCTCGATCACGTCGTCGAGGTAGCCCAGCTCCGCCGCGATCCAGGGGCTGGCGAACTTCTCGTTGTACTCCGCGACCAGCCGGCGACGCTCCCCAGCCGGATCGGCGGCGCGCGCGATCTCCTCCCGGTAGAGGATGTTGACCGCGCCCTCGGCGCCCATCACCGCCATCTCCGCGGTGGGCCAGGCGATGTTGTAGTCCCCACGGATGTGCTTGCTCGACATGACATCGTAGGCGCCGCCATAGGCCTTGCGCACCACCACGGTGAGCTTCGGCACCGTGGCCTCGCAGTACGCGTACAGCAGCTTGGCCCCATGACGGATGATCCCGCCCCATTCCTGACGGGTGCCCGGCAGGAATCCCGGGACATCCTCGAACGTGACGAGGGGGATGTTGAACGCATCGCAGAACCGGACGAATCGCGCGCCCTTCACCGAGGAATCGATGTCGAGGACGCCCGCCAGCACCTGCGGCTGGTTGCCGACGACGCCGATCGGGCGTCCGTTCAGCCGCGCGAAACCGACGATGAGATTGCCGGCGAAATGCTCGTGAACCTCGAAGAAGTCGCCGTCGTCGACGATCCGTCGCACCAGGTCCTTCATGTCGTAGGGCCGGTCCGGCGCGTCGGGCACCAGGCTCCCGAGTCCCGGATCACGGCGCTCGATCGGGTCGGAGCACGCGCGACGCGGCGGATCGTCCGTGTTGTTGGCCGGCAGGAATCCGAGGAGCCGCTGGATGTGGCGGATGCAGTCGGCATCGTCGCGAACCGCGAAGTGGGCGACGCCGCTCTTGCGGTTGTGCGTCATGGCGCCGCCCAAGTCCTCGAAGGTCACCTCTTCGGACGTCACCGCCTTGATGACCTCGGGCCCGGTCACGAACATGTGACTGGTCCCCTCGACCATGATGGTGAAGTCGGTGATGGCGGGGGAGTAGACCGCCCCACCCGCGCACGGCCCCATGATCGCCGAGATCTGCGGGACCACGCCCGAGGCGAGGGTATTGCGCAGGAACACCTCGGCGTAGGCGCCGAGCGAGAGCACGCCCTCCTGGATGCGCGCGCCTCCCGAATCGTTGAGTCCGACCACGGGGGCGCCGTTGTCCATGGCGAGGTCCATGATCGAACAGATCTTCTTGGCGTTGGCCTCGCTCATGGTGCCGCCGAACACGGTGAAGTCCTGGGCGAAGCAATAGGTCAGCCGCCCGTCCACCGTGCCCCAGCCGGCCACGACTCCGTCCCCCACCACGCGCCTGCGTTCCATGCCGAAGTCGGTGCTGCGGTGGGTGACGAAGGTGCCGATCTCGACGAACGAGCCCGGGTCGAGCAGCAGATCGAGTCGCTCCCGGGCGGTCAGGCAGCCCTTCGCGTGCACCTTCGCGACGCGTTCGGGCCCGCCCCCGGCGAGCGCCTGCTCGCCGCGGCGCCGCAGCTCGGCCAGCCGCTGTTCACGATCCAAGGATCCCTCCCCGATGGGGTGCGAAGCGCGCGGGCGAGGGTAGGGACGAGTCCCCGGGGGGTCAAGGACGAAGCCCTCGATCGCGCCCGCGTGCCGGCGCGCCGGCAAGGGAGCCCGCGATGCCGCTGACGCCCTGGTCGCCGTGGAACCTGTGGCTCACCGCGCCGGCCGAGGGCGCGGTGCCGCTCAGTGGCTGGACCCACAGCCTCATGTTCGTCGTGCTCTTCTGCGCGCTGGTGGACTTCGTGAAGCTGGTGGTGGAGCTGCTCGGACGGAGCGAGGAGCGGCGCTTCACCTCCGATCCCTCGCTGGTCACGGCGATCATCCCCTCGCGCAACGGCGCGCACGAGCTGCCGACCACCATCGGTGAGCTGAGGAAGTTCCTGCCGCCCGAACGGATCCTGGTCATCGACGACGGGAGCACCGACGACACCGGCCAAGTGGCCGCGGCGCTGGGCTGTCCCGTCCATCGCTTCGAGCGGAGCAAGGGCAAGGCGGGGGCCATCAACTTCGCGGTATACCGCGTCCAGACCCCCTACACGCTCCTGCTCGATGACGACACGCGACTGGGGGGTGCCCGCATCCCGACCTCGCTGCTCTCCGAGGACGGTTACGATGCGGTCGCGTTCCACGTCCTGCCGGATCGCCGCGACCGTGAGGGCGCGCGCGGGAACAACTTCCTGGGCGCACTGCAGCGCTACGAGTACGGGAAGAGCATGGAGATCGGCAAGCGCTTCCACGACGTCACCCACTCAGTGGCCTGCATCTCGGGCGCGGTCGGCCTGTTCCGGACCGCGGACCTGAACCGACTGCACCACCGGCACACCGGCGTTTTCCAGGCCGAGGACCTGCAGCGCACGATCATCCACTTGCTCGACCGCAACCGCATCGTCTTCGCCAACGAACCCGTGTGGACGGTCGCGCCCCCCACGTTCCGGCAGTGGCTGAAGCAGCGCCTCACGGGCTGGTACCCGGGGCTCTACCATCAGCTGGCGAACTTCATCCGCCTGCTCTTCAAGAAGGGGATCTCCTGGCGGCTCCGCTACGAGATGGTCTACAACCTCTACATGGTGGTGAGCGACCCACTCAAGACGTGGTCGATCTTCGTCATCCTGTTCACGCCGGCCCTTCGCTGGTGGGGGCTGGTGATTTACCTCACGTACCTGGCGTTCGAGATCTATCCCTACTGGGTGGTGCGCGTCCCCGGCGACAAGCGACGGGCGCCGTTCCTGGTCCTGCTTCTCTACCCGATCTACGGCGCGGTCAATACCGTGCTGCGCACCGCGTCTCTGGCGACCTGGTTCTGGTTCCGTTTCGTGACCGGCACCATGCGTCCGCGACGAGGGCCGAAGGACCGAATCGCATGAAGCGACGCCTGGCTCTCCTGCTGCTCGTTGGTGTGACGCTCGCCGCGCCCGCGTCGGCGGCCGCGCCCGCCACGGTGGGCGCCCAGTTCCGCTACTGGTCGTTCAGCAACCACAACGACCTGCGCGACGTCCTGGCCTACTGGGCGCCAGGGCCGTTCCACGTCCAGCTCGAGTACTGGGATTTCGTCGACCCGGAGACGGACGACCAATTCCGGCCCGAGGTGGGCATCCACCTGCGTGACCGGCGTCGCTCGGTCTACACAGCGCAGTGGCGCCACGAGCACGAGCAGGAGCGCTTCTGGCTCGGCACCGACCAGGTGCTCAGCGATCACTTCGTGGGACGCGTCGAGGCGAGCCCGATCGTCGCGACCGATACCACCCTCTGGGTGACGAGCCTCGGCGCCGACTACTACTGGCGGTCGTGGAACTTCCTCTCGGCGACCGTCATCCGCGACCCGCGCTCGGATGGGCTGTGGGTGGTGCCGGTCCGGGTGCGGCTTGCCACCGAGGCGAACGACTGGCTGCAGTTCACGGTGGCACCCGCGAGCCGGCGTACCGTGGGATGGGCGATCGACGGGAAGAAACGCTGGCTGAGGCTCGGCGTCGAGCGGAACAACCGTTACGACTTCACCCAGCTGGACAACACCATCTACACGGTGGGCTTCGAGCTGGCCCTGCCGGCCAAGGAGTAACGGCCGACCCACTCGCATCGCCGCGGGTCGCACCACCGCCACCGGCCGCGTTCGCCGGGCTCGCCGCGCGGCGGTTGCGGGGCTGACACCGCGGAGCCCGTGGCGCTCGCTCGGGTTCGCCCGCCGCGCCGCACCTGCTATCCTCGCGCGCCATGCCCCAACCGGTCCTGAATCACCTGGCGTGGTCGAAGGTCCAGCCATCACGCCACCGCTTCAGCCTCGCCGACAGCGGCGTCGACTCGCCCGACCTCGACGCCATGGGGCTGCCCAGCCGCGCCGGGCTGCCGTCGGCCGGCTACGCCCTCCAGCCCGAGCTCGAGCGGATCCTGGGCGCGCGCTGGGGCGCGCCCGGGGGTCGCGTGCTGCTCGCCTCCGGCGGGAGCGAGGCCAACGCGCTGGTCTTCGGCGCGCTCCTGCGCCGCGGCGACGAGGTGCTGGTGGAGTCGCCGGGATACGAGCCGCACGGCGAGGTGCCCCGGCTGTTCGACATCACGGTGCGCCGGTTCGAGCGACCGCTCACCACCGCCGGATCCCCGCTCGCGGCGAGCATCGAGGCGGCCCTCGGCCCCCATACCCGCATGGTGGTGATCAGCCACCTCCACAACCCCAGCGGCGCGCCGCTCACGGTCGAGGATGCGCGTGCCCTCGACGGTGTGGCTGAGCGGGGCGGCGTGTGGATCCTGTGCGACGAGGTCTTCCGCGACGCGGAAGCAGGACCGATGGGCACGTACGCGGCACTCGGACCCCGCTGGATCGCCACCTCGTCGCTCACCAAGGTCTACGGGCTGGGTGGGCTCCGCATCGGCTGGGTCGCCGCCGCGGACGAGGTCCTGGCCCGTTGCGCCGTGGTGCAGAACGGGCTCTCGGTCACCCCGGCCCTGCCGAGCATCGCGCTGGCCCTCGCGCTGGCGCCCCACCTCGACACGCTGCGAGCGCGCACCCACCGGATGCTGGCGGCGAACCACGGCCGCTGGGGGGAGCTGCTGGCCCGCAGCGTCCCGTTCACGACCCCGTTCCCGGCGCGCGGGACCACCGCCTGGGTCCGATTCCCCGGCGAGGGGCAGGGCGATGCCTTCGCCGCGTTCGCCTCGGAGCGGTTCGCACTCGCCGTGACGCCGGGCCGCTTCTTTGCCGATCCGCGCGGAGTCCGCGTCGGATTCGGCGGCGAGCCGGAACGGTGCGCGGCCGCCCTCGACACCTTCGAACGGGCCCTCGCCGCCTTCTCGGCGGAGGTTCCGGGACGGGAGGACGCATGAGCGACACGGATATCCTGCAGCGCATCCAGACCGACATGACCGCCGCCATGAAGTCCAAGGACGCCGATACCCTGAGCACGCTGCGCATGCTCAAGACCGCGCTCATGGAAGCGAAGACCAGGAAGCCGAAGGACGCGGTGCTGAGCGCCGACGAGCAGATCGACGTCCTCCAGCGTTACGCCAAGAAGCGCCGCGAGGCGATCGAGGAGTTCCGCAAGCTCGGGCGCGAGGACCTGGTCGCCCCCGAGGAGCGGGAGATCCAGGTGACGGCCCGCTACCTGCCGCAGGGGCTCGGCGAGGACGAGATCCGCGCGCTGATCCGCGAGGCGGTGACGAAGACCGGGGCCGTCGGCGCGAAGGACATGGGCAAGGTCATCGGCGCCGTGATGGCCCAGGCGCGCGGCCGGGTCGAGGGCGGCGCGGTCTCCCGGCTGGTGAAGGAGATCCTGGGGGGCTGAGCGGCGCGTCAGTCGAGGGTGGTGTCGTCTGCCGCCGTGTCCGGGACGATCCGCGGTGCGTCCAGGCCGGGGGAGAGTGAGTCCTCGGGTGCTCCGAACAGCCAGCGGAAGAGCGCGGGTCGCCTGGGCGCGCGACCGGTCGCCGCCAGGTACTCCTCCTCGCTCACGAGCCCGCGCCTCCACATGCGTCCCAGGATCATGCGCGCGCGACGCTCGATCCGCCGTCCGGGTTGCGCCGGGTCGTAGCGGCGCGGGTTGATGATGACCGCTGCCAGCAGCGCCGACTGCCGCGCGTCGAGCTGAGCCGCGGAGACGCCGAAATGCCGCTGGGCCGCCGCTTCGATCCCGTAGACCCCGTCGCCCCACTCGATCAGGTTGAGGTAGAGCTCGAAGATCCGCCGCTTGGTGAGCGCGTCCTCGATCCTCCTGGCGAGCAGGATCTCCTTGAGCTTGCGCGTCGGTGTGCGCTGATTGCCCAGGTAGAGGTTGCGCGCCAGCTGCTGGGTGATCGTGCTGCCGCCCCGCACGATCCGACCCGCCGTCAGGTTCCGCTTCACCGAGGCGCGGATCTCGTCCCAATCCAGCCCGCCGTGGCTGAAGAACGCGTCGTCCTCGGCGATCAGCACCGCGCGCCGGGCGAGCGGGGAGATGCGCTCGTAGGGGATCCAGCGCTGGTCGATCCCGAGGGACCGTCCCGCCGTCCGGGCCTCCGCGATCCGCTGTCGCATGAGCGCGGTGCGCACCGGCGCCCGGCGCTCCAGCGCCGAGACATCCGGGAGGGTGGCGCCGATGCCGGACACCACGACGACGCCGAGGAGGACCGCCAGCAGGATGGCGGCGCCGGCGCCGGCGACCAGCAGCGCGCGGTTCATCGGCGAACGGGGGAGCGGTAGGGCGTCGCGACCGTCGGGGCGGAGGTCAGCGGTCGCTGCGCGGGCCGACGACCACGGCCGTCATGTCGTCGCTCTGCCCGGCGCTGCCGCGGAACTTCTCCACGTCCTTGAGCAGGCAGCCGATGATCTCGCCCGAGGGGAGCGCGCAACAGCTCTGCCAGATCGTCCGCAGACGATCCTCGCCGAACTGATTGCCACGCGAGTCGACGGCCTCGGAGATGCCGTCGCTGTAGAGCAGCAGGGCGTCGCCGGGCGCGAACGCGACCTCGCCGCGCTCGTATTCCGCGTCGTCGAACAGCCCCAGCAGCAGTCCTCCCTCGGTCAGTTCCTCGATCGAGCCATCGCGTCGGCGCAGCATCGGGTAGTTGTGGCCCGCGTTGGTGAAGCGCAACACGCCGCGCTCGTAGTCCACCTCGCCATAGAACAGCGTGATGAACTTGCCGCCGGACGCGGAGCGGGCGACGCTCCGGTTCACCTGGCGGATGGCCTCGGTGATCTCGCGGTCCCCGTTGCAGAAGGCGCGCAGCGACGCCTGCACGTTCGACATCAGCAGTGCCGCCGGGACGCCCTTGCCGGAGACGTCGGCGATGGTGATGCCGATTCGGCCGTCGCCGAGCGGGAAGTAGTCGTAGTAGTCGCCGCCGACCTGTCGCGCCGGGACGACCTTGCCGTGCACCTCCCAGGGGCCCCGGGAGAGGGCGACCGAGGGGACCAGGCTCATCTGGATGTCGCGCGCCAGGTTCAGCTCGGTCACCATGCGGTTGTTCTCCGCTTCGAGCCGCTTCTTCTCCTCGGCCACCTCGCGCAGCCGGGCCTGCTCGATGACCCCTGCCGAGTTCGTGGCGACGATCGTGATGAGCTGGATCTCGTCGTCGGTCCACTTCCGGCCGGGCGAGCGGTTGGTCACCGCGAGCATCCCGGTGATGCGGTTGTCCACCCTGAGCGGCACGGCCAGCACCGCCCGCACGCGACTCTGCGTGCGCCGCAGGGCGGGGAAGCGGTCGTCCTCGAGCAGGTCGGGCGTGGCGAGCGCGCCGCCCTTGACCATGAGGTAGCCCATCACGCTCATGACCACGGGCGACTCCCAGGAGCCCGAGTCGAGGCCGGGCGAATGCTTGCGGATGAGCGTCTTGGCGGTGGGAGGACCGGAGTCGGGCCCGGACAGCTTGATCGATCCCTCATCGGCCGAGAGCAGCCCGGTGGTCTTCTGCACGATCCAGTCGAGGATCGGGCGCAGCTCGGTGTTCGAGGCCACCACCTGACAGAGCTCGGCGAGGAAGGTGAGTTCGGCCTGGAGGATCTGGTGATGGGTCGGCGCGGCGACCGTGGGCGACGGGTCAGACATGACTGGCTCCGCGGGGGAAGGCGGTGGGTCAGGGTTGCCCCGAGTGTAGGCTCGGCCCTCCGGTCGCACAATAGCGCAGGCGGGGCCGTGGGCGGCGCCGTCCGTGATGCGCGCGATGGCCCGGGCTCCGTCCGGCCTTGTCGGGTCCCGCACCCCTCCCTATACTGCGGCGCCATTCGCGCTGCCGCTCCGAGTCCGAGTTCCGATGGAGACGCATCTCATGAGCACGACCGCCGCCGTGACCTACCGGAACCTCCTGACCGAGCGCCGTGGCCCGGTGACCGTCATGACCGTGCATCGTCCCGACGTGCTCAACGCCCTCAATCGCGAGACCCTGGGTGAGATCGAGCGGTGCGCGCGCGCGTTCCTGGCCGACCGGGAACAGGGCGCGTTGATCGTCACCGGCAGCGGCGAGAAGAGCTTCATCTCGGGCGCCGACATCCAGGAGCTTGCAGTGCTCGACCCGCAGGGCGCCGAGGAGATCTCACGGTTCGGCCAGCGCGTGCTCGACGTGCTCGAGCAGTCGCCCAAGCCCGTGATCGCCGCCGTCAATGGCTACGCATTCGGCGGCGGTTGCGAGCTGGCGCTCGCCTGCCACATGCGCCTCGCTTCCGAGAATGCGGTGCTCGGCCTGCCCGAGGTGAGCCTCGGCATCATCCCGGGCTACGGCGGGACCCAGCGGCTGCCGAGGCTGATCGGCCCCGGCCGCGCGCTCGAGATGATCCTCACCGGGCGGCGGATCAAGGCGGACGAGGCGGAGCGGATCGGGCTCGTGAATCGCGTCGTGCCCCGCGCCGAGCTGCTCGCTCAGGCCGAGGCGCTGGCGCTGGCGGTGCTCAAGAACGGCCCGCTCGCCGTCACCGCGGCCCTCGAGGCGGTGCATCGGGGCCTGCAGATCGGGCTGGCCGACGGCCAGCGGCTCGAGAGCGGTCTGTTCGGGATCCTGGCCGCGAGCCAGGACATGCACGAGGGTCTCAAGGCCTTCCTCGAGAAACGCCCCGCTCGCTTCGAACGCCGCTGACCGCGGCCCTTGGGAGGCGCGATGCACGACGTGGTCGCCATGCTCATCTCCACCGCGCTCGGCACCGCCGTGGGCTGGGAGCGGCAGATCGGGCGCAAGCCCGCCGGCCTGCGCACCCACACGCTGGTGTGCCTGGGGTCGACGCTGTTCGTGCTGCTCACGGTGCATGCGGCCCGTGACTTCGGCGGAGGCGGCGGCAATGTCGACCCGACGCGCATCATCCACGGCGTGGTGACCGGGGTCGGATTCCTGGGGGCGGGCAGCATCATGCGGCAGGAGGGGTTCGTTCACGGGCTCACCACGGCGGCGAGCATTTGGATGGTGGCCGCGATCGGCGTGGCCGTGGGAGTCCACGCCTGGACGCTGGCGATCACCGGCACCGCGCTCGCGCTGCTGGTCCTCGAGGGCTACCGCTGGATCGAACGCTGGCTGTCGCCGGTGGGCGAGGGTCGCGAACCCTAGGCCGCGCGGCTACCCGCGGACCGGCGCCGCCTCGAGTGCTTCGAGCACCATGTCCCCGACCCGCGAGGTCGAGAGGCCCGAGTCGCTCCCCAGCGAAGGGATCCGCTTCGAGCGCAGCAGGCCCGCCACCGCGTCCTCGATCCGCGTCGCCGCGCGACTCTCGCCCAGGTAGTCCAGCATCATGCTGACCGCCATGATGGTGGCGATCG
Organism: Candidatus Eiseniibacteriota bacterium; assembly: GCA_041492985.1. Classification (GTDB taxonomy): domain Bacteria; phylum Eisenbacteria; class RBG-16-71-46; order RBG-16-71-46; family RBG-16-71-46; genus WS-11. The sequence continues at coordinate 21,505 of JBGPXY010000022.1, forward strand.
GGTTGGCCACGTTCTTCCCCGCGTACTTGGGCGCCGAGCCGTGGATCGGCTCGAACAGGCTCACCTGCCCGGGATGGAGGTTGCCGCTGGCCGCGACCCCGAGCCCGCCCTGGATCATCGCCGCGAGGTCGGTGAGGATGTCACCGAACATGTTGCTGGTGACGACGGTGTCGAACCACTCGGGATTCTTGACGCACCACATCGTCGCCGCGTCGATGTAGGCGTGCTCCCTCGTGATGTCGGGGTACTCGCGTCCCACCTCGTCGAACGTGCGGGTCCAGAGGTCCATCGCCCGCACGGCGTTCGCCTTGTCCACCAGCGTGAGCTTGCGGTCCTTGCCGCGCCGGCGCGCCAGATCGAAGGCGTAGCGGATGACGCGCTCGGTGCCCTTGCGGGTGAACAGGATCTCCTGGGTCGCGATCTCGTCGGGCGTGCCCTTCTTGAAGTAGCCGAACATGCCGGCGTAGGCATCCTCGGTGTTCTCGCGGACGACCACGAAGTCGACGTCCTCGGGGCGCTTGTCCTTGAGCGGGCACAGGTGCTCGGCGTAGAGCTTCACCGGCCGCAGGTTCACGTACAGATCGAGGCCGAAACGCAGGCGCGCGATGATGCCGAACTCGAGGTGACCGACCGGGATGCGCGGGTCGCCGATCGCGCCGAGCAGGATGGCGTCGTGCCCCTTGATCTCCTCGAA
>JBGPXY010000169.1:0-6172 GCA_041492985.1 Candidatus Eiseniibacteriota bacterium
AGCGACACGTGGTCGTCGCGGCGCTTCCGGTACTTCATCAGGCTGGCGTTGGTGGCCACGCGGTAGAGCCAGGTCGAGAACGTGGACTCGGACTTGAACTTCTTGATCCCGCGGTAGGCGGAGAGGAATGCGTCCTGGAGTGCTTCGGCCGCGTCCTCCTCGTGGCGGAGGATCTTGAACGACAGCCGATACACCCGGTCCCGGTAGCGCAACACCAGCTCGTCGAAGGCGCGGGTGTCATTCCCCTGCGCCAAACGAACCAGCCCCTCGTCCGGCAGCTCCTTGTAGTGCGGCGTCATCGTGTCCCACCGCGAACCGTCGCCGGTTCCGAGGACCCGCGACCGCCCGGGGCCGGCGCACGCGCCGCCCGCTCGAACACGACCTCGCCGTCCATGACGGTGGCGACCACGCGCGACTCGGCCAGCCCCGCGGGTGGCAGTCGATGCAGATCTGCGCTCCAGAGGGCGAGGTCCGCGCTGGCGCCCGGCGCGATCCGCCCCTGGCGCGGCCATGCGCCCGAAGTCCGCGCCGGCCCCTCGGTGTAGGCCGTCAGCGCCGCGTCGAGGTCGATCCGTTCGGCCGGACCGAAGCCCCCGGGCGGGCTGCCGTCCATGCTCTGCCGGGTGACGGCGCTGTGCAGCGCCTGCGCGGTCGCAGGGACCTCGACCGGCGCATCGGAGCCGAACGCCAGCCGTGCGCCGCTGGCGAGCAGGGAACGCCACGGGTAGGCCCGCTCCACGCGCCGACCCCAGTAGCGATGCGCATTGTCGATGTCGCTCGTGCAGTGCGTCGGCTGCATGCTGGCGACCACGCCGAGGGCCGCGAAGCGCGGCAGGTCGGCGGGATCCAGCAGCTGGACGTGCTCGATGCGTGGCGGGATCGCCGTCGTCGCCGTGGCTCCCCCGGCGGCCGCGATGGCATCGAGCGAGGAGCGCACCGCGCGATCCCCGATGGCGTGGATCGCGACCGCGAGGCCACCGGCGGTCGCGCGCCCGACCAGCCCGGCCAGCTCGGCCGGCGGGATCAGCTCGAGGCCGCGATCGGCGCTCCCTTCGTAGGGTTCGAGCATCGCCGCGGTCTGCGAGCCGAGCGTGCCGTCGGCGAACAGCTTGAGCGCCCCGATCCGGAACCGGTCGTCGCCGGTGCCGCTGGCGAGGCCCAGGGCGAGCGCATGGTCGAGCCCGGCATGCGCGAGGTGCATGAGCACGCGGACTCGGGGTCCATCCCCCCGGCTCAATGCGCGCAACACCCGATGCTCGTCGGCTCCCTCGAAATCATGGACCGCCGTGATGCCTTCGGCGTGCAGGGCGCGCACGGCGTCGCGCACGCAGGCGAGGTCCGACTCGAGCCCGGTGGGCGGAGCCAGTGCCGCGAACAGACGCACCGCATGCTCCCGCACGACGCCATTCGGCTCGCCCGCGCCGTCGCGCTCGAGCCGGCCGCCGGACGGATCGAGCGTCGCGCGTGTCACGCCGGCGCGCGCCAGCGCGGCGCTGTTCACCCACAGCGAGTGGAAGTCCTTGCTATGGAGCAGCACGGGCCGCGCCCCGGTCACGGCGTCGAGGGCGGCGCGTTCGGGTCGCTCGCTCCAGCGGTTCGCGTCCCAGCCGCGCCCGACGATCGTCCCGTTCCCGGGATGCGCGTCGAGGTACCCGGCCACGCGGCGGAGCGCATCGTCCCGCGAGCGGCAGTCGAAGAGCTCGAGCGCCCCGCGCGAGCGGGCCCAGGCGACCAGATGGATGTGCGCGTCCACGAACGCCGGCGTGAGGGTGCCCCCGCCACCATCCAGCCGCCGCGTCTCCGGCGTGGCGAGCGGCAGCAGATCGGTGGCGCGCCCGGCCGCCAGCACGCGGCCCGAGGCGACCGCGACCGCGTCGGCGTCCGGCACCGGAGCCCCATCCGACCACGGGCGGACATTGACGATCAACAGGTCTGCGCGCGGCCACATCACGCTGGGGCAGCCTCCACGCGGTTCTCGAGCACCCCGATGCCGGCGACCTCGATCTCGATGCGGTCCCCCACCTCGACCGGCGCGATCCCCGCCGGGGTCCCGGTGGCGATGATGTCGCCGGGCTCCAGCGTCATGACGCGCGAGATGAAGGCGATGAGCGCGGGGACGGGGAACAGCAGATCGGCCGTGTCGCCGCGCTGGCGCACACCGCCATTGACCCGGCAGGTGACCTCGAGCTGGTCGGGAGCGAGGCCCACCGCGACCCAGGGACCGACGGGCGCGAAGGTATCGAAGCCCTTCGCCCTTGTCCATTGGCCATCCTGCTTCTGGTAGTTGCGCGCGCTCACGTCGTTGAAGCAGGTGAGGCCGGCGACGCACGCCATCGCCTCGCTCTCGCCCAGCGCGCGCGCCCGCCGGCCGATGACCACGCCCAGTTCGGCTTCGGGGTCCATGCGGGTGACGCCGCGCGGGTAGACGATCGCCTCACCGCTGGCGATCACGGCGCTCGACGGCTTGAGGAACAGCAGCGGCTCCTCGGGCGGTTTGGCCCCGGGGACGACGCTGACGCTCTCGGCGATGTGCGCGCGGTAATTGAGCCCGACGCATACGATCTTGGTCGGGACCACCGGCGCCAGCAGGGTGAGCGTCGCGTCCGCATCGTGCGCACCGGTCTCGCGCCCGCCCTGCCAGGGCGGCGCGCTCAGACGCGCGAAGCCGCCGGCTTCGCGCCGACCGTGGTGCACCGCATCCGCGACGCGGTAGCGGGCGATGTGATGGACGGCGGGGGTCGCCATGACGCCGCACTCTCTCACGGAGTCCCGCGCGGGCACAAAAGACGGCGAAGTGAAACGCGCTCAAGGGCCGGCGGGCGAAGAGAATCGTCCAGTTGTAGGCCCGGGTCGCGGGCGGCACCCGCCGCGCGCGGGGATCGCTCCCGACCGCCGCGTCACCGATCGCCGAGGCGACGAGACGCCAGGCTCGCCCGCAGCGACGCCAGGCCCACCGAGCCGAAACCCGCCACCAGCAGCGCCGTGAAGAGGAGCGCTCCGACCTGTCCCGATCGCCACGCGTAGGCGCTCACGCCCACGAACCATGCGGCGAGCCCCAGCTCGGAGCGGCCGGCGAGGCCGTGCGCCGAGGGGTAGCGCCGCCGCCGCGCGGGGTCGCGCTCGGTGTCGCCCGTCTTCGGCGTGCGCTCCCAATCCCCCACGCGCGCGCCCAGTCCCTCGAGCACGGCACGGGCGTTGTTCACCGAGAGCCCGACGCCCAGGACGAGCGCAGAGGGCACGTCGCGCAGCACCTGCCTGAGATCCCCTCCCGCGGCGCGGCGCCCGACCGCCAGGAAGACGCACACCGGCACCACCCCCAGCGCGACGACGGCCGCCTGGATGCTCCACACCACCGCGGCGGGCAGCGAGGTCGGCGCCAGCAGCACCGGGAGCAGCAGCAACCCGAGGGCCAGGAGCAGCGGGTAGGCGACGTTGCTGGAGAGGTGGATGAACGCCTCGATCTTGACCCGGGCGGGGAGCGGGGCGCGCCACAGATCGGGCAGCAGTTTGCGCGCCGTCTGGATCGAGCCCCGGGTCCAGCGGCGCTGCTGCGACTTGAGCGCCTCCATGTCGGTCGGCAGCTCAGCCGGCGCTTCGATCCGCTCGTCGAACACGAACCGCCAGCCGCACAGCTGCGCCCGATAGCTCAGGTCCAGGTCCTCGGTCAGCGTGTCGTGGGACCAGCCGCCGCTCCCCTCGATGCAGGAGCGCCGCCAGAGACCGGCGGTGCCGTTGAAATTGAAGAACAACCCGGCATTCATCCGCGCCCGATGCTCGATGAAGAAGTGCGCGTCGAGCAGCGTGGCCTGTGCCGCGGTCAGCCGCGAGCGGGCCCGGTTCAGATGGCCCCATCGCGCCTGCACCATGCCGACCCCCGGGTCCGCGAAGCGCGGCACCAGGCGCGCCAGGAAGTCGGCCGGAGGCACGAAATCGGCGTCGAACACCGCCACCAGCTCACCGCGCGCCCGCGCCAGGCCGGCCGCCAGCGCGCCCGCCTTGTAGCCCTCGCGCCGTGGGCGATGCAGGTGGTGGATGTCCACACCGCGCGCGCGCTGGCACGCGACGGCGGCGGCGGCGCGCGAGCGCGTCTCGTCGGTGGAATCGTCGAGCACCTGGATCTCCAGCCGCTCGCGCGGGTAGTCGAGCGCCGCCGCGGCGTCGATCAGCCGCTCGACCACCCGACTCTCGTTGAAGACCGGCAGCTGGACGGTGACGCGGGGGAACGGATGCGACGGGTCCGCGGCGGGCTCATGGCCGTGCCCCCGCGCCGGCCGCCACCATCGCCAGAGGAGCAGATACCGGTGGGAGGCGTAGAGGACGATCAGCAGCTGCGCGACGGCGTAACCCACGACCGCCAGAAGCTGCGCCCACGCCAAGAGCGTGACAGCTGCGGTCGGTGGAGCGGCGGGGTCGGGCGTCACGGCGAGCCACACTAGGGTCGGCGTGGCACAGCGTCAACAAAGGGCGGGCGGCGGAGAGCCAGGCTCCCCGCCGCCCGCGGTCACCGAACTCCGCTCAGTCCACGACCTCGAACTCCGCGTCCACAGCGCCGTCCTTGCCGGAGCCCTTCTTCTTCTCGGGTTCCTCGGGAGCGGGGCCGGACGCACCGGCGTCCGCGGTCCCGGTCGGACCGCCCGCGGCCTGATAGAGCGCGGCCGCCGCCGTGTGCCACGCCTGCTCGAGCGCCTCGGTCGCCGAGCGGATCGCGGTCGTGTCCTCGCCCTTGAGCACTTCGCGGAGGCGATGGAGCTCCTCCTCCACCTTCGTCTTCACGCCGGTGTCGAGCTTCTCGCCGTGCTCCTTGAGGTTCTTCTCGACCTCGTAGGCGAGCGCGTCGGCACGATTGCGCGATTCGATCGTCTCCTTGCGTTCGCGGTCCTCGGCGGCGTGCGTCTCGGCGTCCTTCACCAGACGCTGGATCTCGGCTTCGTCCAGCCCGCTCGAGGCCTCGATGCGGATGCTCTGCTCCTTCGAGGTGGCGCGGTCCTTGGCGGACACGTGCAGGATGCCGTTGGCGTCGATGTCGAAGGTGACATCGATCTGGGGGACGCCTCGCGGAGCCGAGGGGATCCCGTCCAGATGGAACCGGCCGATGCTCTTGTTGGCGCCGGCCATCGGACGCTCGCCCTGCAGCACGTGCACCTCGACCGTGGTCTGACTGTCCGAAGCGGTCGAGAACACCTGACTCTTCTTGGTCGGGATGGTCGTGTTCCGCTCGATCAGCGGGGTCATCACGCCTCCCAGCGTCTCGATGCCGAGCGAGAGCGGCGTCACGTCCAGCAGCACGACGTCTCGCACCTCGCCCTTGAGCACGGCGCCCTGGATGGCCGCGCCGATCGCCACGACCTCGTCGGGATTGACGCCCCGATGCGGTTCCTTGCCGAAGATCTCCTTGACCAGCTCCTGCACCTTGGGCATCCGGGTGGCGCCGCCGACCAGGACGATCTCGTCGATCTGCGAGGTCGAGAGGCCGGCGTCCTTGAGCGCCTGCAGCACCGGGCCGCGGCACCGCTCGACGAGGCTCTCGCACAGCTGCTCGAGCTTCGCGCGCGACAGGCGGATGACCAGATGCTTCGCCACGTTGTCGATCGCGGTGATGAACGGAAGGTTGACCTCGGTCTCCATGACCGTCGAGAGCTCGCACTTGGCCTTCTCGGCCCCTTCCTTGAGCCGCTGCAGGGCCATCGGATCCTTGCGCAGGTCGACGCCCTCCTGCTTCTTGAACTCGTCGGCGAGGAAGTCGATCACCCGCTGGTCGAAGTCGTCTCCGCCCAGGTGCGTGTCGCCATTCGTCGACCGCACCTCGAAGACGCCATCGCCCAGTTCCAGGATCGAGATGTCGAAGGTGCCGCCGCCCAGGTCGAAGACCGCGATCTTCTCGTCCTTCTTCTTGTCGAGCCCGTAGGCGAGGGAGGCGGCGGTCGGCTCGTTGATGATGCGCTTCACGTCGAGCCCGGCGATCCGACCGGCGTCCTTGGTGGCCTGGCGCTGGCTGTCGTTGAAATACGCCGGAACGGTGATGACGGCCTCGGTGACCTTCTCGCCCAGGTACTCCTCCGCGGCCCGCTTGAGCTTCATCAGCACGCGCGCCGAGATCTCCGGCGGCGAGTATTTCTTGCCGCGGATCTCGATCTGCGCGTCGGCGCTCGCCCCGCGCACGACCTTGTACGGC
>JBGPXY010000192.1:0-5004 GCA_041492985.1 Candidatus Eiseniibacteriota bacterium
CGCCAGGCCGGCGAGCACCGCGAGTCCGCTCGCGAGCTCGGCGAGATTGGCGAGCGCCATCGCGTGCACCGACGCGAGATGATTGCGCACCCGGCGGCGGTCGCGCAGGGTCACGCGGCAGAAACCGGGAGCGAGCTCCTCCACCCGGGCGCCGATCGTCCCCGACTAGGGGGTCATCCGGCCGAGCAGCAGGCTGAAGAGCGTCTTGCCGCCCGGGAAGGGGGCGAGGCGGCGCCAGAGGGCGCGCAACCGTTCGCCGGGTGCGGGGAGGGAGGGGGGGGGGGCCACGCCCAAAGCTAGCGCGGCTAGATTCGCGTCGTGAGAGTCCTCATCGCCACCCGCGATCTCTTCTTTCGCTCCAAGCTCGCGGCTGTTGCCGCAGCGGGGGGCGCGGCGCTGGTCGCGCGGGACGCCCCGTGCGATCTCGTGGTGGTCGACGTCGAAGCCCCCGGCGCGGCGGAGCGCATCCGGGGGCTGGTGGCAGCGGGCGTCGCGGTGCTGGCCTACGGTCCCCACGTGCGCGCCGAGCTGCTGCGCGCGGCGCGAGAGGCGGGCGCGACGGCGGTCCCGAACTCCGAGGTGGAGCGGGTCCTGGCCGAGCGCATCCGCGCATAGCCTTCTATCTTCATTCCCATGAGGCTGGAGCCATGACCCACACCACGACCGTGACGCTGGCGCCGGCGGAAGTGCTGGCCCGCGCTCAGACCTTCTTCGCCGAGCGCGTGCCGAACTCCGCGGCCTACGTCGAAAAGGCGGGCCCCCGCTTTGTGGTGCTGCGGGGGCAGGGGGGGGAGGAAGTGGTGTTCAGCGCGTGGGAGGACGGGGGTGTGACCCGCGTCCGCGCTTCGACGCTGTTCTTCGATCAGGCGGTGGACCGGTTCTTCTCGACCTTGCCGCTCGCCTCGGCGGTGGACGTCGCGTGACCGCGGTCGGTCATCGGTTCGCCGTGCGCGTGATGGTGACGCCGGTGTGGGATCAGGTCTTTCTCCCCGTGGATGCCGGGACCACCGTCGCCCAGCTCAAGCGCGACGCCCTGCGGGCCGCGCTCAAGCGCTCCGTTCTCGACGAGGGCGCCTACGTTCTGAAGTTCCGGGGCGCGCAGGTGCTCGATGAATCGGTGACGCTCGGCGCCCTCGGCGCGGTGGCGAACGCGCCGTTCATCGTGCTGCCGGCGCGGCGCCAGCCGGTGCGGTGAAGCCGCCCGCCGTCAGCCGGACGCTCACCACCGCCGCCGTCGGGTTTCTGCTGCTCGATGCCGTTCTCTTCACGCTCGCCGCCGTCGCCTTCGGCCGGCCGCTGCTGCTCGTCCCCGCCGCCGTCTGCGCGGCCGCCGGCGCCCTCGTGGTGCGCGCGTGGCGGCGCTATCGGCGCATCCTGTTCGAGCTCGAGCAGGCGCGCCGCGAGATGAAGCGCGAGGTCGAATCGCTGCGCCGGCTCCTGCAGAGCCACGATCTGCAGAACTAGATGACGGCGACCGTCGTCTGGCACCCCGCCTGCCGGAAGCACTATGGGGGAGCCGGGCATCCGGAACGCCCGCAACGCATCGAGGCGGTGCTCGATGCCCTGCGGAGTCCCGATCTCGCCTCGCTCGTCACATTCGCAGAGGCCGTGCCCGCCGGCCGCGCGGCGCTCGAGCGGGTCCATCCGGCCGCGTACCTCGACCGGCTCGAGGCGATGGCGGCGCGGGGCGGCGGTGCGCTCGACGCCGACACCTTTCTCGGGCCCTCGAGCTGGGAGAGCGTCCTCGCCTCGGCGGGAGTGGCGCTCGCGGCGGTGGAACAGGGCATCGCCGGCGGCACCGCCTTCGGCGCCACCCGCCCTCCCGGCCACCACGCCCTCGCCACCCAGGCGATGGGCTTCTGTTTCCTCAACAACGTCGTGCTCGCCGCCCGCCACGCGCAGGCGCTCGGCTGCGCCCGCGTGCTGATCGTGGACTGGGACGTGCACCACGGCAACGGCACCCAGGCACTCGTCGAGACCGACCCGACGATCCGCTTCGTCTCGATGCACCAGCATCCGTGGTATCCCGGCACGGGCGCGGCCGCGGAGCGCGGGGTGGGGAACGTCTTCAACGTCCCGCGGCCGGGCGGGCTGCCGCGCGCCGTGTACGTGCGGGACCTGCTGACCACCGTGGACGCCGCGTTGATCGGCTGGACGCCCGACCTGCTGCTCGTCTCGGCCGGCTTCGACTCGCTCGCGGGGGACCCGCTCGGCGAGTTCACGCTCGAGCCCGAGGACGTGGGCTACTGGACCACCGCGCTGCGGCAGCGCATGGGCACGGCGCCGGTGGTCGGGGTGCTCGAGGGCGGGTATCGACTCGACCGGCTCGCGGCGGGTGTGAGCGCGCACGTGCGCGCGCTTGCCTGACCCGCGCACCGTCCTATACTTCAGACGTGACCGCCACCGCCGCGCATCCCCAGGCCACCAAGCACTGGCCGACCAGCATCTATCGCCTCCCCGACGGCACGCTGGAGCAGGACGTTCCGCCCGCGCGGCTGCGCGAGATCGTCCAGAGCGGCGAGGGGGAGCTGTGGGTGGACATCGACAGCGCGAACATGCATCAGCACGCGCTGCTCGAGAAGGTGTTCGAGTTCCACACGCTCTCCGTCGAGGACACGCTCTCCCCCGACACCCGCGTAAAACTCGAGGAGTACCCGCGCTACGTGTTCGTCGTGATGGCGGGCGTACGGTTCGACGATGGGACGCCCGACCCGTTCGACCTGGAAACCGTCAATCTCTATTTCTTCCTCGGCAAGAACTTTCTGGTCACGGTGCACGCCGTGGCGCAGAAGAGCTGCGGGACGGTGCGGGAGCGTCTGGTGCGCAACCCGGAGCTCCTCGCGCGCGGGGCCGAGATGACGATGCACAACATCATCGACCAGGCGGTGGACGCCTACTTCCCGTTGGTCGAGCAGCTCAACGGCCTGGTGGACACGCTGGAAGAGCGGCTGTTCGAGCAGTTCGACGAGAAGTTGATCCACGAGATCTTCAAGGCCAAGCGCGCGGCCTTTTCCTTCCGGCGGCACCTGGGCCCGCTGCGGGAAGTGCTGAACGTCCTCACCAACCGCCCCTGCACCTTCATCCGTTCCGAGACCCAGCTCTACTACCGCGACGTCTACGACCACACCATCCGGATCATGGAGTCGCTCGACACCGTTCGCGACCTGCTCGCGGGGGTGCTCGAGACCTATCTGTCGCAGACCTCGAACCGGATGAACAAGGTGATGAAGCAGCTCTCCATCGTCGCGACGATCGCGCTGCCGTTGATCGTGGTCGGCGGCATTTACGGCATGAACTTCAGTCAGATGCCGTGGACCCACCACCCGTTCGGCTTTTACGGAGCGCTGCTCACGATGGTCGCCGTGTCGGGCGTGATGCTCGGGTGGCTCAAGAAGAACAGATGGCTTTGAAGCTGATCGTCGAGCAGTGCGCCATCACCACGCGTCACCCCTTCGTCATCGCTCGCGGCTCGACGAACGGGTACAAGCGCGCCTGGGTGCGGCTGGTCGACGACGACGGCGTGGAGGGATGGGGCGAGGCCGATCCGTCGTCCTATTACGGCGAGACGCTCGAGACGGTGCTCGCCACGCTCGCCAGGCTTGCCCCGCACCTGCCGCGCGACCCCTTCGACCTCGAGGGCGCCGAAGCCCGGTTCGCCCAGCTGGCCCCCCAGCACGCCGCGGCCCGCGCGGCGCTCTCCGCCGCTCTGCACGACCTCGTCGGGAAGCGGGTCGGCCAGCCGCTGTGGCGCCTGTGGGGGCTCGACCCCAGGAAGGCGCCGGTCACGTCGTTCACCATCGGGCTCGACACGCCCGAGAAGATGCGCGAGAAGGTGCGTGAGGCGGAGGCGTATCCGATCCTCAAGGTCAAGCTTGGCACCGACCGCGACGAGGAGATCCTCAAGACGATCCGCGACGCCACCGACAAGCCGGTGCGCGTGGATGCCAACGCGGGGTGGACGGTCGCGCGCGCGAAGCAGATGATCCCGGTGCTGAAGGACCACGGCGTCGAGTTCCTCGAGCAGCCCCTGCCGCCGGGTGACTTCGACAGCCTCGCCGACGTGCACCGTTGCGCGCGCAAGCACGACCTCCCCCTCGTGGTGGACGAGAGCTGCCTGGTGGCGGCCGATATCCCGCGGCTCGCGGGCAAGGTGGACGGGATCAACATCAAGCTCGCCAAGTGCGGCTCGCTGCGGGAAGCCCTGCGGATGATCGCGACGGCGCGTGCCCACGGCATGCTGGTGATGGTGGGTTGCATGATCGAGACGTCGCTCGGCATCACGGCGGCGGCGCATTTCACGCCGCTCGTGGATGCCGCGGACCTGGACGGCGCCGCCCTGACCGTGGACGATCCGTTTGTGGGGGCGACGATCGCCGGCGGCCAGATCCAACTGCCGACCGAGCCGGGGCTCGGCGTCCGGCGGCGATGACCGGATCGGCGCGCTACGCCGAGGTCGTCCTCCCCGTCCCCGTCTCCCGCGCCTACACCTACCAGATTCCCGACGCCCTCGCCGACCGGGTCCATCCCGGCTCGCGGGTGCTCGTGCCGGTGCGGCGTCGCCGCGGCGTCGGCGTCGTGACGGCCGTGGACGTGGCGGCGCCGGCGGCCGCGGCCAAGCCCATCGCCGGCGCCCCCGATGCCGAGCCGGCGCTGTCGCCCGCGCTCCTGGAGCTGGGGCGCTGGATCTCCGACTACTACGGTGCGCCGCTGGGCCTCGCCCTGCGGGCGATCCTGCCGGGCCCCCTGTGGAGCGTAGCGCGGCCCGAGGGCCCCGCCGAGGCCGGTAAGCGCGTGCTGGTGCTCACCGCGCGGGTCGAGTCGCTGCTCGAGCGGGAGCGGGTCTTCAAGCGCGCGCCCAAGCGGCGCGCCGCCTACGAAGCCGTCGAGGCGCTGGGCGGCTCTGCCCCGCTGTCGCACCTCGTGGAGCGGCTCAAACTCTCGGTGAGCGCGCTCGACGCCCTGGTGCGCCAGGGCCTCGCCCGGGTGGACCGGGTGGTGGAGACG
>JBGPXY010000104.1:0-9580 GCA_041492985.1 Candidatus Eiseniibacteriota bacterium
AGCTCGTGGTGGAGGATCTCGCCCAACACGCTGCCGGCGATGGCGAAGGCGTCCGCGAACTACATGAACTCGCAGCTCATGAAGATGGAAGCCCTGGTGGACGGCTACGACGAGGCGGTAGCGCTGGACGTCAACGGCTTCGTCAGCGAGGGCAGCGGCCAGAACCTGTTCGCGGTCGTGAAGGGCGAACTCCTCACGCCGCCGCTCCACAACAGCATCCTCGCCGGCATCACGCGCGACACGGTGATGACGCTGGGGCGCGAGCTGGGATACCGGGTGCGCGAGGAGGTCATGCCGCGCGAGATGCTCTACATCGCCGACGAGGTGTTTCTGGCCGGCACCGCGGTCGAGGTCACGCCGGTCCACTCGGTGGACCGCATCGCGGTAGGCGACGGGAAGCCCGGCAAGGTGACGCGCGCTATCCAGGACGCGTTCTTTGGCGTGGTGCGCGGCGAGGCCCCGGATCGCCACGGCTGGCTCACCGCGGTGCCGCAACCGGCGGCCGCGTCGGGTGCGGTCGCGCGGCGTCCCTAGGCGGATGCGCGTCGCCATCGGCGCCGATCATGCCGGCTACCCGCTGAAGGAACGGCTCAAGCTCGAGCTGGTCCGTCTCGGGCACGTGGTCGACGACCTCGGCACCGCGGGCGCCGAGCCGCCGGTGGACTACCCCGACTTCTGCTTCCCGGTCGCCGAGCGCGTCGCCGACGGTCGAGCGGACCGGGGCATCGTGCTGGGTGGGAGCGGGATCGGCGAGGCGATCGCCGCCAACAAGGTCGCCGGCGTGCGCGCCGCGGTCGTGACCAGCGATGAGACCGCCCGGCTCACCCGCCTCCACAACAATTCGAACGTGCTGGCGATGGGCGGACGCACCAACGCGGGCGCCGACGCGGTGCGCTGGCTGGGCATCTGGCTCGACACGCCGTTCGAAGGGGGCCGGCACATCGCGCGGCTCCGCAAGATCACCGAGTACGAGAACTCCCATCTCCTGAGGCGATAATCGCCCATGTCCGAACTCCGCGATCGCGACCCCGCCATCTTCGAAGCCATCGCCGGCGAGCGCCGGCGTCAGCTCGGCACGCTCGAGCTGATCGCCTCGGAGAACTTCGCCAGCGACGCCGTGCTCGAGGCCCTGGGCTCGGTGATGAACAACAAGTACGCGGAGGGGCTGCCGCGCAAGCGCTACTACGGCGGCTGCGAATTCGTCGATCAGGCCGAGGAGCTGGCGCTGCAGCGCGTCGGGACCCTGTTCGGGGCCGAGCACGCGAACGTGCAGGCCCATTCCGGAGCGTCGGCGAACCTGGCGGCCTATCTGGCGGTCGCCCCGCCGGGCGCCACGCTGCTGGGCATGAGCCTCGCTCACGGCGGGCACCTCACCCACGGTCATCCAGTGTCGTTCTCGGGACGGCTGTTCAAGGCCGTGCAGTACGGCGTGCGCCCCGAGGACGGCCGCATCGACTACGACCAGGTCGAAGCGCTGGCGCGCGAACACCGACCGCGCCTGATCGTCGCCGGGGCGAGTGCGTATCCGCGGGTGATCGACTTCGCGCGCTTCGCCGCCATCGCGCGGGAGGTCGAAGCATTCCTGGTCGTGGACATGGCGCACATCGCCGGGCTGGTGGCCGCGGGGCTCCATCCCAGCCCGGTCCCGCACGCCGACCTCGTCACCAGCACCACCCACAAGACGCTGCGCGGACCGCGCGGCGGCTTCGTGCTGAGCCGCGCGGCGCTCGGTGAAGCGCTGGACAAGACGGTATTCCCGATGCTCCAAGGCGGCCCGCTCATGCACGTCATCGCCGCCAAGGCGGTGTGCTTCGGCGAAGCCTTGACCGAGGGATTCGCCGCCTACCAGCGACGGGTGGTCGAGAATGCCGCCGAGCTGGCGCGAACACTCCAGGCGCGCGGCTTCGATCTGGTCTCGGGCGGCACCGACAACCACCTCATCCTGGTGGATCTGCGGAGCCGGGGACTCACCGGCAAGCTGGCCGAGGAGTCGCTCGACCGCGCGCGCATCACGGTCAACAAGAACGCGGTGCCGAACGATCCGCAGAAGCCATGGGTGACGAGCGGCATCCGCCTAGGCACGCCGGCGCTGACCACGCGCGGATTCGGACTCGAGGAGATGCGGCTGATCGCCGGCTGGATCGCACGCGTGCTCGAGCGCCCCGACGACGTCGAGGTGGGGCGCGCCGTGGAGCGGGAGGTGGGGGAGGTGGCGGACCGGTTCCCGCTCTTCGCCTGGGAGCCTGTGGGCTCTGCGTGAGATCGTCGATCGCTGCGTTGCTCGGTCGGCTCCTCGCTGCGGAGTGTCCTACGGACACACCTCGCTCGTCGCCTTCCTCGCGCCTTGCGCTCGGCGCTCTCACGCAGAGCCCGTGCCGATCCCTGTGAAGACCGGCCGTGCGGCGCGCGGCGGCGGACTTGGAAATCGCACGACGGCGGGGAGCCGGGTTGGGAATCCGGTTGCAGTCCGGCCGGTGAGGGGCTGCGCCGCAGTGGGTTAGAATGGCGGGGCGCCGCGTGCCGGTGGCACCAAATCTGCTGGCCAACAGTGCCCCGGATCCCGTCCCCAAACCCTCGAAGGCACCGTGCTCGACACACCGTTCGTCTGGCTGCTCGCCCTCCGGCTCCCCACGCTGTTCAGCGGCCGGGCGCTGCATCGTGCCGCGCTCCACGCCGTGGCGGCCGGCGTGTATCCCGCCGCCGAGGCGCTGTTCGAGCGGGCGGCCGAACACTACCGCATGGACCTCGAGGTCGAGCGGTTGGCCCGTCTCAGGGTCCACCAGCTCATCGCCCGCGTCCGCGCCGCGGGCGATGCCGACCGGGACACCGCACTCTGCCTCGAGGTCGAGCAGCGGCTCACCCGGCTTGGGACGATCGAGTCGCTCGAGGCGCCGTTCGATCTCGTGCCGGCGAGCCGGCTGCTCGCCAGCTGGGCGCGCGCGCCGCGGCCGGAGTCCGACGACGCCGAAGCTCGCGGCGATCCGGCGGCCACGCTCCCCGACGCGGCCTGAGCACGGGTCACAGGCCTCACACTCCCCGGTCGCCCTTCCCACCCCGGAACCGGACATGCGGTCCCGGTCGTGATTGGACCGGCAACGGCGCTTGGCTATACTGCCGCGAACCGCACGCTGGCCCCACCGACAGGCTGTGCCCCGAAGGGGCGCGGCGCACCCGCAGGCCGCCAGCGCACTGACGCACGGACGCCGGAGAGACCGAGGATGGAACCGATCGTTGCCGACACGAAAGAAGCGGCCCGTCGGATCGAACAGGCCAGTGCCGTGCTGTCGCGGGTCCGCACCGAGGTCGGGCGGGTCATCGTCGGGCAGCACGCCATGGTGGACCGACTGCTGGTGGGCCTGCTCACCGGGGGCCACATCCTGCTCGAGGGCGTGCCGGGGCTGGCGAAGACCCTGGCGGTCAAGAGCCTCGCCGACACGCTGTCGCTCAAGTTCCGGCGCATCCAGTTCACGCCCGATCTCCTGCCTGCCGACCTCACCGGCACCCTCATCTACAACCCGCGCGAGGGCTCGTTCAGCGCCAAGAAGGGCCCGGTGTTCGCCCACCTGGTGCTGGCCGACGAGATCAACCGTGCCCCGGCCAAGGTCCAGTCGGCGCTGCTCGAGGCGATGCAGGAGAAGCAGGTCACGCTGGGCGACGACAGCCATGTGCTCGAGGAGCCGTTCCTGGTGCTGGCGACGCAGAACCCGATCGAGCAGGAGGGGACGTACCCCCTGCCCGAGGCCCAGAGCGACCGCTTCATGCTGAAGGTCAAGATCGGCTATCCCGAGCGCAACGAGGAGAAGGAGATCCTCCGGCGCGCGGGCCTCTCGACCATGCCGAAGCTCACGCCGCAGGCGAGCCGCGACGAGGTGCTGGCGGCCCGCGCCGCACTCGCCTCGGTCTACGTGGACGACAAGATCCAGGAGTACGTGCTCGACCTGGTCACCGCGACCCGCAAGCCGCGCGACTACGGCCTGCCGCTCGACACGCTGGTCGCCTACGGGGCCTCGCCGCGGGCGACCCTGTTCCTGGTGCGCGGGGCGCAGGCGCTGGCGACCATCGACGGGCGCCCCTACGTGCTCCCCGAGGACGTGAAGGCGATCGCCCCCGACGTGTTGCGCCACCGGATCCATGTCTCCTACGAGGCCGAAGCCGAAGGGGTGGACGGGGAAGAGGTGGCGCGGCGCATCCTGGAGCAGGTGCGCGTGCCCTGATCATGAGCCCGTCGCGCGCCTCCCACGACCTCGAAGAGCACCTGACCGTCGAGGAGCTCCGCGACACCTGGTCCCTGCTCTCGCAGGAGGACCGGCTCCTCGGCTTCCGGATGACCCCCTACGAGGAAGCCGAGGACTTCTTCCTCGAGCTCTCCTCGCGCGACCAGGCCGGGCTGGTCCGGGCCCTGCCGCCCGCCGAGCGCCGCGGCTGGATGCGCCTGCTGCCCCCCGACGACGCCGCCGACCTGGTGCAGGAGTCGGAGCCCGGGATCCGCGACGAGCTGCTCGCCACGCTCGACGACGCCACCCGCAAGGAAGTCGTCGCCCTCATGGCGTACGCGGAGGATCAGGCCGGCGGCCTCATGGATCCGCGCTTCGCGCGGGTACGGCCCGACATGACGGTGGACGAGGCGATCAGCTACCTGCGCAAGCAGGTGCGCGAGTACCTCGGCACGCTGCGCTACGTCTACGTGCTGGATGAGCAGCAGCGCCTGCTGGGCGTGGCGGCCTTCCGGGTGATCTTCGCCGCGCCCCCCGAGACCCGGGTGCGCGACGTGATGCACACCGACCTCATCACCGCGACCGAGAACATGGACCAGGAGGCCGTGAGCCGGCTCTTCACCCAGCACGACCTCAATGCCATCCCGGTCGTCGATCGCGAAGGACGCATGAAGGGCATTGTCACCCTGGACGACATCGTCGACGTGGTCCAGGAGGAGGCGACCGAGGACATCCAGAAGCTGGGCGGCATGGAAGCGCTCGACGCCCCGTACATGGAGATCGGCTTCCTCGAGATGATCCGCAAGCGCGGCGGCTGGCTGTCCGCGCTGTTCCTCGGCGAGATGCTGACCGCCACCGCGATGGGCTACTTCCAGGACGAGATCGCCAAGGCGGTGGTGCTGGCGCTGTTCGTCCCGCTCATCATCAGCAGCGGAGGGAATTCCGGGTCCCAGGCGACCACGCTCGTCATCCGCGCCATGGCGCTTGGGGAGGTGGGCCTGCGCGACTGGTGGCGCGTGATCCGGCGCGAACTCGCCACGGGGCTGGCGCTCGGCAGCGTGCTCGGCCTGATCGGGATGCTGCGGATCCTCGTCTGGCAGGCGTTCTCGCCCATCTACGGTCCGCACTACTGGCTGATCGCGCTGACCGTGGGACTGAGCCTGGTCGGGGTGGTGACGTTCGGCACGTTCGCCGGTTCCCTGCTGCCGTTCATCCTCCGTCGCTTCCGGCTCGATCCGGCGAGCGCCTCGGCCCCCTTCGTCGCGACCCTGGTGGACGTGACCGGACTGGTCATCTACTTCACGGTCGCGAGCGCCATCCTTCGGGGCGCGCTGCTCTAGGCCCGCACGGAAGGCTTGGCTATACTGCGGCATCCGTACCTTCATGGCCGCCCGATGCTTCCACGCCCGAGGATGGAACCGATGACCGTGGATCAGCCCCAGGACCGGGCGCGCCGCCACTGATGCAGACCGCGGAACTGCTGCGCAAGGTCCGCCGACTCGAGATCCGCAGCCGACACCTGGTCGAAGACCTGTTCGCGGGCCACGCCGAGAGCGTCTTCAAGGGACGCGGGATGGAGTTCGAGGAGGTCCGTCCCTACGTCCCGGGCGACGAGGTGCGGGACATCGACTGGAACGTCACCGCGCGTCTCGGCCACCCCTACGTCAAGCGCTTCGTCGAGGAACGCGAGCTTACCGTGCTGCTGGTGCTCGACGTCTCGCGCTCGATGCGTTTCGGCACGGCGGGCCAGGAGAAGCGGGAGCTGGCGGCCGAACTGTGCGCCGTGCTGGGGTTCGCGGCGCTGCGCAACGACGACCGCGTCGGGCTGGTGCTGGCGGGGGAGCGGGTCGAGCACTACGTGCCGCCGTCCCGCGGCCGGAGCCACGTGCTGAGGCTGCTGCGCGACGTGCTCGACGCCTCGCCGCGGGCGGGGGGCACGAAGCTCGGCGAGGCCGCGCGATTCGTGCTGAGCACCGCGCATCGACGCAGCGTGGTCTTCTGGATCTCCGATCTCGAGGGCACGCTCGACCCCCGGGACTGGACCGTGCTGGCGCGACGCCACGAGATCACCACGCTGGTGACCCGCGATCCCCGCGACGAGGCGCTGCCCTCCGTCGGCTGGGTGGAGGTCGAGGACCTCGAGAGCGGTGCGCGGCGCCTGGTGAACACCTCCAGCCGGCGTGCGCGCGAGGCCTACCATGCCCGCGCGCGCGAGCAGCGGCGTCTCGCCGAGCTGGCCCTGAAGCGCGCGCGCGTGCCCGTGGTCGAGGTGCGGACGGATCGCTCGTATCTGCCCATGCTCCTGCGCTACTTCGCCGCCAGACGGCGGGGCCGGGGCACGGCGTGACGACCGGACGCCTGCGCTCGCTCGCGGCCCTCATGGCGATGGTGTCGCTCCTCGGCGGAACGGGCGCCGCGCGGGCGCAGGAGTCGATCGCAGCCCGAGCGAGCGTCGAACCGGGGGTGGTTCATCTCGGGGAGCGCGCCCTCTACCGAGGATTCGTGGTGGTGCGGCCCGACGCGCGGGTGCGCTGGCTCGCGCCCGAAGCCAATGAGGCGCTCACCTGGGGCGATCGCCGCGCCCGTCGAGCCTCGCGCTTCGCCGGCAGCGTCGAGCATGGACGGGTGGCCGACACCGTCTCGGTCGAGATCCCGCTCCAGGCGTTCCGGCTGGGGGAGGTGCCGGTCCCGGGCCTGGGCGTCGAGGTCGACGACAGCGTCGTCACGCGTCGGTATCGCCTGCCGGTGGTGCGGCTCGTGGTGATGCCGGTGCTGACCGCGGCCGACAGCAACGCCGACTACCGCGCGGTCCACGGTCCGCTCGCGGCCCCGTGGTGGGAACGCGTGCCCTGGACGTGGGTGATCGTCGGACTGCTCGTGGTCGCCGCGATCGTCGCGCTGGTGGTGTGGCGGCGCCGGCGCAAGCGGCGTGGCGTCATCGCCGCCCCGGCATCCGCGCGACAGGCGCCGCGCGACCCGCGGCTCGAGGCGCTGGCCGCGCTCACGGCGCTGCGCGGGCTGCACCTGCCCGAGCATGGCCGCTTCGCCGAGCACGCGTTCCGTCTCGGGCAGATCCTGCGGCGGTATCTCGAGGCGGTGACGGGCACCACCCGCCCCGGAGACACCACGCCCGAGCTGGTGGCGCATCTGCGCCAGGCCGGGCTCGAGCCCGATGATCTCACGAGGCTCTCGGGCGTCCTGCGCGCCTGGGACCAGGTCAAGTTCGCGCGCGAGCCCTTCACGCTCGAGGAGGCGAACCGAACCGAGCGGGCGACCGAGGCCTTCCTGCGCCAGCCGGCCTCGTCCACCGAGAAGGTGGCCTGATGCGCTGGGACGCGCTGTGGGCACTGCTCTCGCTGCTGGTGCTGCCCGTGCTGATGTGGCGGGGCCGCCGCGACGTGGCGAAGGGCGCGGCGGTGCTATGGATCCGCGTCGAGCAGGCGTGGGCGGCGGGCGTCTCGGCGCTGCCGATGCGCGCCGTGTCGCTGTTTCCGTGGCTGGTGCTCACCATCGCGCTCCTGGCGATCGCCCGTCCGCAGCAGGGACTGCACCAGAGCGAGACCGAGACGCGCGGCGTCGACATCGTGCTCGCCCTCGACATCTCGCCCAGCATGCGGGCCGAGGATCTCCGTCCCCGCAACCGCCTGTTCGTGGCCAAAGAGACGGCGCGCGCGTTCATCAAGCAGCGCCCCCACGATCGCATCGGCCTGGTCGCGTTCGCGGCGACCTCCTTCACACAGTGTCCGCTGACACTCGACCACGCGGTCCTCATCGAGCTCCTCGACGCCATCGACTTCGGTATGGCCGAGGATGGCACGGCGATCGGCATGGGGCTCGCGACGGCCGTCGCCCGCCTCAAAGAGAGCAAGACGCCGAGTAAGGTGGTGGTGCTGCTCACCGACGGACAGAACAACCGCGGCGCCATCGACCCGCTCACCGGTGCCGAGCTGGCGCATGCCCTCGGCGTCAAGGTCTACACGGTGCTGGTCGGTCGCGGCGGCGTGGTGCCGGTCCCGGTGGACGACCCCATCCTGGGCCGCCGCACCGAGATGGTCCGGATGGAAGTCGATGAGGGAACGTTGCGCGAGATCGCCCGGCGCACCGGAGGACGGTTCTACCGCGCGCTCGATGCCGATGCCCTTGCCGGCATCTACGCCGCCATCGACCGGCTCGAGCGCGCGCCCATCCGCTCGATCGAGTACAAGGAGTATGTCGATCTGGGGCCCATGTTCCTGGGGGTGGCGGCGGTGGTCCTCCTGTTCTACGGCCTGTGTGCGTCCACGTGGGCGTTCCGACTGCCATGAACCGCCCGCGGATCGCATCGGCGGCGCTTCGTCCACAGGAGGCGCCATGAGCTTCTCCTCGCCGGGATGGCTGTGGCTGCTGACGGCCGTCGTCCCGCTCCTGCTGCTCGAGTGGCGGGCCGCACGCCGGGCCGAGGCGGGGTTGCGCCGGCTGGTGGGGGACCGCGCGGACCACGCGCTGCTCCAGCAGCGCCGTCCCGGACAGCGCCGCGTGGGGACCGCGTTGCGCACCGGGGCGTTCATCTGCCTCGTGCTGGGGGCCGCCGGCCCCGAGTGGGGCCACGAGATCGTGCGACGCAGCGCTTCCGGCTCGGACGTGGTGCTGCTCGTGGACGTCTCCGCGAGCATGGACGCGCGTGACGTGCCCCCCAGCCGCCTCGAGGAGGCACGACGGGAGGCGCTGGCGCTGCTCGATCGCCTGGCGGGAAGTCGAGTCGGAGTGGTGGCCTTCGCCGGTGACGCGGTGCGCCTCTGCCCGCTCACCCTCGATCGCGGGGCGGTGCGCCTGGTGCTGGAGTCGATCTCCACCAACTCCATCAGCGAGCCGGGCACCGACCTGGGCAAGGGGCTGCGCATGGCCGCGCGCGTATTGCCGGGCGGCCGGCGCAGCGAGCAGGTGATCGTCCTCTGGACCGACGGCGAGGATCTCGAGCGCGGTGCGACGGCCGCGGTCGAGGAGCTGGCGCGCGCCGGGTTCCGGGTGCTGACGGTGGGCGTGGGCACGCCCGCGGGCGACGTCGTGCCGGTGCTCGACGATCAGGGACGGGCGGTCGACGTGAAGCGTGACGCGGACGGCGGCGCGGTGCGCAGCCGGCTGGACGAGGGCCTGCTCCGCACGATGGCGCGCCGCACCGGCGGGGCGTTCTTCTCGGCGTCGCGTCCGGGGGGCGAGCTGCCGCGCCTGCTGGCGGCACTCGGTGCCGTCTCGCGCGGCGGGCGCGGCCAGCGTCTGGTCGAACATCCCGTGCCGCGCTTCCCCTGGCTGGCGGCGCTGGCGGCACTCCTGCTCGCGATCGAGCTGGGACGCGCGCGACGACGCCGGCCCGAAGAGGCGGAGCGGCC
>JBGPXY010000062.1:0-12668 GCA_041492985.1 Candidatus Eiseniibacteriota bacterium
AGGAGCCCGCAGAGCTCGAACAACCGCACGCGACGGAGGCTCTTGAGCGCCCGCCCCGCCGGCAGGTGGGCGCGCGCCACGGCCAGCGCCGAGACCGCCTCGGGGTCGGCCGTCACCAGCTCGACCCAGGCCTGCGCCACGCTCGCCACCACCCGTTTGCGCACCATCACGCCTCCATCAAATGTCGCTGGAGCCCCGCGAACAGGGCCAGCCCCGGGCCCGGCGCGTCGCGCTCGCCACGCATCAGCGCCACCACGCGCGCGTCCGACCACACGCCGGCCATCCCGGGCGAGAGCGCTCCCAGGTCCTGCGCCCGCTCAGGGTGAGGCATGAGCGCCAGCACCGTCCCGCGCGCATCGCACACCGCCGCCGCCGCGACCTCGGCGCCGTTGGGATTCTCGGGGAACGCGTCGGCGGATCGGCCGTCGGCCCGCGCGTAGCGCAGCGGCACCAGCCCCGCCCGCAGCAGCGCTTCCATGCGGCCGGGCTCACGCGCGGTGAAGCGGCCCTCCCCGTGCGCGACCGGCATCGGCAGGAGCGTCCCCTCGGAGATGCCGCGGGTGAAGATGCACGGCGAAGGCTCGGCGCGCGTGTACACCCAGCGCGCGAAGTAGCCGCTGCGGTCCGGCATGCGGTTGCGCGCCAGGGCGATCTCGACGCCCCCCTCGCCCGGCACCAGGCCCGCTTCCACCAGCACCTGGGCGCCGTTGCAGATGCCGAGCACGGGCTTGCCGCGCACCGCCTCCTCGGCCAGCACCTCCATGAGCGGATCCTTGGCGGCGAGCGCTCCGGCACGCACCCGATCCTGGTACGAGAACCCCCCGGGCAGCAGGTACGCCTGGAAACCGCGCAGTTCGGAGGCCGGCCTCGTCCAGCGGAAGACCTCGGGGGTCAGGCCGACCCGCGCCAGGGCGCGCGCGCTCTCGACCTCGCAGTTGACGCCGGGGAACTGGATCACCGCCACGCGCGGCGCGCTCACGCGTCGTCCTCGCGCTCGTTCCAGAGCCGGGCGAGGGGTGCCGCGGCAGCTCCGCGCAGCTCCTCCGCCGTCCAGGACACGGTCGTGCCTCCCGGCAGCCGGGCGCGCAGGAGTGCCGCCGCCGTCACCGCGCCGATCGGCCAGGCGAGCAACGATCGTTCGCGCGCGGCATGGAACACGCGGGCGGCCCGCTCGGGCGCCACCTCGAAGAGGATCCCCGGCCGCTCGCTGAACAGCGCCATCGCCGCCGGCGCCTCGAGGACCCCGAGATCCACCTCGACCCCGAGCCCGCGCTCCGGCGGACACGCCATCACCATCTCCGCCAGCGCTGCCGCGAGCCCTCCATCCGAGAGGTCGTGCGCCGAGCGCACCCAACGCCCCTCGGCCGCGAGCACGGCCAGCTCCTGAAGCCTGGCCTCGCGCGCCAGATCGAGTGAGGGTGGCGCGCCACCGGGCTCGCCGAGCAGGTCGCGGGTGTAGGCGCTCCCGGTGAGCTCGTCGCGGGGCTCGCCCACCAGCAGCAGAAAATCCCCGGCCGCCTGCAGTGACATCCCCAGCGACGTCGTCACGTCGTGCACCACACCCGCGCACCAGACGACCGGGGACGAGGGCACCGGTCGATCGCCGGTCTGATTGTGGAGGCTCACGTTCCCGCTCACGAACGGCAGCGGCTCTCCGCGGGCGGCGAGCCCTCCCAGCGTCTCGGCGGCCACCGCGAGGCCTTCGATCGTCGCGGCCAGATCCCCCATCACACGCGCGTCGGTGGGGTGGCCGAAGTTGAGGCAATCGGTGAGCGCCCAGGGGCGCCCGCCGACGCAGGCCACATTGCGCGCCGCCTCCGCCACCGCGTGACGCGCCCCCAGCTCCGGGTCGCTCTCGCACCAGTGCGGATTCCCGCCCACCGCCAGCGCCAGGCCCATGGCCCGCTCCGGGTGCACGCGGATGACGGTGGCATCGGCCTCCCCCGGGCGCAGCCAGGTGCGGCCCTGCACCTCGCTGTCGTAGTGCCGGAAGAGGTACTCCCGCGAGCATCCGTTCCAGCTGCCGAGCAGATCGAGCAGCGCGCCGTGGAGATCGGGGGTGCGCCGCCTCGGCCGGGCGGGCGGCGGAGGCGGACGACGACGCGCCGGCCGCTGCACGCGCCGGCCGGCGGTGATGGCGTCCACCGCGCAGTCGACGATCACCTCGCCCTCCCACGTCACTCGATACCGCCCGGTATCGTTCGCCCGGCCGATCACCCGCGCGCCAGCGCCGGGGTAGATGGCCCCGAGGGCGAACTCACGGTTGTAGATCTCGCATGCTTCGGCGGCGAAGGCTTCGGGCAACACCCAGCAATAGCGCTCCTGGGTCTCGGAACAGAGCAGCACCTCGGGCGGCAGTGGGCGCGGGACCCGATGGAGCTCGTCGAGCCGGATCTCGGCGCCGCGGCTACCCGCGGCCGCCAGCTCGGAGGTGGCGCAGGCGACGCCTCCGGCGCCCAGATCCTTGAAGCCGGCCGGCACACCCCGCTCGCGCACGCGGCGGAACATCTCGGCGTTCGCGACGTTCAACACCCGCTTGAGGAACGGATCGGGCAGCTGGACCGCGCCGCGCTGATCGCCGCCCAGCTCCCCCGAGGCGAACGCCGCGCCGCCGAAGCCGCTCTCGTCGGTCGGCTTGCCCACCAGCACGAGGACCCAGGGTCCGTCGCCCTCGGGCACGCGGCTGCGGAGGATGCCGTCGCGGGAGACCAGTCCCAGCGCCATGACGTTGACCAGGCAGTTCGCGTCGAAGCCGGCGTCGAAGTAGACGTCCCCGCCCAGGTTCGGCACGCCGAGGGCGTTGCCGTAGTCGGCGATCCCCCGCACCACGCCGCGGACGATGTCGCGCACCGCCACCCCTCCGGTGCGCGGGTCGCCGAAGCGGAGCGCATCCAGCACCCCGACCACCTCGGCCCCCATGCACACCACGTCGCGCACGATGCCGCCCACCCCGGTCGCCGCACCCTCGACCGGCAGCACCTGGCTGGGATGATTGTGGCTCTCGTGCGCCATCACCATCGCCAGGTCCTCGCACGGGGGCGGCAACGCGACCACGCCGGCGTCCTCGCCCGGGCCGATCACCACCTGGGGTGCTCGCGAGGGGAGGCGCTTGAGCAGGTGGCGCGTGGACTTGTACGAGCAGTGCTCGCTCCACAGGATGCCGAACAGCACCGCCTCGGCCCAGTGGGGCGGCCGGCCCAGCAGCTCGAGCAGGAGCGTCACCTCCTCCGCTTCGAGCGTCACGCCCAGCGCAAAGAGCCGCGAGGCCACCGCGGCCGGATCGCGCGCCTCCTTCGCGGTGTAGGCGGGAGCGCTCGCGGTCCCGAGGGTCACCGAGCCCGCCCCGCCGGGGTCCGCCCCGCGGGCGTCGTCGCGCGAGCGAACAGCGCGTCCACGTTGCGCAGCGTCGCCGCCAGATCGAAGCACGCGGCCAGCCGTTCGGCCGACAGGACCGACCGCACGCCGGGGTCGGCCTCGAGCCGGGCGCGGAACGAGCCCACCCCATCGAGGGCCGCGAGCGCATGACCCTGCACGATCCGATAGGCCTCGTCACGCGCGAGCCCCGCGGCGGTGAGGTCGAGCAGCACACGCTGCGAGTACACCAGGCCGCCGCCGGCGTCGAGGTTGCGGCGCATGGTCTCGGGATAGACGCGCAGCCCACTCAGGATGGCCCCGAGCTCCGCCAGCATGAAGTCGGCGACCAGGAAGGCGTCCGGCAGGATGACGCGTTCCGCCGAGGAGTGGCTGATGTCGCGCTCGTGCCACAGCGCCTGGTTCTCCATCCCGGCCACCGCGTAGCCGCGCAGCAGCCGGCTCAGGCCGCACACGCGCTCGCAGCGCACGGGATTGCGCTTGTGCGGCATCGCCGAGGACCCTTTCTGACGCTCCGAGAACGGCTCCTCGGCCTCGCGCACCTCGCTGCGCTGCAGATGCCGGATCTCGAGGGCGATGCGCTCGAGCGTGCCGCCGAGGAGCGCCAGTCGGGCCAGGAGCACGGCGTGCCGGTCGCGCGACACGACCTGGGACGCCACCGGCTCGGGCACCAATCCGAGCGAGGCGAGGGCCCGCTCCTCGACCTCCGGATCGAGATGGGCCAGCGTTCCCACCGCGCCCGAGCACTTGCCCACGGAACAGCCGCGCAACGCATCCGCGAGCGGGAGCACATGCCGCCCCAACTCCTCGCTCCATCCCAGGACCTTGAGACCGAAGGTGATGGGTTCCGCATGCACCCCGTGTGTCCGCCCGACCATCGGCGTGTGCCGGTGCCGTTCGGCCAGATCCCAGACCCCCTCGTGCAGCGTCGCCAGCGCCTGACTCAGCAGCGTGCCCGCCTCGACGATCTGCAGGGCCAGCGCGGTATCCACCACGTCGGAGGAGGTGAGCCCGACGTGAAGATGCCGGGCATCGTCGCCCGCCGTCTCCGCGACCATCGACAGGAAGGCGATGACGTCGTGCCCGACCTCCGCCTCGATCGCCGCCATGCGCTCCGCGTCCAGCCGGACCCGCTGGCGCAACCGCGCGGCGACGCCCGCCGGCGCCTCGCGGCGCGCTTCCCGCGCGGCGGTCACCGCCAGCTCGACGTCGAGCCAGTGCTGGAGCCGGCGCGCATCGCTCCAGGCCCGACTCATCGCCGGCCGCGCATACCGCGGGATCAATGGTCACCCCCCGGGGCTTCGGTGAGCACCAGCGACAGGTCGTACGTCTTCCCGCGCCGTTCGATCACCAGCGCCAGCTTGTCGCCGACGCTCGCCCCGTAGATGCTGCGCTGCGCGTCGTCGACGGTGTTGATGACCAGCCCGCGCACCTTGCGGATCCGATCCCCCACCTTGACGCCCGCGCGCGCGGCCGGGCCGTCGGGATCGACCCGCGTCACCACCAGCCCGCTCGCATCGCCGAAGCCGAGCCGCTCCGCGAGGTCGGGGGTGAGCGGTTGCAGGTTCATCCCCGGGTACGCCTGCCGCACGCGACCGTAGCTGCGGATCTCCTGCATGACGCGCTTGGCGAGATTGATGGGGATGGCGAAGCCGAGTCCGATCGAGCCGCCGCTCTGCGTGAAGATGAACGCGTTGATGCCGATCACCTCGCCGTCGGCGTTCACCAGCGGGCCGCCGCTGTTGCCGGGATTTATGGCCGCATCGGTCTGGATCATGTTCTTGTAGACGCCCGATCCGCCGGCGTCGCCTTTGATGTCGCGGTGCGTGGCGCTGATGACGCCGGCCGTCACGCTGGGCTGGGCGTCGTTCAGCAGATACCCGAAGGGATTGCCGATCGCGATCGCCCACTCGCCCACCATGAGCCGGTCACTGTCGCCGAGCGGCCCCACCGGGAGGTCGTGGCCCTCGACCTTGAGCACCGCCAGGTCGTAGAGGTCGCTCGAGCCCAGCACCCGCGCCGGGAACTCGCGCCCGTCGGTGAGGGTCACCTTGATCTCCTCCGCGCCGCGGGTGACGTGTTCGTTGGTGAGCACCAGGCCCGTGGCGTCGACGATGACCCCCGAGCCGAGACCCGGGGTGCGCTGCCGGTACTCGGTGGGCGGGAAGAACCGCTCGAAGAACTCGTCCCGGAACATCCCGGGGAACGGATCGGCCCGCACCACCCGTGTGGCCACCACGCTCACCGAGACCACCGCCGGGCTCACCCGCTCGGCGGCGGTGACGATCGCGGTGCGGCGCGAGGACATGAGGTTCTGCGCCTCGGCGGTCCCCACCCCCGCTCCAACCGCGCCCGCGCGTGCACGGAGCCCGGGCGTCATGATCAGCGTCGCGCCCAGCGCCGCGCCGGCGACGACACCCCCCCATCCCGGCCTGAGGGACCTCATACGGCCACCGCCTCCCGATAGAACACCTCTTCCAGGCACAGACCGTGTGCGGGAGCGGTGGCCGCCGCCCGTGACCGATCCCGTGAGCGCAGGCAGTCGAGCATCGCCCGCGCCGGATCGGACTCGCCCTGGAGGGCAATCGCGGTGCCGACGATGCTCCGCACCATGTGATAGAGGAAGTGATCGGCGATGATGTCGAGGAGCACGCCCCCGTCCCACGGGCGCCACGAGGCCCGCTGGATGCGGCACACGCTGACGGTCGGCGAGCTCCCCGCACTCTGGAATGACGCACAGTCGTGCTGGCCGACCAGCGGCGCGGTGGCGCGTGCCAGTGCGTCCGGGTCCACCACTTCCCGCGGGTGCCACGCGAAGCGCGCGAGCAGCACATCGTCCTGGCGCAGCAGCCGGTAGGCGTAGCGACGCGCGATCGCCGAGCGGCGCGCGTCGAACCCCTCCGGCGCCTCGGCGGCGGCGCGCAGGCGCAGATCGCGCGGGAGTCTCCGGTTGAGCACCGGGAGCAGCGCAGCGGTCGGCAACCGCCCGCCGGTGGTGAAGCTCGCCACCTGACCGCGCGCGTGGCAGCCCGCATCGGTCCGCCCCGCGCCCGTGACCTTCACCGGCTCGTCCAGCACCGCGCTCAGCTCGGCCTCCAGGACTCCCTGCACCGTGCGTCTCCCCGGTTGACGCTGCCACCCGTCGAAGGCGGCCCCGTCGTACGCCACGATCATCTTGAGCGTTCGCACCTCACGCCCGCCACAACAACGCCAGCGCCGCGAGGCCAGTGCCCATCACGATCCAGGGCGCGGCGGTCGAGGCGGGAACACCTGACCTCGCGTCGTTCGGGGGCCCGACCGCCGCCCCCGCCGGACGCAGGCGATAATGTCTGGCCTCGAGCGCCAGCGCCACGCGCTCGGCACGCTCGAGCGCTCCCACCAGTGTGGGCACCATGCTCGCGCGCCGGCGCTGAAGCCATTCGCGCGCCCCGCGCGGCGGGCGGCCCGCCCTCAGATCCTGCACGCGGGCGATGCGCGACGCCTCGGCGCCCAGGAGGGGCGCGAAGCGCAGCGACAGCCCGAGCACCGCCCGCGCCTCGCGCACCGGCACGCGCAGGCGTTCGAGCGGCGCCAGCCAGCGCGCCGCCGCATCGGCCGCGCGCTCGCCCGGCCACGCGGAGCGCAAGCCATGCAGCGCGGCGCACGCGCCCGCGAAGCGCAGCGTCAGAAGCAGACCCATCGCCAGCCCTTCGGCCGTGGCGTGCCGCCCGGCCACGACCGGCCACGCGCCGGCGAGCGGTTGTCCGGGGGTGAGATAGAGGTTGAGTGCCCAAGCGACCACGGCCCCCGTCGTCAGCATCACCAGCCAGCGCCTCGCGGGAGCGGGCGCTCCCGCGGCGATCGCGACCACGATGGCGACCGCCAGACAGAGGATCGCGGTCTCGATCCGTCCGGCCACGAGTGAGCCGAGCATCGTGCCGACCAGCACCGGACCCAGGTGCGGGCGGAGCGCTCGCACCCGGTCGCTCATCGCGCGCCTGCCGCCCGCGGGCCGGGCACGGCCCCCGCCGATCGGAGCCCGCCCGACGCCTGGAGCAACCCTTCGGCGATCTGGACGGCGTTGGTCGCCGCTCCCTTGCGCAGGTTGTCCGAGGCGATGAAGAACTCCAGACCGCGCGGGTGGGAGACGTCGCGGCGCGCCCGTCCCACCAGCACCTCGTCACGCCCCTCGGCGGCCAGCGGCATCGGATAGCGGCCGCGCGCCGGATCGTCCACCACCACCACGCCGGAAGCCGAGGCCCACAGTGCGCGGGCCTCGTCGGGATCGAGCGCGCGGCTGAACGTCACGTTCACCGCCGCGGAATGCCCCACGCGCACCGGCACACGCACCGCGGTGGCGGTGATCGCCAGCCCCGGCAGCTCCAGGATCTTGCGCGTCTCCCACACCACCTTCATCTCCTCGCGGCTGTAACCATTCGCTTCGAACCGGTCGATCTGAGGGACGACGTTGAAGGCGAAGGGCGGGCCGCCGTCGCCGCGCGCGGGCGGTGGCCCATCGAGACCGCCGCGCACCCCGCGCTCCAGCTCGTCGAGCGCCTCACTGCCGGCGCCCGACACCGACTGATACGTGGAGACCACGACGCGCTCGATCCCGGCGGCGCGGGCGAGCGGGGCCAGCGCCACCACGATGCCGATGGTCGAGCAGTTGGGATTGGCGACCAGCGGCGGATGGCCCTCGAGCATCCGGCCGTTCACCTCCGGGACCACCAGCGGGACCCCGTCGTCGTAGCGGAAGGCGCTGCTGTTGTCGACCACCGTCACGCCCGCCGCCCGCGCCACCGGCGCCCACTGCTGGCTGACCGCGTTGGCGCAGGCGAACAGCGCCAGATCCGCCCCCGCGAACGCGTCGGCGGTGACCGGCTCGACGGCGTGGTCGCGGCCGCCGCAGGCGAGGGTGCGCGCATCGCCACGCTCGCTCGCGAGCAGGCGGAGGTCGCCGACCGGGAAGGCGCGCTCCTCGAGGATGCGGAGCATGGTGCGCCCGACCAGACCGGTGGCTCCGAGGACGATCACGCTCAGGCTCATGGGTTCCGCCGGGTGCGGGACACCGCAGCGCGTCTCCACGCTTCGAGGTGGGCCGGAAGGGACTGAGGCCGCATGTTACGTGGCACGCTCGCGGGCTGTCAACGCGCGCCGCGCCCCGAACATCGACAGCAGGGTCAGCAGCGCCACCCCGATCACGCACATCCACCCCGGCCAGTCGCCGAAGCGCGTGTAGGGCGTCGGCAGTCCGGGCGGGGCCAGCGCACCGATGAGCACGTCGGCCTTCCACACCGGCAGTCGCGCGGTGACGCGCCCGTTGGCATCGCTGATGAGCGTCAGTCCGGTGTTGGCGCAGCGCACCAGCGGCACGTGATTCTCCACCGCCCGGAACGGCGCCATCGCTGCGTGCTGGTAGAGCGCCGAGCTGTTACCGAACCACTCGTCGTTGGTGATGTTGACGAGCCAGCGGGCGCCGTGCCGCACGTCGTCGCGCGCGAGCCCGGGGAAGATGGATTCGAAGCACACCAGGCACGTGAACGGTCCCGCCGCGCTCGGGAACAGCACGGTCTCGCGTCCCGGCGTCCACTCCGCCTGTCCCAGCTCGAGCTTGCCGAGGGCAGGGATGATCGCCTGGAACGGCATCCGCTCGCCGAAGGGCACCAGATGCCGCTTGGCGTACACCTCACCGAGCGTACCGTCCGGGGGGAAGAGTCCGGCCGCGTTCGACTGCGTCATCTGATCCGCCGGGCCGTAGGCGACATCGGGGAATCCGCTGAACACCGCCACACCGTTGCGCGCCGCGAAGGCGGACACCGCCATCGTCTGTCCGACCTGCTTGCGCAGGTAGCTTCCGGTCGCGGTCTCGGGCCAGATGATGACGGCGGGCCTGGGCACCGTCGCCGCCGCGCGCGCCGAGAGGTCGAGGAAGGCGGCGAGGATCTCGGGCTGGTGCTTCCCCGACCACTTCATCTCCCCCGCGATGTTCCCCTGCACCAGCGCCACCGTGACGGCGGGGCCCTTCGGTTTCGGCGCGGCGTCCAGCACGCGCATCCCCCAGGCCCACGGAAGGAACAGCAGCAGGGCAGCGCCGGTGGCGGCGCGCAGCCGAGCCCCACCGGCGAACGCGCGCCACAGCAGCACGTTCAGGTACGCGAGCCAGAGCGTGACCAGGCTGACGCTGCCCAAGCTCGCCATCTGGATGAGCGGCGCGTAGTCGTGCTGCGTGTAGCCCGGCTGGAACCAGGGAAAGCCCAGCTCGCCGGCCGCGCGCAGCTCCTCCACCGCGACCAGCGCCACGGGGAAGGTGAGCGCGAGTGACGTACCCGAGCGGCGCGCCAGCCAGCCCGCCAGCAGGGTCGTCAGGCCGGAGAACAGCGCCAGATAGGCCCCGGCGGCCAGCCACGCCGGGTACTTAAGCCACGGCACGGTGATCGCGACATCCGAGAGCAACGCGATCCAGTGGATGCCGGTCAGGAAGAACGCGAGGCCGAAGAGGTAACCGATCCCGAACAGGGACCGGTTCCGCGTGCCCGCCTGCACGCGCCGGTCGAGCACCACCAGCAGCGGGAGGTAGGCGAACCACGCCAGGAAGCCGAGCGGGGCGGGAAGGAACGCAGCGCCGAGCAGCGCGCCCGAGAGCAGCGCCAGCCCGGGATCGCGACGACTAGCCGAGCTTCACCTCTCTGCCTTGCTCGGCGGAGCGGTAGACGGCGTCCATCAGCTCCATCACCGGTACGATCTCCTCGGCGTCACCCATCGGGCGGGTGCCCTTGCGCAGGGCGTCGAAGAAATGGGCGATCTGCGCCTCGTGCGAGTGCTTGTACTGGTTGCGGGCCGAATCGAGGGTGGGCGTCACGTTGACCAGGGAGCCGTGCATGCCCTTGTGGATGCGCAGGGGGTTGAGCAGCGCGGCGCCGCCCGAGCCGAAGAGATTGAGGTAGGCGAAGTCCTTCTCCATGAGCAGGCCCCAGGTGAGCTCGAGCGTGAGGGTGGCGCCCGAGTCGAGGCGCAGCAGCGCCGTGGCGCTGTCCTCCACCTCGCCCTTGCGTGAGCGGTGCACGCTGGCGCTCACCGACTCGACCGCGGGCCCGCCGATCACCCAGAGCGAGAGGTCCAGCATCTGGAAGCCGAGGTCGAGCACCACCCCGCCCCCGGACTCGCGCTTCTGGCGCCGCCACTCGTCGGAGTCCCACTCGGTGCGCAGCCGTAGCCAGCCCGCCTTGGCGTAGAAGATATCGCCCAGCTCGCCCTTGGCGACGAAGGTGCGCAGCAGCTGCGCGTCGGGACGGAAGCGATGCTGGACCGCGCAGGCCAGCACCCGGTCGGCCTTGCGCGCCGCCTTGAGCATCTCGCCCGCCTCGGCCGCGCTGCGCGCGAACGGCCGCTCGCACAGCACGTGCTTGCCGGCTTCGAGGGCCGCGATCGCCATGGGCGCGTGCAGGAAGTTGGGGGTGCACACGTCGACCGCGTCGATGCTCTCGTCCGCCAGCAGCTCGTCGATGCGCGAGACGTGGCGCGGCACCTGGAACTTCTGGGCGACGCGCGCGGCCTTCTCGGGGTCGCGATCGCAGAGCGCAACCAGCTCGACGCCTTCGGTCTTCATGAGCGCGGGGATGTGGCTGATCTGGGCGGCCGCACCCAGCCCCACGAGACCCACGCGCAGGATCTTTCGCGCCATGCACCCTCCTTGGGAACGTCGGGCGCGCAGTCTAGGGTCCGCCTCCGGGACCGTCAAGCGCGATGGCGCTCGGCGACGAACTCGTGGTGACGTGAGCCGTGCGCGACGACGCTCGATCGACAACGGCTCAGCGGAATCGCCGCTTGAGTGCTCCCCAGGTCGATGGCCTCACTGCGTCGCCGCACGTCTCCGCCACGATGATCACCCCGTCGTCGAAGTCCTGGTCGGAGCCCGCGCCGACCGGCTGGGCCTCCAGACAGAGCCACTCGTCTCCTAACCGGAACCCGCTACCGCCGAACACGAGCATCTGCGCGGCCCCACCCGGATTCCGGTGATCCTGCGAGGAGAAGGTGCGTCCAGGACCCTGCATCCAGAACCCGAAGTTGCTTCTGTCCGCGCCGAGGTAGGTCACGATGCCACGAAGGTTCGACACCTGGTCGAACACGAAGACCTCCAAGCGTTCCGGTGCCGAGCGGAACGTGAGGACCGCGAACCAACCGGCGCTGGCTTCCTCGGGGAACACGCACATCCGCCGTGGGGATGGCTCGGAGGCATTGTAGACGCCGATACTGTCCACGCCGACAGGGTCGACCGCAAGCTCCAGATACATCATGCAGCTCGGCGGGTCGGTGACCGCCAGCGATTGCGCGTCAAGCTGATCGGTATCGACCCGGATGGATTCTCCGACCCCGTCCAGGAAGCTCTGGAGCCGGTTCGTCATCACCGGCACCTGGGGATCACGGAGCGCGTAGGCGGAGGCTGCGGGAGCCGTCAGGAGAGCGAGCAGCAACGCCAACCCGTGCACCACGAGGACAACAGTCCGACGAATCATCCTTCCGCCTCACTCGTGAAGGTCCGGTGCGACCCACCGGCATCCCGCTCGCAGAGATCGAGCGTAGCACCGCTCTCCCGCAACCCACCCACCAGATCTGCGGCTGTCCGTCGCAAGCGCGCGTCGCGGCGACCGCCTCACGTCGCCCCTCCGGGACCGTCCAGCGCGATGGCGCTGGGCGCGAGATCGAGGAGGCCATAACGTCGCAGCTTCTTCAACAGTCCCTGCCGCGAGAGCCCGAGTGCGCGCGCCGCGCGCGATTTGTTCCACCGCGTGCGATCGAGCGCCTCGCGCAATCGCCGCTCCTCGAGGGCTCGGGTCTCGGCGTGGAGCCCGCTCGCGGCGCTCGCGAGCCCCGACCAGGTGGTCTCGGGCCAGTGGTGCGGCTCCACCATTCCGCGCGCTCCCGCCACCCGCACCGCGTACGCGCAGCCGTTCGCCAACTCGCGGACGTTGCCGGGCCAGCGGTAGGCGAGCAGTTGCGCCGCGAGCGCCGGGGACACCACCGGAGGTTCGATGCCGCAAACGGTCGCCGCCCGGCCGATGTAGTGCCGCGCCAGCAGCAGCACGTCCTGCCCGCGTTCGCGCAGCGGCGGCAGGCGCAGCCGCACCGCGTTCAGCCGGTAGTACAGGTCGGCCCTGAACGCCCCGGCCGCGACCGCCTCCTCGAGCCCGCGATGGGTCGCCGACACCACGCGCACGTCGAGACGGCGCACCTTCGTGTCGCCCACGCGACGCGCCTCGCCTTCCTGGAGCGCCCGCAACAGCTTCATCTGCAGCAAGGCGCTGGCGTCGCCGATCTCG
>JBGPXY010000047.1:0-14815 GCA_041492985.1 Candidatus Eiseniibacteriota bacterium
CCACGGCCGGTCTGCGGTGCGGCGGCGTAGATGCGGCTCGCCAGGCGCGAGAACGGCAGCGACTGGAGCCACACGCGCCCCGGGCCGCGCAGCGTCGCGAAGAACAGGCCCTCGCCGCCGAAGATCGCGGTCTTGATGCCGCCCACCATCTGGATGTCGTAGGTCACCGTGGGCTGGAGCGCCACCAGGCAGCCGGTGTCGACGCGCAGCATCTCACCCGAGGCGAGCGTCTTCTCCTCCAGCGTCCCGCCCGCGTTGATGAACGCCCACCCGTCGCCGGTCAGCCGCTGCATGATGAACCCCTCGCCGCCGAAGAGTCCGACGCCGAAGCGCTTGTTGAAGGCGATGCCGATCGAGACCCCCTTCGCCGCACACAGGAACGAATCCTTCTGGCAGATGAGCTCGCCACCCAGCTCCGCGAGATGGAGGGCCTGGATCTTGCCCGGGAACGGCGCGGCGAAGGCGACCTTGCGCTTCTGGCCCGACTCGTTGTGGAACACGGTCATGAACAGCGACTCGCCGGTCAGGAGACGCTTGCCGGCGCCCATCAGCGCGCCCATGAATCCGCTCTGCTGCTGCTGCGCCGAGCCATCACCGAAGATGGTATCGAGTTCGATGCCGTCCTCGACGTACATCATGCCGCCGGCTTCGGCCACCACCGCTTCCTTGGGGTCCAGCTCGATCTTCACGAACTGCATGTCGTCGCCGAGGATCTCGTATTCGACTTCGTGCATGAGGGGCATCACATGCTCCTTCCGATGGTGGCGGGGTCGGCTCGTAGGCCCGGCCCCGAGGATTCGTTCCGACAGCGGCTGCGCCCGCCGGCGGATCACGGCTCGATATACGGTCAGCGCCACGGCGTGTTGCACGACCTCGAGCTGAGCGCGACCGGGAGCGGGCGCCAACGCGGGCGCTCGTCGCTGGAGGTCGAGCCGGTGCCCACGGTTGGCGGGTTCAGTCTCCCTCGACCAGGCCGTGCTCGACCAGCAGCTGCTCGAAGCGGTCCATGCCGCGCAGGTCCTCGGGCCCGAGCCGGTAGTGGAACCGACGCAGGTAGGCCTCCGTCTCCTCCGGTGTCCATCCGGGCTCGGTCTGCTGGCGCGCCACCGCCGGCAGCTCGGCGAGGCCGGCGGTGAGCGAGGACTCGAGGAAGGCGCCCAGGTCGGCCTTCACCCCCGCGTCGAGCGCGCCGCGCAGCACCCACACCGCGTAGACGAACGAGAGCCCGGTCCACTCGAGCCAGTCGGCGCCGAGATCCAGCGTGTGGGTGAACCCCTCGGGACGCTTCTGCTTCATGCGCATCGCGCGGTCGCCGATGGTGAGCAGCGCGTCGGCCTGCGCGGGCTCGAGGCCGCGGATGTAGCGCACGCCGGTCAGACCACGCCGCACGTCGAGGAGCAGACGCAGCAGGCGGATCGAGGTCGAGGTCTCGGGCGTCACGGAGACCAGAGCGCCGGCGAGCGATCCCGCCGGTCGGCGTGAGAACAGCAGCACCGACTGCACCGGGCCGCGCGTGGCCACACCCATCGCCGGGCTCACCAGCTCGAAGCGATCGCGCAGGCGCAGGAAATCGCCGGTCGCCATCAGCCCGAGGTCGACGTTCCCCGCCTCGGCTTCGCGCCCCAGGTCGCGGGGCACCAGGTTGCGCACCGCGAACGGCGCGTCGGACCAGAGCGCGTAGAAGGGCGCCGCGTTCGCGTACGGGATCCGGGCGGCCACGGTGGCGGTCGTGAGGCGAGAGATGGGATTCATGGGTGCTCCGAAGATACAATGCCGCGCGCGTCATGTTAAGGTGCCACCCGCGCCACGCGCGCGGCGGCACACGGGAATCGCCGCCCTGCCCCGAACGCAGATCGGGCCATCCTCGGAGGTCGCCTCTGCGCCGCCTGCTCCCGGTCGCCGCCCTGGTCGCCTGCGCCGCGCTCGCCACGAGCGCGGGCTGCGCGCGGCCGCCCGACGCGACGATCGGCGCCGCGGCGCCGGGCGGGCCGCGGGTCCTCCCCGAGCACTACGCGCATTCGATCGCCGCACTCGGGATGCCGGGCGCCCATCGCGCGTTCCAGGTGGGTCACGGCAGCGTCGTGGGCAGCGGTGACGCCGCACTCGAGTGGCGCATCGTCTCGGCGCTCCCGGTGCGGATCTCGCCGGTCTACTTCGAGCGCGACGGCGTGCCGGTGGCCCACTGGTGGATGGTGAGTGCCCGCGAGTCGGTCCACTTCGAGGCGGCCGCCGTGCCGCGGAAGGCGCTCGGCGATACCAGCCTCATGCTCTCGGTGGAAGCCACCGCGACCTGGCTGGCCGAGGTACCCGGCGAGTGCGCGCTGGAAGCGCGGGTGCGCGCGCGCGCCGAAGACCCCGCCGTCATCCCCTGGGACGCCGAGGACACCGACTCCTACGAGGAGAGCTGGCGCGAGCGGTTCGCCGTGCGCAACGGCCACATCGTCGCCGGCATCGACCCGACCATGACGATCGCGCCCGAGGCGCCGCGACCCGCGCGCGCGGCGCTCACGCGCGGGCCGGGGCCGGGGGCCCTGGTCGCCACCGGACGGGCGACCCTCGCGCGCGGCGCACAGAAGCGCTGGCACTTCTGGATGCCCGCCTATCCGAGCGTGGCACCCGGTCCGGGCCTCGAGCGCAACGCCGATCACGCGCGCGTGGTGGCCGAGGCGCGCGACACGTGGCGCCGCTGGCTCGCTCAGGGAACGCGGCTCGCCACCCCCGACTCGCTGGTCGACGCCGCGTGGCGGGCGGCGGTCGTCACGCTGCTCCAGTGCCAGGAGCGTGACCGCGGCGAATGGGTGCCGGTCGGGAATCCGTTCCAGTACCGCGATGTCTGGCTGCGCGACGCGGCGCGCACCGTGCGGGCGCTGGCGGTGGCGGGCTACGCCGACATGGCGCGGTCCGACGCGCTCACGCTGACGCGCTTCCAGCTTCCGAGCGGCGTGCTGCTCTCGCAACGCGGACAGCTCGACGGCTCCGGTCAGGCGCTGTGGGCGCTCGAGCAGGCCGCCACGCTGCCGCCGGCTCCCGAGTGGGCCACGCGCACCCTGCCCACGGCGCGTCGAGCGCTCGCGTGGTTCGACCTGCAGCGCCTCCTCACCCGGCAGCTGGCGCTGCGTTACGACGGATTGCTCCCGTACGCGGACCCGCGCGACAACGAGCTGGCGCGCGCGCAGCTGGTGGGCAACGACGCGTGGGGCATCGCCGGCTGTCGCGCGGCGGCGACGCTGGCGCGACTGGCAGGCGACGACTCGCTGGCGCGGGCCGCCGATTCGGCCGCCGCCGACTACCGCGCCGCCTTCGTCGCGGCGCTGGTGCGCACCGGGAGTCGAGACGTCCCAGCCTCGTGGCAGGGCGTCGGGCGCGACTGGGGGAATATCGCCGTCGGCTATCCCACCCGCGTGCTGCCCGCCGACGATCCGCGGCTGGAAGCGCTCGCGCGTCGCATCCACGCGCGCACCGGCGCGCCGGGGCTCGTGAGCTGCGGACCGCTCGACACGCTCCACACCTACGTCGGCACCGACTTCGCCCAGTGGGCGCTGCTCGCCGGCCGCCCGGCCGAGGCGCGGGCGTACCTCGCCGACCTGCTCGCCCACAGCAGCTCGACGCTCGGCCAGGCCGAGCTGTTCGCGCGCGCGGGTGGCAGCTTCGGCGACAATCTCCCGCCGCACACCACGGCCGCCGCCGGCTTGATCGACCTGGTGCGCAACATGATCGTCTGCGACGCGCGCGACACGCTCGAGCTGGCGCTCGGCGGTGACGCGCTCGCCTGGCGGGGCACACGCATCGAGCGCGCGGCGACGCGCTTCGGCGTGATCGACGTGGCGCTGGATTCGCCGGCGCCCGAGCGACGCCGCGCGCGCTGGGGTCCGGTCGCCGTCCCCACCCGCGTGCGCGTGGCCGATGGCGAGCGCCTCGCACACCTGCTCACCTCCCGGGCCCGGGCCGTGGGCGAGCGCTGGGTGGAGTGCCCGCCGATGGCACGCGAGGTCGAGTTCGACGTCGTGGTCTCGCATGCGGGGGCGGGCACCACCGGCGTCGGCGGGTCGCGATGAACCGCGCGAAGTCTCGCGCCGCGGTCGCCGCGCCGGCACGACGCTTCCCTTGGCGCGCGGCACTCACACACCCTGCCGTGCTGCCCGCGCTGGCGGCGCTCGCGGTGCATCTGCCCAGCGTGCGCTTCGCCTTCGTGCGCGACGACGTCCCGCTCATCGCCGAGAACGCGATCATGCGCGCCCCCGGCGCGCTCGGCCGGCTGCTCACCGGCGACTTCCTCGCCTCGGCGGGATTCACGGCCGGGCTCTGGCGCCCATTGGTGTTGCTCTCGTTCTGGATCGAGGGTCGACTCGGCGGCTGGGCGCCCACGGTCTTCCACGCCTCGAACGTGCTCCGCCACACGGCCGTCACCGTGGCGCTGGGCTTCCTCCTGGCGCAGGCCGGAGTCCCGAGGCTGGCGGCGGTCGCCGGCACGCTCTGGTTCGCGCTGATGCCCGCGCACCTGGAAGTGGTGGCCTGGATCCTGGGACGCACCGATCTCATGTGCGCCGGCTTCGCCCTGCTGAGCCTCTGGCTGGACCGGCGCGCGCGGGCGCGCGGACGAACCTGGCCGGGCGTGTGGGCGCTCGTGGCGTTCACGGGAGCGCTGCTCAGCAAGGAAGCGGCGGCGGGCTGGGTGATCGTCGTCGCGGCCGCCGAGCTGGCGCGCGCGGGCACGGCGAAGCTCAAGGCGATGGAGCTGGCGCGATGGCTCGCCCCCTACCTGGCGATCACGGTCCTGTGGCTCGTGGCCCACGCGATGGCCGCCGGGAGCAGCGGCCTGCCGGCGTACGTCGATACTGCCCTGCTCGCACGGCGGCAGGCCGCCGCGTTCGTGATGCTCCCGCAGTACCTGGCGTTCCTCTGGCCCTGGTATCCGCATTCCTCCGATGTCGCCGTGTGGCTGCCGGCGAGCGCGCTCGCGTGGCCGGTGGTGGCGGGCGCGGCATTCACGCTCTCGATGATCGCGGCGGTCGTGGTCCTCGGTGCGCGACGGTCGCCGCTCGCTGTCCCGGCCGCCATCGTGCTCGTCCCGGTGCTGCCGTCGTTGACGGTCGCGCTGGCGAAGGGGTACCTCACCTCCGGGGAACGCATGGTGTATCTGCCCTCCGCCGGAGCGGCCTGGCTCGTCGCGCTCGCTCTCGCGTGGGCGGCGCGCAAGGGTCGCGCGTGGCGATGGTCGGCGATCGCCGCGGCCGCGGTGCTCATCCTGGGCAGCGGGATCGAGACGCTTCGACTGCAGCCCACCTGGGCGGACGACGCGCACGTGTTCCAGGTGATGACCGCCCGGCAACCCGACAACCCGGCCGGCTGGATCGGGCTCGCGGACGGCCTCGCTCGAAGCGGCCGCAAGCCGGAGGCGGAGGCGGCGCTCGCGCGCGCCGCATCGCTCGCCCCCCGCCTGCCCGCCGTCTACCTCGGACGCGCGCAGCTCCACTACCAATATGAGGAGTGGGACGCGGTGATCGCCGACGCGAACCAGGCGCTCACCCTGGATGCCGCGACGCACCAGGCGCGGCTGTTGCGCGCCAGCACGCTGCTGCGCCTGCGCCGCACCGCCGAGGCCGCGCCCGACATCCAGCGGCTGCTGCGCGACCGGCCGGACGACCCCTCGGCGCTGATGCTGGAGGGTCAGCGTCTCATGATGGCGCGGCGGCCGGCCGAGGCGGTGGTCCCGCTCGAGGCGGCGGCGCGCTGGCGGTCCGACGACCCCGGCCTCTGGTTCGCGCTCGGCAACGCGCGCGCCGCGGCCGGCGACCTCGTAGCGGCGCGCACCGCGCTCGAGCGCACGGTGTCGATCGCTCCGCGGTACTTCCTCGGATGGATGACGCTGGCGCGACTGTGCGCGGCGCTGGGCGACACCGTGGCCGCCGAGGCCGCGCTGGAGCAGGCGCGTGCCCTGCCCGAAGCGGGCCGAAGCCACGGCGATAGCACGGGCAGCGGGGCGGCCCGATGAGCCGAAGGGCGCCCACCCGAGGCGTCCGCTCGATGGGGACGATCCTTCTCGTCGCGATCGCGATCCTGGCCGTCGCGCTGCTCCTGCGCCCGCGCGG
Source organism: Candidatus Eiseniibacteriota bacterium (assembly GCA_041492985.1). Classification (GTDB taxonomy): domain Bacteria; phylum Eisenbacteria; class RBG-16-71-46; order RBG-16-71-46; family RBG-16-71-46; genus WS-11. Next base: position 6,090 of record JBGPXY010000047.1, read on the forward strand.
AAACCTTCCCGGCCGGTCCCCGCGGACGGTCACGACCGGCGACGGCGAGGTGCTCGACAGCGTGAAGGCCGCCGACGCGCGCAGGGACTGGGTGACCACGCTGTTCTGGGTCGAGCGGCTGGGTGTGAAGCGCCCCCTCGACCACGCCGTGCTGCTCGCACGCGGGATGGCCTGGAGCAACTACGCGGTGGACCAGCGCCCCGGCCGCGTCCGGCCGCGCCCGGCCCTGCGCACCAGCCTGGAGCGGGCGGAGTGCATGCGGCACGCGCTCGGGCTCATCGACACGTCGGCCATGACCGCCGCCACACCTGCCAACTGGCTCGACTCGGGAGAGCGCCTGGCGCTGATCTACGAGACCCTGGGGCTCTCCGGCGACGCGCTGGTGACCTACGAGATGATCAAGCAGAAGATGCCGACCGAGACGCGCCCCGCGATGCGTGCGTACTGGCTGCGTGCGATCTTCTACGACCCGGTCCACCCCGACACCAGCGAGTGGGATCGATACATGCGTAGCCAGGGCCGCCGTTGAGCACCGAGATCGCGGGCATGGGCCCCGGGCCGTCTCGGGCGACGGCCGGTGCGGGCCGCGACGGCGACGCTGGCCGCTGGCGCGTCCTGGCGCTGCTCTCGGCCGCCGAGCTGATGGGCATGTCGCTGTGGTTCGCCGCCACGGCGGTGGCGCCACAGCTGGCGCTGCGGTGGCATCTGTCGTCAGGACAGGCCGGCTGGCTCACCGGCATCGTGCCGCTGGGATTCGTCGCCGGCACGGCGCTCGCGGCCATCCTCAACCTCGCCGACGTGATCCCCGAGCGCCGCTACTTCGCGGGCGCCGCACTGCTGGGCGCCGCGGCGAACGCCGCCCTCATCCTGGCGCCTGGTCTCGAGGCGGCGCTCGCCTGTCGGTTCCTGATCGGCTTCTTCCTGGCGGGCGTCTACCCGCCCGGGATGAAGATGGTCTCCACCTGGTTCCGTTCCTACCGCGGTCTGGCGATCGGCACCCTGGTCGGGGCGATCACCATCGGCAAGGCGACGCCGTACCTGGTGCACGCGTTCGAGGGCGCGAGCGTCGAGCGCGTCCTGCTGGTCGCCTCGGCCGGCGCCGTGCTGGCCGCACTGCTGGTCGGCGCCGGCTACCGCGACGGCCCCTTCCCGTTCGCGCGCCGTCCGTTCGCCTGGAATCTCGTCGCCTCGGTGTTGCGCCATCGCGAGACGCGGCTGGCGATCGGCGGCTACCTCGGACACATGTGGGAGCTGTATGCGATGTGGACCTGGCTGCCCCCGTTCCTCGCCGCGAGCCTCGCCGCGCGCGCCACCGCGGGACACGGAGCGGTCGCGCCGCACACCGTGGACCTGCTCGCCTTCGGCGGCATCGCCGCGGGCGGCCTGGGATGCGTGTGGGGCGGCTGGGCCGCCACGCGCATCGGCTATGCGCGCGTGGTCACGGTGGCGATGGCGCTCTCGGGCGCCTGTGCCCTGGGCATCGGCCTGGTCTACGGCGCCGCACCGTGGCTGCTGGTGACGGTCGCGTGGACCTGGGGATTCTTCGTGGTCGCGGACTCGGCGCAGTTCAGCGCGATGGTGACCGAGGCGGCGCCCCCGCACGCGGTCGGGACCGCGCTGACACTCCAGACCTCGATGGGATTCCTGCTGACGATGGCGACCATCCAGCTCATCCCGGTGATCGTCGCCGCGATCGGTTGGCAGTGGACGTTCCCGGTGCTGGCGCTCGGCCCGATGCTGGGGATCGCGGCGATCGCGCGGTTCCCAAAGGGCGGGTTGACCGCCCGGTCGTCCTGAAGAGGCCCTCCGCTCAAGGGCACATCACGGGGCACGTCACCGTCGATCCGCCGGCGATGAACACGTTGATGAGGATTGCAAGATCCCCCGCTCCTACGACGCCGGACTTGTCGTAGTCCGATCTCTGCTCGGCTGGAGCGTTGACGAAGTCATTGATCACAAGTGCCAGATCGCCGGCGCCCACGCCGTTCGCGCAATCGCGATCGAAAACGCCGATGCGCAACGGCGGCGCTGCAACGCCAGCCACCGTCACCGTCGCGCAGGCGAACAGCGGGGTGAGCCCCCCACCGCATCCGCCGATCGTGAAGACGGCCCCACCGGGGCCCGCGACTGTCGACACCGTCTTGAGAGGGCCGCAGGCGACGACCTGACCAGGTCCGCCGACCCCAGAGATCGAGAAGCCGGGGCAGAAGGTGAGATCGATGACCACCAGGGCCCCGGCAGGGGCGGGCACCGTGAACGTGGCCACGGGATCGACGCCACCGGGACCGCACGCGCCGAGGTTCTGCGCGGCGGATGGACGCGCGGCGAGCAATACAAACAAGCTGAAAACGAGAATGCTTCGAGCCGCGTTGACCATGGCCCACCTCCCTCGAGATCTCCGTGGGACTGGACAGTGCGCCAAGCGGGAGCCCGAGAGACCACTCTCGAGGTGACGCGGCCGGGCTTAGCCACCTGGCGAGGGAACCTGCCGGCATGCTCTACCTGGCCATTTCGAGTTTCAAGCCTCGAACGTCATGACATGAGGAACGTCAGGCTTGCTGGACCCGAGCGGCAGGGGGAGTTGCCCCGCTCAGGGCTCGATCGCCTCGGGGACCGCCGCACCCACCGGGATCTCGGCGGGGTGCTTCGACGGGGCCATGAACGGCAGCAACGCGAGCCCCACCAGTCCGAAGAGGGAATCCACGACCAGCGTGCGCGGGTAGCCCCACCGCTCGACCAGCCATCCCTGCCAGTTCGCCGTGTAGCTGATGACCAGGTTCTGCATCGCCATGTAGGCGGTGAACTGGGTGGCGGCGACACGCGGCGTGGTGATGTCCATGAACAGGGCCGCGCGCGTGCCGTAGTAAAGACCCTGGAACACGTTGTAGATCATGACCATCAACCAGAACGCCCCGACCAGCGTGCCGGGGGGCAGCGGGCGGCCCGGCTGTTGCGTCGGCACCGGCATGATCCACCCCGACTGTTGCATCACCCACGCGAGGTACAGCGTGGGCAGCGTGGTGCCGAAGATGAACAGCGCGAGCGAGCGACGGCGCCCGTAGCGGTCGGAGATCCACCCGCCGGCGACGCAGCAGAGCGCGGAGATGATCGTGGACCACAGGTTGAGGAACCCCACCTGGGTGTCGTTGAGCCCCAGCTCGACCGCGAGGTTGGACTGGAGCGCCAGCCCGAGCGCGAACGCCCCGGCGGGGAGCAGCGCGTTGATCACCCCGACCCACGCGGCGCGCGTGCCGATGAACGCGCGGTAGGCGTCCACGACGAACCGCCTCAGTTCGCCCGAGACGGCATTGATGGCCGAGCCCTCGCGCGGCGGACGCGGCGGACCCGCGGGCTCGCGCATCGGCAGGGCGACCAGCACGGTGACGGCGAGGATGCAGGCGGCGACGAAGAAGTACGTGGCGTGGAAGCCGATCAGCGGCGCCAGGAACAGCACGCCCGAACCGCCCACCGCCTGGCCCAGGTAGGCGCCGCCGAACATGAGTCCGTTGGCGAGCCCGCGCTCGTCCTCGCGGAGCACGTTCACGGCCAGCGCGTCGATCGCCACGTCCTGGGTGGCGCAGAAGGCGTTGTGGATCAGCATGAGGATCGTGAACAGCTTGAGCTCGGTGGTGAAGTTGACCGGCAGCGCCACCATGAGCGAGGTGACCATGAGCGCCTGCGCGAGGACGATCCACAGCCGGCGGCGGCCGAAGCGATCGGACGAGAACACGTCCACGAACGGCCCGACCATCCATTTGAACGCCCACGGCAGGTAGAGCGAGCCGACGAAGGCGCCGATCTCCGCCGGACCCAGGCCCTGGCGTCGCATCTGGGTGGCGATGGCGGTGGCGGTGAACCCGAGCGGGACGCCCTCGGTGAGGTAGAGGGCGAAGAACGCCGCGAGGCGACCATTGCGACTGGCGAGCGGATCGGGAAGCCGCATGGGCGCGCAGACTGCCGACGCCCCACGAGCGTGTCAAGAAAGCGTTCGAGCCGCGGGAGCACCGATACTGGAGATGGCGGCGATCGCCAGACGGCCGCCCGGCGTGCTCAACGGTAGATCGTCTTCATCCGTCCCCAGGTGCCGGCGCGCGTCGGCGTAACGCCCGGGCAGACGGTGAAGAACTGGTCTCCGGGGATGGCGGAGAAGTCCACGCCCGCCGGGGCGCCGAGGGCGCAGCTCCCGGGCGGCAGCGGGCCCAGGACCTGATTGCCGAGGGCATCGCCACCGCCTCTCGCCACGAACACGCACACGCGCACGCAGCCCGCGGGATCGCCGATCGCGGCGAGCGGGATCGCCCACTCGACGCCGGTGGTCACGCCCGAGCCCGACGCCGCCGCGCAGCCGGCCGTGACTCCCGCACCGTTCGAGTTGTTCACGGCGGCCAGGATGCCGTACGGGTTGGTGCCGCCCGAGAGCGTCCCGGGCGCCCCCGAATAGTTGTACCCGAGCGCGTAGCCGCCGCCGCCGCCACCGGTCGGCAACTCGGCGTAGCTGCAGTTCATGTTGACCGTGCAGCCGAGCCAGTAGTCCGGGGCGAAGCCGGGGTCGAATCGCAGCCCGGCCAGGGCGTTCAGCGAGTTGCCCGGGCAGCAGCCCACGATCGCGTTGTCGGCGCGCAGCGCGTTCTGCCCGCCGGTCGCGGAGTCGATGAAGATGTCGAACTGCTCCTGGTGGGAGAACATCGTCGGGCAGCAGAAACCGAGATCGCCCGCGAGGAACAGGTGCAGCACCCCGCCCGCGATGGTGCCGTGGGCGGCATCCAGCTCGGAACCGTCGGCGTAGCGGACCGGATCGGGCGAGAACGCGGGGTTCGCGTCCACGTAGCTGGTCTGAGTGGTCTGCGTGGTGAGCGGCACGGCGTACGCCGCGTCGAGCAGCCCGTCGACCGTCGCCGCCGAGCGCGCGATGGGCGCGACGCACAGGCCGACGCTCAGGAACAATCCGATCCGCACGATGAGATTCTTCATGTCACTCGCCTCGCGGAGCCCGTGGGCGCTCCGCCCGCCGTGGGGGAATCGTCGCGCCGCGGCTTCGCCGGCACAAGCGTGAATTCGGCCGGCCCGGAACGCTCAACCCTCGCGCAGCACCTCGAGGAACGCCTCGCCGTAGCGCTCGAGCTTGACCGGTCCCACGCCGGACAGGGCGAGCAGCTCGCCGGGGCTCTTCGGCACCCGCGACGCCATCTGCCGCAGCACCGCGTCGCTGAAGACGATGTAGGCCGGCACGCCCTCGCCGTCGGCGATGCGCTTGCGCAGCGCGCGCAGGCGCTCGAACAGCTCGGCGTTCACGGGCTCGGCGTCGAAGGCCGACGAGAACGTGCTGCCCGCCGCGCGGGAGCGCGCCAGGCGGGACGCCCCCACGACCAGCGACTCGATGCCGGCGCCACGGCAGACGTCGCAGGAGCTCCCGCACGGGGCGATCATCTCGTCGAGATGGCGCGCGATCCCCTGATGGCGGCAGATGCCACGATCCACGAGCCGGAACATCTCGACCGTCTTGCCGCGCGTCTCCGCCCGCAGCTCCTCGTCGTCGATGCCGGTCAGGAACGCGTCGTAGCCGATCACGTCCGCCCACGAGTACATGAGCACGCAGTCGCTCGCCAGCCCGTCGCGGCCGGCGCGCCCGATCTCCTGGTACCAGGCTTCGATGCTCTTCGGCATGTCGCGGTGGATGACGAACCGCACGTTGCTCTTGTCGATGCCCATGCCGAAGGCGACGGTCGCCACGACCACGTCCACTTCGTCGCGCGCGAACGCGTCCTGGGTGTGGGTGCGCTGCTCGTCGGTGAGCCCCGCGTGGTACGGCGCGGCGCGCACGCCCTGCGCGCGCAGCCACTCGGCGGTGGACTCCACCGACTTGCGGCTCAGGCAGTAGACGATGCCGCTCTCGCCGGCATGGCGCCGCACGATGCCGAGGATGTCGTCGCGGGTGTTGCGGCCGGCGCCCTTCTTCTGGGCGGTGATGATGAGGTTGGGGCGGAAGAACGAGCCCTTGAACCCGTCGGGCTTGCGCATGCCGAGCTGCTGGATGATGTCGCCCACCACGCGTCGCGTCGCGGTCGCGGTGAGCGCTAGCACCGGGATGTCGCCCAACTCCCCTTTGAGCCCCTCGAGCCGGCGGTACGCCGGCCTGAAATCGTGTCCCCAGTGGCTGATGCAGTGCGCCTCGTCGACCACCACCAGGCTCACGGGACACTCCGCGACCAGCGCGCGCAGCGAGCCCTCGAGGCCTTCGGGCGCCACGTACACCAGCTCCAGCTCGCCGCGCCGCAGCTGCCCGCGGCGCTCGCGGCGCTTGTCGAAGTCGATGCTCGAGTTGATGACGGCGGCGCGGAAGCCCACCCGGGTCATCGCGTCCACCTGGTCCTTCATGAGCGAGATGAGCGGCGAGATGACCAGCACGGCCCCGGGGAGGATGCGCGCCGGGATCTGGAAGGTGAGCGACTTGCCGGCGCCGGTCGGCATCACGCCGATGCAGTCACGCCCCGCGAGCACCGCGTCGATGATGTGGCGCTGCCCCGGGCGGAACTCGCGGTAACCGAACACGCTCTCGAGCACCTGCTGCGGGTCGGTGAGCTTCGCGGCGGCGGGGGCGGCAGGCTCGAGCAATGTCCCTCCGTGGACGGGAGCGATCTTCGCGGGTGCGGGCGGCGGCCGCGGGAGTCTAGAGGGTTTCGCCGGCGCCTGCATCCGCCGACGTTCATCGTGCGCCGGCGCTCACCAATAGACGAGCTTGAGTCGTCCCCAGGTGGTGATGAGCGGCACCACGATGGTCGAGGGGGCGAGGGGGGAAGCGCGCCGGGCGAATGATGGACCCGAACTCGGCCCCTGCTCGAGCCTCAGCTCTTCCCAGCGACGGATGTACCAGTGGAGCGAGTCCGCCGCGAACTCGCCCGGCCCGAGATCGAGCGGGGCCACGGCCGAATCTCCCCGCACGAGGGAGAAGCTCTCGGCGGAGGCGGATGCGATGACCTGCCCGTCGCGCATCCGCACGCTGAGCGCGGCGTGGGTTTGGAGGGTGGCGTGCCAGCGCCCCTTCGGATCCCAGGCCATGAATCCCGGGTCCGGCATGGCCACGAGGATCCGGTCGAATGCGAGATTGCCATCGACGGCCGGCGGCTGATCGGCATTCCCGCCAGCGAAGAGATGGGCCGCGCTGCGGAGCTCGTCGTCCCGCAACCACGTGGTGGTACTCCGCGACGAGTCGCCCGGGCTCAAGTGGAATGTGTAATCCGCGGTGAAGAGCGGGCGGTACTGCCCGATCGAGCGCGCCTCGAAGGCGCGCTCGAGGAGGCGCAGCGTCGCGGTCGATGAGGTTGGTCCAGGCGGTGCCTGCCCCGGGCCACCACCGACGCCCGTGACCTTTCGGGCGCAACCGAGAGGGCCGAGAGCGGCGAGCGCACACAGCGCGACCACGGCCGCGATCCTCGCGCCGCGTCGCACCTGCATGGCGTCAAGCCCCCGTTCTGGGTCGATGGTCGGTTGATTCGGCGGAGGGCGAGCCCACGCGGCCGACCGCCCTGCGGAGCGGGTCGGTCATCTGTACAAGACCTTGATGCTCCCCCAGGACCTGTTGGACGAGGGTTGAGCGGCCAAGCTCGGGGGTCGCCCGAGGACAGCGGAGCCGCCTCCGCTCGAGCGATGGGGAATCGGTCCCCCCTGAGCGGTCTCGTCGTCCCAGCGGTTGATCCACCACCGCGTCGAGTCGGGGCCAAACCCGCGAGCCACGAGGTCGGGTGGGATCGCCGCCGAATCGCCGCGCACGAAGTAGAAGTTCGCGGGGCCCGAGATATCGATGGCGCTGCCGTCGCCCAGCTGGATGTTGAGCACGACCTGTGTGCGGATGTTCTTGTGCCAGCGCCCGTGCGGGTCCCATGCGGCAAACCGCGGATCCGGAAAGACGAGGAAGTTCCTATCCAGGTTGAGCCTGATGGCGCTGGCGGACGGCGGATCGGCGCTGCCGCCGAACAAGTGGGCCGAACTGATCAGCTCGTCGTCGCGACCCCACGGCGTTAGGCGATACGCCATCCCGGCGGAATCCAGCGGGTTGAAGTAGAACCGAAAGTCCTCGGTGAAGAGCTCGCGCAATTCCGAGAACGCCCGCCTGTTGAAGCACCACTCGAGACGCCTCAGCGAGTTCTGGGGAGAATCGGGCGCCGGGCCCGTATCCGTCACCGGGGGTCGGACGAGCTCCGAGAAATCGAGCCAGCTGCCATTCTGCGTACAGCCGCCCGCGCCCATCGCGAGCGCCGCGCCGATGGTGAGCAGCGTGACTGCACCAGGTCGCATGACGCTCACGCCTCCGCCACCAGCGACCGATCGATCGCTGCTACCGAGGACCTACCGCTCAACGCCATCGCCAGCTCCAGCTCGTCGCGCAGCAAGCCGAGCACGTCACGCACGCCCTGTTCGCCGCCGGCCGCCAGGCCCCACAGGTACGGCCGACCGACGAGCACCGCCTGCGCACCCAGGGCCAGGGCCGTGAGCACATGGGCACCGCGCCGGATGCCACCGTCCATCAGCACCGGCATGGCGCCAGCGACCGCCTCGACGACGCGCGGCAGCGCCACGATGGTCGCCTCGGCGCCGTCGAGCTGCCGGCCGCCGTGGTTCGAGACGATGATCCCGTCCATGCCGTGATCCATCGCCTTGCGGGCGTCGTCCGCGTGCAGGATGCCTTTGAGCAGGATCGGCAGGCGCGTGTGCTTGCGCAAGAAGGGAAG
>JBGPXY010000175.1:0-5838 GCA_041492985.1 Candidatus Eiseniibacteriota bacterium
CCTCGGCGCCACCGCGCCGCACCAGCGTGTCGGGATCGTCGCCCTGCGGAAGATCGAGCACCACCACCTCCAGCCCCTCCGCCAGCAGCACGCCGAGCGAGCGCATCATCGCATCGCGCCCGGCGTCGTCGCCGTCGTAGGTGAGCGCCACGCGGGGCGCGGCACGCCGCAGCAGCCGCGCCTGATCGGCGGTGAGCGCGGTGCCCGAGGTCGCGACCGTGTGGGTGATCCCCGCCTGATGCAGGGCGATGGCGTCGAAGTAGCCCTCGACCACGACGATCTCGCCCGCGACGTCGGAACTCTTCCGCGCGCTCTCGAGCGCGAACAGGAATCCGCCCTTGTGGTAGACCGGCGTCTCGGGCGAGTTGAGGTACTTGGGCTGCTCGTCGCCGAGGGCGCGCGCCCCGAAGCCCACCACCGTCCCACCCGGTGCGATGAGCGGCACCATGAGCCGGTTGCGGAAGCGGTCGTACACCCCCGACTTCCCCTCACGCCGCATGGCGAGCCCCGCCTGCACCAGCACGTCTTCGCCCTCACGGGCCCCGAGACGTCCGGACAGGTTCTCCCAGCCCTCAGGAGCCAGCCCGAGCCGAAACGCGCGCACCGTCTCGTGCGCGATCCCGCGTGAGCCAAGGTACTCGCGCACGGCACGGCCGCGCTGCGCGTCCGCGAGCCACTGCTCGTAGGCGGTCGCCGCCTGTTCGAGCGCCTCGAGCAGCGGCGTGCGCACCGCGCGCTCGCCCGCGCGCCGCTCCGGCACCGGGATGCCGGCACGGCGGCTCAGCAGCTCGACCGCCTCCAAGAACTCCACCTTGTCCGTCTCCTGCACGAACCGGAACACGTCCCCGCCGGCCTTACAGCCGAAGCAGTGGTAGAACTGACGGTCGGGATTGACCGAGAACGACGGCGACTTCTCCTTGTGGAACGGGCAGAGCCCGGTCCAATTGCGTCCCACCCGCTTGAGCTGGACCGTCTGGCCGATCACCTCGACGATGTCGCTCGCGGCGCGCACGCGCTCCACCCAGTCGTCGGCGAGGCGCGTTCCCCCGCGGCTCACCGGCCGCCCGGCGGCGCTCATCGCAGCTTCGCCACGGTCACGCCGCGGCCCCCCTCGCCCACCTGGCCGCTGCGCTGCCCGGCGACCTGCGGATGGTCGCGCAGATGCCGTTCCACGGCGGCACGCAGCACGCCGCGGCCGACGCCGTGCACGATGCGCACCTCGGAGAGACCGGCGAGCAGCGCGCGGTCCAGTCCCAGATCCAGCGCCGTCAGCGCTTCGTCGCTCTCCAAGCCGCGCAGATCCACCTCGAGTGGCGGCGCGTCGTAGGACGGGGTCCAGGTGCCGCTCGCCGTGCGCGGGGAGGGCTTGGTCGCGGGCCCCGTGACGGCGGCCAGCCGGTTCGCGTGGCTCTCGATGTTCCAGCTCCCGCGCCGCAGCCGCACGCGCCCCTCGGCGTCGGGGCCGCTCACCACCTCGGCCTCCACGCCCAGATCCACCACCCGTACGCGCTGCCCGGCCACGATCGCCAGCGGCGCCGCCGGCGCTTCCGCGGCCTCGGCCGCGCCGCTCAGGGCGTCGTGCTCGCGCTCGAGCGCGCGGATCTCCTCGCGCAGACGTCCCGCGTCGGCGCGCGTCTTGTCCCCGCGCTTCGCTTCGCGCTGGACGGTCTGCCAGAGCTCGCGGGCCCGGCCGAGCAGCGCTTCCCCCTCGCGCGTCACGCGCCGCCGCTGATCGGCCAGGCTGACGCGTGATTCCTCGAGCGCGGCGCGGTGCTCGCTCGCCGACCGATCGGCCTCGGCACGCGCCCGCTCCAGCGCCACCGCGGCGTCATGCTTGCGACGGTTCGTCTCGGTGAGCTCGGCGATCAACCGCTCGAGCGCCCGCGTCTCCTCGGGGGTCAGTGCCCGCGCCCGCGCGATGAGCGGCGCCGGGAAGCCCAGTCGTTCCGCCACCGACAGCGCATGGCTCGCCCCCGGCACGCCGGGCAGGAAGCGGAAGCGGGAGTTGAGCGTGATCTCGTCGAACTCGAGCGAGCCGTTCATCACCCCGGGCACCTGTCCGGCGATGCGCTTGAGGCTGCCGAGGTGGGTGGTGACCACGCACCACGCGTCGCGGGCGGCGAAGTGCTCGATGAGCGCGCGACCCAGTGCGGCGCCCTCTTCGGGGTCGGTCCCGGCGCCAAGCTCGTCGCAGAGCAGCAGGCTGTTCGGGCCGGCCGCCTCCGCCATGCGCCCCAGCACCTGGAGGTGCGCGGCGAACGACGACAGCCCCTGGTCGATCGACTGCTCGTCGCCCAGGTCCACCACCACGCTGGCGATCTCCGGCACCGCACTCCCTTCGTCCGCTGTCACCGCGAAGCCCGCGTGGCTCAGGGCCACCACGAGGCCGGCAGTCTTCAGCAGGATCGTCTTGCCACCCATGTTCGGACCGCTCACCAGCAGCACGCGCGCCGGCTCTCCGAGCTCCAGATCGAGGGGCACCACCGCCCTCCCGCCCAGTCGCTCCGCCATCGCCAGCAACGGGTGTCGCGCGCGGCGCAATCGCAGCCGCCCGCCACCCGGCGTCACCGCCGTGCCGCCGAACTCGCGCGCCCAGCGCGCCCTAGCCCGCAGCCCATCCAGATGCGCGAGGGAGTCCTCCAGCGCCCGGAGCGCGACAGCCGCGTCGGTGACCGCGCGCGCCAGCTCCAGCAGGATCCGCCGCTCTTCCTCGCCGGTCGCCGCGCGCACCTCCAGCAACCGGTTGTTCGCTTCACACGCCTCGAGGGGCTCGACGAACAACGACTGCCCGCTCCCCGAGACGTCGTGCACCACCGCGCGCCGGCGCGGGAAACCCGCGGCCGGAACCAGCGCAACGAAGCGATCGCCATGCCTCGTCACGTACGCGTTCGCCCCGAAACCCGCCGCCCAGCGCTCGAGCTGTTGCTCCAGCCGATGCTCGCCCGTCGCCAGCTCCGCCCTCAGGCGCTTGAGCGCCGGCGAGGCCGAATCCTTCAAGCGCCCGTCCCCGTCGAGCGCCGCCCCGAGGCGCGCCCGCAGGGGACCGAAATCCCCCACCCCGTCCACCAACTCCGCCAGCGCCGGGAACCGTTCGCGCGACTCGCCCGTCCAGGCGACGCGCGTGCTCGCTCCCGCCTCCAACCACCCGAGCACGCCCACCAACCCGGGCCCGTCGAGCGGCGCGCGCTCCGGCCCCTGCCCCTCGAGTGAGGCCGCCAGCGCGCCGACCCCGGTGAAGCACCACTCGCCCGGCTCGCCGACGCGACGGATCGCCTCGGCCAGCCGCGCGCACTCCTGCTCGCGCTCGCGCGCGGCCGGGATGGGACGAGCGGCCGCCAGCGCGGCTCTCGCCGCCTCGCACGCCGCACGCTCCGCGACCGCCGCGGTCACGCGATGGAACTCAAGAAGTCGAAGGGAATGCTCGTCCACGCCGCTCACGCCCCCGGGCGGCTCCGGTCCCGCCTCAGCTCGTCTTCGACCGCGCTCCGCCGTCGCGGAGGCGGTCCGCCCGCCGCTTCGCCGCGAGGAACCGTTGCGTCAACCAATCACCGCCGGGGAGATACGTACCGCCGGATGCACAGATTTCCGCGCCCACGCCCATCGCCGGCGCCCCGACGCGCGCGTGGGCGACCGCTACGGCCGGCTCGCTCGGGCGCTGGATGGTGAGCGCACCGAGAAGGATCAATGCGCCGACCACGGCGCCCAGACCCGCCCCGACCAGGAAACCGCCGCCCTGATCGAGCCAGGCCAGCGGGCTCTCCTTCACCGCCTTGCCGAGGTGGTCACCCCACCACTGGATGAGTGACGCCAGCGCGAGGCCGGCGAGTGCGGCGACCAGCCACCGCATCGCCAGAAACAGGATGGCGGGCCGTGCGCCATGCCAATGTGCGCCGACCCACCCTGAGATGAAGACGGCGGCCCACAGTCCGGTGAGCACGCCGAGAACGACGAAGACCTGCGCGACCGCGCCGCGCACGAAACCACCGATCGCGAACAGGAGGACGAAGACGAACGCCGCCCAGTCCACCCAGGTCAGTCCATGTCCCAGTTCCAGTTCCGCTAGTTCTCCTGTCGACGGGCCAGGTTCTTCCGTTTGGCCGCGTTCAACTTGCGCTTGCGCCGCTCGCTTGGCTTCTCGAAATGCTGATGCCGGCGCAGATCCGCAAGGATCCCCGCCTTCTCACATTTCTTCTTGAAGCGGCGCAGGGCGCTCTCGAAGGACTCGCCGTCCTTCACCCTGATGCCGGGCAATGAATCGCCCCCTCTCTACCCTAGTATGTTGAGTCATCACGATCTGGCAGTGCGCGACTGCGTGGTTCGCGCCGCGGGGACAGTGTGCGCGCGAAAATAGCAAAAGCAGTCTATGGCCGCGTAGACGGGTCGTCAAGGCCGCCGGCCCCTCTCATGAGGTCGAATCCCGGCCCGCCGCTCCCCCGGACCACCAGCTGGCCCAGGCCAGAGCCGCGGTCTCGGCCCGCAAGCGGCTATCCGAAAGCGAGATAGGCTGAAATCCTCCCCGCTGCGCCAGCTCCCGTTCGCCGGGCGCGAGTCCCGAGGCCGGCCCGATCAACGCGATCGCCACGCCGTCGGCGGGCGGAGAGCAGGAGGCCGCCGAGGGCCCGGCCGCATCGGCGAGCCAGCTTCCGGCCCCCGTCGGGAGTTCGCCCATCGCCTCACCCAACGGCCGGGGGGTGCGCACCTCGAGCAGGAAGCGACGGCGCGATTGTCTCAGCGCGGCCACCGCCAGTCGCTGCCACCGCTCCTCCCGACCCTTCATGCGTTCCCAGCGACCTCGCTCGCAATCGACCGGCTGGAAGACGGACACGCCGAGCTCCGCCAGCTTCTCCACCAGCCAGTCGCCGCGCTCGCCCTCCGGGCTGCCGACCAGGACCCAGGCCGAACGGGCCGGGCGCGCGCGCTCGCACGATTCGACTTCGACCAGGGCCGCGCGGCCGGCCTCGATGACACGCAGGCTGGCCAGCCCGCCGCGACCGTCGGTCGCGCTCACGATCTCGCCCGTGCGCACGCGACAGACGCGCGCGAGGTAGTGGCTCTCATCCTCGGAAAGGGTCAGCCGCGCACCGGCGGCGGGCAGCTCCGGCACCCACAGGAAGGAGGGGGCTCCGTCACCCGGCAAAGGCATCCTTCACGCGCTCGAACAGCGATTTCCCCGGGCGCGGTGGCTTGAGTCCCTCGCCACGACCCAGCTCCTCGAGCTGCCGTCGCTCGGCCGGGCTCAGCTTCGAAGGCACCCAGACGATGAGGCGGGCGAGCAGATCGCCGTGACCCCCGCGCAGGCCCGGCAGTCCCTTGCCCCGCACGCGGAGGATCCGCCCGGACTGGGTGCCGGCGACGATCTCGATGGTCGTCGTCCCCCCATCGAGCGTGGGGATCTCCATCTTCCCGCCGAGGGTGGCGATCGCGAAGCTGATCGGCACGTCCAGTCGGAGGTTGTCGCCCTCACGGTCGAACACCGGGTGCGGTTTCTCTTCGATCAGCACGATCAGGTCGCCGGCGGGGCCGCCGCGGGGCCCGACATCCCCCATGCCGCGCAGCGGGATGAAATTCCCGGTCGACACCCCGGCCGGCACCTTGACGGCGATGGTGTCTCTCTCCGAGGCACGTCCATCGCCGCCACAGTCGCGGCAGGGCTCGCGCATGATCTGCCCCTCGCCGTGGCAGCGGGGACAGGTCGCGATGTTCACGAACTGGCCGAAGAACGACTGCTGCACCTGTCGCACCTGACCGCTGCCCTTGCACTGGGTGCACACGCTCTCGCCGCGCCCCCCCTTGCCCCCGCACGTCTTGCAGGCACGCAGGTGCTTCACACGGATCTTC
>JBGPXY010000181.1:0-5520 GCA_041492985.1 Candidatus Eiseniibacteriota bacterium
CACATCATGGGCATGAACCGCACGTCGCTCCTGCCCGGCGCCAGGCTCTCCTCGAAGCGGTCGATGCGGATCCAGAGCATCTCCCGCCCGCGCTTGATGAGCTCGGGACCGACGCTGGGGACGTTGTTCTCGGCGTTGCAGGCGACGATGCAGGCGCTGCAACCGGTGCACGAGTCCAGGTCGATCGCCATCGCCCAGCGGTGCTCGGCCTTGCCGTAGCTGCCCTGGTCGATCGGGATGTTGCGCGGGCCGCGGCTGTGGTGCTCGGGTTCGAACGCGGTGATCGCGTGCGCCGGGGTCTTGGCGCCCGGCGCCATCTGCAGCGGCGAGGTGTGCTTGCCGGGCCGTGTCTGCGAGGGGAGCGGCGGCAGCTCGCCCTCGTCATGACCGGCGGGCGTCTGGTGGAGGTTGGTGAGCGGGTGGAGCTCGGCCTGCGCGCCGGGCGATCCCGAGGACGCCGCCATCAGCGCGGTCAGCGGCACGATCTGGGCGAAGCCGCGATCGTGCTGGTTCTTCTCGTTCTGCGTGACCACCAGATCCATCGCCTTCGTGCCGCGCGTGATCCTGGCTTTCGCACTCAGGTAGGCGATGGCGCCGGAGGCGGCGTCCTGCGCCGGCGAGAGCAGCGCGGTCGCGTTGGCCCCGCGTCCGGCCGCGGTGCGCCCGTAGGCGGTGTGGCCCTGGCCGAGCGGCACCGCGATCACGTCCTTGCGCAGTCCGGCATAGAGATAGGCCGGCAGCTCGAGTGAGCCCGCTTCGGTCTCGATCCTGACCGGGTCACCGTTCCGGAGGCCGAGCTTGGCCGCCGTCTCGGGATGGATCTCCACCCAGGTGCCCCACACCGCCTTGCTGGTGGGGTCGGGCAGCTCCTGCAGCCACGTCTTGTTCGCGCCGCGTCCGTCGTAGAGCGTGATCGAGGGATAGAGCAGCAGCGACAGATCGCCGGCGCCCTTGGGCTCGACCACCGCGAACGCGGGCGTGCCGGTCCAGCGCACCGGGGTGGCGCTCACCGGCTCCCAGACGCCGCCGTTCCTGAGCGTCTCGTTCCAGAAGGTGTCGAAATCGCGGCCGGCGCCGAAGCGAGCGTGCATCGGCTTCCAGCGCGCCTTGAAATAATCGGCCCAGGCGTCGGGGAACCGGTTGCCGAACCCGGCGCCCTTCGCCAGCGCGATCAGCGTGTCGCCGAAGGGCCGCGCGTCGAAGACCGGCACCTTCTGCATGGCCGGCTGGACGATCGAATACACGCCGCGGGTGGTCTGCGCGTCGCCGAGAGTTTCGAGCGAATGGGTCGCGGGCAGGACGAGGTCGCAACGATCGGCGGTCTCGTCGAGCAGCCCCGAGAGGGAGATCTTGAACAGCACCTTGTCCATCGCCGCGCCGAAACCGACCCACGCGGGGACCGCGTAGGCGGGATTGGCGCCGTGGACCACCATGACGTCCACCTTGCCCTGCGACATCTCGGCGATCAGTCGCTGGAGATCGCTGAACGAGGCGACGTGGTCGTAGTCGAGCGTGCGATCGAAACGCACCGTCTCGCCGACGTTGCCGGCCGCGTAGTTGAGCAGATTGACCGCGGCGATGAGCGCCACCGACTGCTCGCTCTGGGCCGCGATGCCGCCCGCCACCGCCAGGCTCGGCCGCTGCTTCGCGAACATGCGCGCCAGGCGCTGCACGGTCGCGGCCGGCACTTCGGTCTGCGGCTCGACCGCCTCGGGCGTGAACGCCGACACCGCGTCGAGCAGCTGGCCCCGCTCGCCCACCGGCGGCCCCAGCCCCTCGGTCAGGATGACCCGCGCCATGCCGAGCGCGAGCACGGCCTCGGTTCCGGGCTTGATCGCCACCCACTCGTCGGCGTTCGCCCCGGTGAGCGAGAGGCGCGGCTCGACGCTGACGAACTGGCCCGTGCCATCGCGGCGGGCGCGCATGGCGGCGAACCCGCGCGCATGGCCGACCGGCGAGAGCCAGGTCTCGAGGAAGTCCGCACCGAAGGAGACCACGCAGCGCGCCCGGGCGAAATCGAAGGCGGGGATGGTCGCCAGGCCGAAGGTGCGGCGGTTGGCCTCGCGCAGGCTCTCGTGGCCGAACGCTTCGTAGACGAGGTGGGTGGCGCCGGCGGCGGCGGCCCACTCGGCGGCCAGCGCGTGCGCCGAGCCGGTGGCATTGTCGGTCACGAGCGCGATGCCGCGCTTCGCGCGGGTCGCTTCGCCGAGCTTGGTGACGGCGAGCTGCAGCCCCTCGTCCCAGGTGATCGCCTTCCAGGCACCGTTCTGCTTGACGATCGGCGTGCGCAGGCGGTCGGGATCGTAGAGCCCCTGGAGCCCCGACTGTCCCCGGGCGCACAGACCTCCCTGGTTCACCGGGTGCTTCGGGTTGCCCTCGACCTTGATGGCACGGCCCTCGCGCGCCTTGACCAGGAGGCCGCAACCGACCGGGCACTCGCGGCAGGTGCTGGCGTACCAGTAGGCCACTCCCGGCAGGATGTCGTTGGGGGCGACCAGGTAGGGGATGAGCCGGTCGGCTTTGGGGCTGGCGCAGCCGGCGGCGGCGCCGGCGACGCCGATGCCGACCAGCCTCAGGAAGTCACGACGGTTGAAGACGACCGGATCGGACACGCGGACCTCTAGTGGTGACAGACCAGGCAATCCATGCTGGCCGGGAACTTCGGATCGTTCAGTTGCTTCCGGTGGCAGCCCACGCACCAACCCATCTTGAGCGACGGGTACTGGTAGACGACCGGCATGGTCTCGACCGGGCCGTGGCACTCCTGGCAACGCAGGCCGGCCTTGACGTGACGCTTGTGGTTGAATTTGACGTGGGCCGGCAGCGCGTAGACCTCGACCCAGGGCACCTGCTCGTTGCGCTCGAAATAGCCGGCGAGCTTGATGATCTCGGGCATGTCGGCGCGGGCGATCTTGTGGCACCCCATGCAGGTGCTCATCGCCGGGATGTTGGCGATCGGGGATTTCTCGGCGCTGCTGTGGCAGTAGAGACAGTTCATGCCCAGCTTGCCGGCATGGATCTGGTGGCTGAAATTGATGGGTTGCTTCGGCCCCTTCGCCCCGTAGAGCTGCACGGAGAACGATTGGGTGAATGCGACCGAGGCCGCAGCCAGTGTCGCGGCGCAGATGACGAGGGCGAGGGCTCGTTTCATGGGCAGGCCGGGGCGCAAGCTACGCTGCCGTTTCGAAGCTGTCAAATGGGTTGTGAAACCGGGCACATACTCGGGCGAACAGCAGCCGGCAGAACCGCCTACGGGCCCGATCGGGCTCGCGGTCGATCAATGCAGCCTGGCCGGTGTGACGGTCTTGAGCAGCTCGCCCGAAGCGAGCCGGTCGGCGGCCTGCCGGTTGTTCAGGATCGCCGTGTCCTCGAGGTCGAGTCCCTGTGTGCCGAGCGCCCCGACCAGGCTCGAGAACGCCCCCGCGGTCGTCACGCTGGTCACCCGCACGCGCGAGGCCGTCGGATCGAGCCGGGCGGCATCGGTGAGCCCCCGGAACGTGCGCGCGCTCGCCAGCACCCGGGCGAAATCGGCGTCGTCGGGCTGCGCGGTCTGGCCGAGGATCTGGAACATCTCGCCGGCGGAGCGGCGGATGAAGGCGGCTGCGAGCACGCGCTCCGTGCCGCCCTCGACCGGGATCACGAGGCGGCCGACCCAGGCCGAAGCGCCTCCGATCGTCTCGCCGCCCCCGCGCGAGCTGCCGATGCGGCCGTCGGCGGCGAGCTTCGCCACGAACGCGGTGGGCGCCAGAGTGCCGGCGTCGGCGAGCGAGAGCTGCATCCCGGCACGCTGCTCCGGGGCGGTCACGGTCACCGAGCTGCGGGCGTTCTGGAAGGTCCACCCGGAGGGGAACGTGATCGCGAAGCGCAGCTCGGGGTGGTAGAACTCGTTCCCTTCGAAGTAGCCCTGACGCGGGTCGGACCCGAACACGACGCCATCGAGCCGGTGCACGTACTCGGGCCTGCGGATGAGGAGCCCGGTCCTGCCCGCGCGCGCGAGCCGCGCGAGCTCGGTGGTGCGCGCTTCGCGATCGCCGGGATCGGGATGGGTCGACATGAACCCGGGCAAGCGCTGTCCCGCACGCTCTCCCACCCGCTTGAGCATCGCGTAGGTGGGCGGGATCTCGTCGGGGTCGTAGCCGGCCTTGGTCGAGTAGTCCACGCCCAGCTCGTCGGCCTCGGTCTCGTTGGTTCGGCTGAACTTCAGGAACATGAGGCCCAGCGCCTGTTGCGCCACCGCGCTGTAGCGGGACACGGTCGGTGAGAGCAGCGAGGCCAGCCCGAGGCCCAGCCCCGAGATCTGTTGTCGCGTGAGCTGCTCGGCGCTGTGCCTGTGGGTGACGTGCCCGATCTCATGGCCGAGCACCCCGGCCAGCTGTGCTTCGGAGTTGAGGTGCGCGAGGATCCCGCGGGTGATGTAGATGTAGCCGCCCGGCATGGCGAACGCGTTCACCGCCGGGTCGTCGATCACCGTGAAGTGCCAGTCGAGATCCGGAAGGTGCGAGACCTTCGCGAGCCGCTGCCCGACGCCATTCACGTAGCGCTGGACGGTCGAGTCGCCATAGATCCCGAACTCGGCCACCACCGCGGTGTAGCCCTCGCGGCCCATCTGGTCTTCCTGGGCGGTGCTGACCAGCGAGAACTCGCGACGACCGGTGACGGGATTGGTCGCGCAGCCCGTGAGCAGCTCGAGCAGCAGCGCGGCGAGGGCGAGCGCCACCGCGCCGACCACCAAGGCTCGCCGTCGAAGGCGAGCGAATCTCGCTCCCGGTCGGGCACCGCGTCCGTGTCGGTCGATCATGGCGCGTACCATAGCCTCGCGTGCTGCCCATCTCAACCGTCGTGGCCAGGAGCCTCAATGGGGCGCTTGCGACGTTCGTGTGGTCCTCCCGCGGGACCGGCCGCCCGCACGGTGCCGTCATGCAGGGCCGCTCTCCACGGGCGCGGCCTTGCGCACGCAGTTCGGAGCGAGGCCCCGCAGAGCGACGCGCACTCGCTGCTCGAGCGGCGCGTCGGGGATCTGAGCGCACAACGCGGCCCCTCGGCGGGCCTCTTCGGCGCTGAAACCGAGCTGACGCAGCCAGGGCCGCACGTCGAGCTCGCTCGTTGGTTCCTCGGCGGCTTGAGACTGCGTCTGGCCCCGCTTGCGCGCACGGGCGTGCGCCTGCTCCTGCGCCGCCCTGCACCTAGCCTCCTCGCGCTTCCCGCGCATGAACCCGGCGCCGAACGTGCACTCGGCCGTGTACTGGTTGTGTGCCCGGCAGCGCAATCGCATCCGATCCGCGCTCGTCTCGCCCCCACGCGCCACCGGATCGATGTGGTCGAACTCCAGGCGCGTGGTGCTCTCGCACCGCTTCCCGTGCTCGCTCATGAACGTGCACTGGCCACCATCGCGCTGCCACACGGTGCGCCGGATGTCGGCGGGGATGTACCGGCCATGCGCGGCACTGCGCCGCGGGCGCGAGCGGGCGGACCTGGCGAACTTCTGCTGCTCCAACTCCCGGACCAGCGAGCCCAGGGCGC
>JBGPXY010000076.1:0-11568 GCA_041492985.1 Candidatus Eiseniibacteriota bacterium
CCTTCGGCTACGGCGACGAGTACGCGCACGTCGTCGACCTGCGCGGGATCGGCGCCGTCATCACCAAGACCGTGACCGTGAAGCCGCGCGCGGGGAATCCCCCGGTGCGGATCGCCGAGACGGCGAGCGGGATGCTCAACTCGATCGGTCTCGAGAACGTGGGACTCGAGCGCTTCCGGCACGAGAAGCTGCCGAAGCTGCGCTCCCTCGAAGCCACCGTGGTCGCCTCGCTGGGTGGGGAGACCCCGCGCGAGCTGGTGCGCCTGCTCGAAGCACTCGGGAGCGAGCCCGGCATCGGCGGCTTCGAGATCAACTTCTCGTGCCCGAACGTCTCGAAGGGCGGGGCGGTCTACTGGGCGCACACGCGCCGGCTCGAGCGCACGCTGGCGATGCTCCGGCCGCTCACGCGCGCGGCGCTCATCGCCAAGCTCTCGCCGGACGTCACCTCGGTCGGCGATCTCGCGCGCGCGTGCGAGCAGGGGGGCGCCGACGCGGTCACCGCCGTCAACACCTTCGTGGGCATGTCGGTGGATCTGGGCCATACGCGCCACCGGCTCAACCGCGCCACCGGCGGCCTCTCGGGGCCCGCCATCAAGCCGCTGGCACTCGCGCGCTGCCACGAAGCGGCGCGGGCGGTGGGCATCCCGGTCATCGGCTCGGGGGGCATCATGAACGGGCACGACGCGCTCGAGTTCATCGCCGTCGGCGCCGCGGCGGTGCAGGTGGGGACCGCGAGCTTCATCCGGCCGCGCGCCGCCGCCGAGGTGGTCGAGGAGATGACGGCACTGCTGGCCGCGCGCGGCATCCGCCGGCTCGACGACTGGCGCGGCTGCCTCATGGAGCCGGGGAGCGGCGCGGCGGCACCCCTCAAGCGCACGCGAGGAGTGGAAGGCCGTCGATCATGACCGAGATCGCGATCGCCTACGATGTCGCCACCCTCGAGCAGGCGCTCGAGCTGGACGCCCGCCTCGGCGAAGGACCCGAGATCGCCAAGGTCGGGCTGGAGCTGTTCGCGTCGGCCGGTCCCGAGGCGGTGCGAGCACTCAAGACGCGGGGCCGACGCGTGTTCCTCGACCTCAAGCTCCACGACATCCCCAACACCGTGCGGGGCGCGGCGCACTCGGCCGCAAGACTTGGCGCCGACCTGCTCACCGTCCACGCGACCGGCGGGCCCGCCATGATCGCCGCGGCGGTCGAAGGCGTGGCGCAGGACGGCGGCGACACGCGCGTGATCGCCGTGACCATCCTCACGAGCCTCGATCCCCACAGCATGCCGCCCGGGTTCCAGGTCCCGTTTGACATGGTGATGGTGGCGTCGAAGCTCCTCACCACGGCCGAATCGGCGGGTGCCCACGGGATCGTCTGCGCGGCTTCCGATCTCGACGGCATCCGCGCGTTCCATCCGAGTCCATTCTTCGCGGTGACCCCCGGCATCCGCCCGGCCGGCACGCCCACGCACGACCAGAAGCGCGTCACCACGGTGGCCGAGGCGGTGCGACTCGGCTCGAGCATGCTGGTGCTGGGGCGCGCCATCACCGGGGCCGCCGACCCCGCGGCCGCGCTCGCCGAGGCTCGCGCCGAGTGCCGGGCGGCCGAGGCGGCCCTCGCAACCCAAGGCCAGCCATCCGCTTGACAACCCGCCGCGTTGGAGCGTGACTGGTGCCGGAATGAACCCGGCCGCGCGGCGTACCCACCACGAAGGTGCGGAGGCGGAAGCCGACCTCCTGCGCGCCGTCCAGAGGGGTGACCAGGCCGCCTTCACCGAGATCGTCGGCCGCTACCAGCGGGCCGTCTATCGCGTCGCCTACGCGCTGACCCGGAACGCCAGCGACGCCGACGATCTGGCGCAGGAGACCTTCGTGCGGGCCTACCAGGCGATCGGGCGCTTCCGAGTGGGCGAGCCGCTCTACCCCTGGCTCGCGCGCATCGCCACCAACCTCGCGTATTCGTTGTTCCGGCGGCGGAGGCGCCGCCCCGAAACACCGCTCGAGCCGCTGCTCGAGGCGGGCCAGCAGTGGGGCGTGGATGACGACCCGGCGGCGGGCGTGGAGCAGCAGGAGCGCACGGCGCAGCTGCAGGCCGCTTTCGCCGGACTGACGCCCGAGCACCAGGCGATCCTGGCGCTGCGGGTGGTCGAAGAGCAGAGTTACGAAGCGATCGCCGCCACGCTCGGCGTGCCGGTGGGCACGGTGATGTCGCGGCTGTCGCGCGCGCGGGCCGAGTTGAAGGCGCGCCTCGCGGCGCGCGACGAGGAGTGAACGTGAAGCACCTGAGCGGCGAACAGCTGAGCGCACACCTCGACCACGCCCTCACCGGGCGCGCGGCCGAGGAGGCCGAGCGTCATCTGGCCACGTGCGACGCCTGTCGCGAGGCGCTGGCGGCGCTGGCGGCGCAGGACGCATTGCTGCGCCCTGCGCTCACCCACGATCCGGGCGAGGCCTACTTCGAGAGCTTCCCGGCCCGCGTCGAGGCCCGCATCCGCGCGTCGGGGCTGGCCGGGGCGCAGACGCGCGGGGCTGGCTTCGACCTCGGTCGGTTCTTCCGCTCGCCCCGCTCGCTGGCGTGGGTCGGTGCGGCTGCGGTGGTCGTCGTCGGTGCCGGCCTGGCGCTCATGACCGGACGCGAGGTGCGCCCGCCCGACCTGCGCGATCGCGACCTCGCCGAGCGGGGGCAGCAGGTGGCGCCCGCGGGCCCGAATGCGACCGGGGAGTCGAAGGCGGATCAGGGTGCGGCGGCGGCGCCGACCGCGACCCTCGAGAAGGAAAACCTCGAGTCGCCCGGCGATGCCGTCGGTCGGGAACAGGGCGGAACTGGTCAGCTGAAGGTAGGCGCGCCGACGTCAGAGTCCCGGGAGGCGGTGGCCAAACTCGGGGCGACGGTCGCGGACGAAGAGCGCGTCTTCCGCGCGCGCGACGACCGCTCCGCGAAGTCTTCGACCGCCGCGGGCCTCGAGCGACTGACCGCACCGCCGGCCTCGACACGCCCGGCGCCCGCCGCTGCGACTCCGTCCCGCGCCGTCGAGGTGCAGCGCAACGAAGCGGGCGAAGACGTGCCGGCGCAGCGGCGCGATGGTGCACGGGCCACACCACCGGTCTCGCAGGCCGCGAAGCAGGCGGCCGATCAGGTCGGGCAGGTCCGCAAGAAGTCGGCGGCCGAGCCGCTCAAGGATGCGGCGAGTCTGGGCGTGGCCAAGATGCTCTACAAGGGCCCGGCGAAGACCGAGTCCACCTCGGGTGCTTCCTCCTTCGCGAGCCCGCCGCCGGAGAATCCCGCGAGGGCGACGCCGCTCGATGCGACGACCCCGACCATCACCACCACCACGACGACCACCACCACCACTCAGCCCAGCCCGCCGGCCCTCCTCGCCGCGGGCGAGGCAAGGTTGTGCGGCGAAGTGCGTGACGCCGCCGGACGTCCGCTGTCGGGCGCCCAGGTCTCCCTGGTCGACATCGGCCGCACCACCTCCACCAGCGCCAGTGGGGCCTTCTGCATCGCCGCTCCCGTCGGCGAGCATCCGCTCTCGGTGATGGCGGTCGGGTTCCGCGATTCACGTCAGACCGTGCGCGTGGGAGGCGAGGAGTCGGCGGTGCGGGTGACACTCGATGCGGTGTCGGTGATGGACGACAAGCGGGGCGCGGTCGCGGGGCGGGTGCCGCTGCCGCGCGTGCCGGCCACGCAGCCCGCCGAGCCGCGCGACAACTACTCGGCGCTCCCCGACACCGTTCGCTCGGTGGTGCGCGCCGCGCAGCAGCTCGAGAGCGGCGCGAAGTCGCGTCGCTCCGCGTCGTTGTTCGACGCCGCGGCGGCGGGGTGGGAGCGGGCCCTCAAGCGCCTGCCCGACGGCCCGCTGGCGCTAGAGACCCGCTGGCATCTCGCCGAGGCGCGCTACCACGCCTGGGAAGCGGGCCCCAACACGCGCCGCGCGACGGCGGCCCTCGAGGCGCTCACGGCCTACGTGGTGCGCGCCCAGGCGGGCGCCGAGCGTGACCAGGCGATCCGCTGGCTGGACCAGGTGCGGCACTGAGCGCGGAGCGGTCAGCGCGCACGGCCCTCGAGTAGAGGGTCGCGGGCGCTCGGCTAGCGGACGAGGCTCACCGTGAGCGTGCCGCGCGCGCCCCGTTCCTGCGCGCCGGCCACGTGCCCGGCGTCGTCCACCCAGCGGTAGGCCCCGACGATCGCCACGTCGACGCCGCCCGCCGGCCACCAGCGCGCCCCGACCTCCCATTCGCGCGTCTCCTCGATGATGCCGGCGAACTGCGATGAGTCCACGCGCGGCGATCCGGGGATGAACGGCTGGTCGAGTGTGTTCTCTCCCTTCTGGGTCCGTGTGGCAACGCTGGTGAACTGCCAGGCGGGGGAGAGGTCGAGCGCCGCCCGCACCCGCATGCGCCGGGCGTCCGGGGCGACGGGGAATCCGAGCGGCTGTCCTTGCGCCACGTAGTCACGTCCGAAGAATGAGGTGTAGACGAACTGCGTGAGGCGCGTGTACTCGCCGCCCCATGAGAGGCGCGTGCCCCGCACCATCCCCACACCTTCCCAGCCGAGCTGGTAGGCATACTTGTTCGGGTAGGCGGCGTTGGCGGCGTGCAGATCGTCTGCGAGCCCTTCGGCATACAGACGGGTCCCCGGGGCGACGCGCCAGGCGACGTCCATGCCGATGGTGACGTTGTTCCGGTTCTCGGGTGCCGCGTCGGGCTCGTCCTGATCCGCGAGCCGCTGCACCATGATGTAGGGGATGATGCCGGCGAGGTAGAGCGGTTGCCACGCGTCGGACTTGTAGCGCGCCGCCTCGGAGAGCCCGATACGCAGACCGTCCGACGGTTGCCACTCGAGACGGTGGGCGGCGAGCTGTTCGCCGGCGCCGGGGCGGAGCGTGGCGGAGAGGACCGTGCCGTCGATGTGAAGCGCTTCGAGCCGGGCATGGAACGCGAGGCCGGTCATGGGGACGGACGTCCTCGACAGCATCAACGACCCCTCCTGTCCCGGGCCCCAGTGCCAGCGGCTGCGCCCGAACTGCACGCCCCAGCGCCCGCCGGCGCCGCTGTAGGCCAGATAGCTGTCCTCGGTGTGCACGATGATGTTGGTGTTGGCGATCAGCGGGTCGCCGAAGGTGCTCGCGGTGTCCTGATGGCCCACGATCAGGTGTGAAAACGCGAGCCAGCGGTCGGTCTCGAGCGCGATGCGACCGTGCGCCCCGGTCCCCGAGAAATAGCGCGATCGGTCGCGAGCCACCTCGCCGCCGGCTTCGAAGCCCGCCGACAGCTCGAAGCGGGCGCCGTCGGCGTAGCGCTTCTGGTACAAGCGTGGCGTCAAGCCCGGAACAGTCGTCGTCGGCGCGTCCGGCCCGTCGTCGCGCGCGAGTACGCGCCGTAGCCGCACGAGCGAGATGCGGTGGGCGGTTCCCGGGACCGTGTCCGGATCGGGGAGCGAATCCAGTTCGAAACGCTGGACCGGTCGCGTTCCCTGGTGGAGCAGGCGCAGCGGTCGGCCCGGGATCGCGGGGCCGAGGATGTCGAGGATGCGTAGCTCGGCCTCGAGCGGATCGTTGACCGGAAGGTATTCGTACGGGGAGGCCCCGGCCGGGAGCGGGCCCGCGAGCAGTCGCAGGAGCGTGACGCTCAACCCCAGCATGGCCACGTGAGCACGGACGCTTCCTGCGTTGCGCATGAGCGCGGCATGCTAGCAGTTTCCTCTTGAGCCCGCCCCCCCCGCTCGGCCACCCTTCGGCGTCCCATCCCGGCAGCACGTGCACCACTCACTCCCCGAGAGGTCCGGCCGTGGCCACTGAGACCATCCCCGCCGTCGAGCGCGCGCGCACCCCCGAGGAGATCGAACGCCACTGGTTCGAGACCGTCTACCAGGGCGACAAGATGAAGCAGCTCACGCCTCGCGCCCTCATCATGGGCATGATGTTGGGCGCGTTCATGTCGCTTTCGAACATATACGTGGGACTCAAGGCGGGGTGGAGTCTCGGGGTGGCGATCACCTCGTGCATCCTGGCCTACGCCATCTTCGCCACGCTCCATCGGCTGTTTCCCAAATGGTTCCCGCCGTTCAGCATCCTCGAGAACAACGCCATGCAGTCCGCGGCCTCGGCCGCCGGCTACATGACCGGCGCGGGCCTGGTGAATGCCATCCCGGCGCTGATGATGCTCAATCCCGCCGCGGTGCCCGGCATGTGGGTGCTCATGGGGTGGACGCTTCTCATCTCGTGGCTGGGCGTGTTCCTCGCCGTGCCGGCCAAGCGTCAGATGATCAATATCGAGCAGCTCCGCTTCCCGAGCGGTATCGCCGCCGCCACCACGATGCGCACGCTGCACGGCGCCGGCGGCGCCGCCGCGACGCGTCAGGCGCGCTCGCTCGGGCTGGCCCTGGTGTTCGGCGCGTTCGTCACCTGGTTCCGCGACGCCGAAGCGACGTGGATGAAGGTGACCGAGTGGGGTCGGGGTTTCGGCTGGACCCGCATCGCTCCGACCGCGAGCGTTCCCGGCTGGCTCGCGGCGCCGCTCTCCTGGATCCAGTACCCGCACGTGCCGTCGACCTGGCTGCCGATGGACTGGCGGATCGGCAAGTACCGCCTGCAGCAGGACCTGACCCTTTCGTTCGAAGGCTCGATGCTGTTCGTTGCCGCCGGCGCCATCATGGGGTTCCGGCAGGCGTGGAGTCTGATGCTGGGCACGGTGGTCAACTACGCCGTGCTGGCGCCGATGATGCTCGCCGCCGGGGTCATCCCCGAGACCGGCGCCGGAGCCTTCCGACGCATCTCCACCTGGAGCCTCTGGATCGGCGTCCCGATGATGGTGACCTCGGGACTTCTGCTCTTCATCCTCCAGTGGAAGTCGGTGGTCCGCGCCTTCAGCACCATCACCGCCATGTTCCGGCCACGCCACGCCACGGGCGACGACCCGATGGACAAGATCGAGGTGCCCGGCTCGTGGTTCGTGGGAGGCATGATCGTGCTCGGCGCGGCGGTGATCTGGATGGGTCACCGATACTTCCACATCCACATCTGGATGGGCGTGATCGCCGTCCTGATGACGTTCCTGCTGGTGGTCGTGGCATCGCGTGCCACCGGCGAGACCGACATCACACCGACCGGTCCGCTCAGCAAGGTGACGCAGCTCACCTTCGGAGCACTCGCCCCTGGCAATATCACCACCAACCTCATGACCGCCAACATCACCGCCGGCGCGTGCAGTCACGCCGGCGACCTGCTCACCGATCTCAAGAGCGGGTACCTCCTCGGGGCGAGGCCGCGCCAACAGTTCATCGCCCAGTTCTTCGGCGTGCTTGCGGGCACGTTGGCGGTCGTTCCCGTGTTCTTCCTGCTCGTCCCCGATGCCTCGGTGCTCGGCACCGACCGGTGGCCGGCGCCGGCGGCCCAGGTGTGGCGCGGCGTCGCCGAGCTGCTCGCGAAGGGCGTCTCGGCGCTCCACCCCACCGCCCGCATCGGGCTTCTGATCGGTGCGCTGGTGGGCATCATCCTGCCGCTCCTGGAGATGGCGTTCCCCAAGCAGAAGAAGTTCATCCCCTCGGCGACCGGGCTCGGGCTCGCCTTCACCATCACCGGCTACTACTCGGTGTCGATGTTCATCGGAGCGCTCGCCGCGCTGGCGCTCCACAAGGCCAAGCCCAAGATGGCCGAGGAGTACGT
Organism: Candidatus Eiseniibacteriota bacterium; assembly: GCA_041492985.1. Lineage (GTDB taxonomy): Bacteria > Eisenbacteria > RBG-16-71-46 > RBG-16-71-46 > RBG-16-71-46 > WS-11. The sequence continues at coordinate 7,655 of JBGPXY010000076.1, forward strand.
GGTCCCGGTTTCGTCGGGCATCATCGCCGGCGAGAGCCTCATGGGCGTGGTGATCGCGCTGCTGGTCGTGGGGAAGGTGCTCGGGGGCTGAGGTCAAGAACCAGCCCGCGCATGCCGATACTCCCGGGGTGAGATACCGCCCCGGGAGTGCTCATTTCGCCGCCCTGGCCTGTGCCCTGTCCGTGCTCGCACTGACGGCCGCGCCGGCCCTGCCGGCCAAGCACGAAGCGCCGGTGGTCACGCTTCCCACCGACGATCGCGGCCGCTTCGACCTGATGTGCACGCGGGTCGCGGGATGCTGGGCAGAGCCTCGCGGTGGGTTCGTGGACAAGGACGGCGTGCCCTCGGAGAGCGCAATGGAGTTGGGCCTGATGCTCGCCGGCGAGCCGACGGGCGCGGAGTGGAAGCGCCGGGCACTTGCGACCATCGACTGGACCGGGGCCCTCATCGACACCCTGAACGGTGGATGCTCGAGCCGGAAGAATCAGGGTGGCGCGATCGGTGAGGCGATGGAGTTCCGCACCGACGTCAATGCCCGACGGCTCGACCTCCTGGTCACCGCCTGGCGGACGCTCGGCGATGAGCGCTATCGCCGCGACGCCGCCAAGGTGGCGGGCTTCATCGATCGGGTGCTGCTCGACGGCCGCGGCGGGTTCGTCGCGGAACAGATCGGCAACCGCACGCTGGAACCGGCGTCGAACGGGCTTGCCATCCATGCCTGGCTCAGCTGGGCGGCGGCGACCGGCAATACGCCCACGCGCGAGTTCGCCCTGCGGAGCATCGAGCGCGTGTGGACGGGCAGCTTCGACGAGCGGGGCGTGCTCCTGCGGCGCGGTGACTTCGGCGAAGTCCTGATGGCCCCGCAGCTCGCCGATCAGGTGGAGATGGGCCGGGCGCTGGTGCTTTCCGCGCGACTCTGCGAACGCCCTGTCGATCTCGACCGCGCGCAGACGCTGGCGCGCACCGTCATCGCGAAGTTCGAGGACCGGAAGGACGGCGGGTTCATGACCCGGGCCATGCCGAAGAAGGACGGCTCGATGCGCGGCGCCCCACGCCGGGAGGACGAGAACGCGCGTGCGGCCCTGTTCCTGGCCGAGCTGGCCGCGGCGACGGGAGACGAGACGTACCGCGCCGCCGCCCGGCGCGCGTGGGAGGCGTTCGCGAAGGAGCAGGAGAAACCGGACTTCGCGGCGGCCGACTGGGCGCTGGCGTTCCGCGCTGCCCTGGCCCCGGAGACCACCGCGCCGCCGACCTGGCAGGCCGCGGCGGGTCAGGCTGACCGACCCTCCAGCAACATCCTCTACGAGAGTCACCGGACGAAGCCGAAGCGATAGTCGGGCCGGTCGATTCGGTCCTTGTGCTCGTCCGGTCCCGCACGGATGATGCCGCTCCAGCTTGTCACCGGCTCCCTACCTCGGATTGGCTGCTGTGCTCCTCTCCAAGAGGCCGCTCAGGAGGTCCTTCCATGAGCTCGCGTGCATGTCTGGCACCCGTTCCCGCTGTCGTGTCTCGCGTGCTGGTCCTGCTGGCGCTCGCCTCATGGCCATCGAATGCGAGCGCGACCACGGGCACCACGGACTGGCGTGTCTCGACGGACTACGCGTCGATCCAGGCCGCGATCGCAGCCCTTCCTGCCACGGGCGGCGTGGTCTACATCCCGGCAGGCACCCATCTCCAGACCTTGCCTTTGGTCTTCCCGACCGATAAGCCGGTTCACCTCATGGGTGCCGGGCAAGGAGCGACGGTCCTGCGCTGGCAGAATCCCGCGCGCACGGACTCCGCCTACATCTATGTCCGCGGTAACAACCAGATCGTGGAAGGCATGATGATCTGGGGCTCGAATAACATCGCGCATTCGTCGCGAGGCGTCGTCGTGGACCCCGGCAATACTGTGCTGAGCAACTTTCATCTCAGGAATGTACAGCTGTACCAGATTCCGAGTTGGTCGATTGAGGCACTGACAAGTGCTAATGGTGTCAATTGCTCGATACTAAGCAGCGTCGACCAGTGCTTGTTCAGCAACAACCTAAAGGACGGTTTGGTCAAACTCAATCAGGGCTGCACGACGTGGTCGTTCCGCGACAACAATCTCGGCGCCAATATCGGTTGCATGTTGGAACTGGACCGGGTGACCGCGATCAGGATCGGCAATACCGTCTTCGAGAGCGCAGTCCAGGACACGCCCTACGTCAAGATCAGCAGCTGCAGCAGCATTTCGATCGTCGAGAGCTATTTCGAGAACGGCACGGCGAACCAGACCGCGTTCTTCGTCAAGATCGTCTCGCCGTTCTTCGGGGCCAGCCAGGGCATCACGGTCGCAAACTGCCAGTTCACGCGAGTGAACCCCGCAACGACCGGCGCCAAGCTGATCCAGGTGCCGAGCCAGGATGTAGTCAAGAGTCTGCTGGTACTGAATCCCAGTGTCTATCTGGCGATCCCGGGGCCGCCCACGGCGAACGACGACATCTACGTGGGTTCAGCCTTGAGTCAGGTGACGGTGTTCGGTGGCTCAGTGGCGGACAACGGCGGCTTCCGAGTTCCGAGGATCCAGGACGGCACGAGTCGATCCCTGCTCGGCAACTACAACCAGCGCCTGCGGCTTCCTCGGGTGACGACGGTCGAACGGCTAGGGCTCACGGATGTGAAAGTCGGAGACCTGATCTACAACACGACGACGAACCAGGTTCAGGTTTGGACCGGAGCAGCCTGGGCATCGCTCTAGTCCACGCGCTCGCTGTGCGGGCCCGAAGCATGATGGCGGTCAACGGGCCGCGACGCCACGCGCGCTCGGTACGCCGAGAGTTGCCCTAGCGTCACGCGGGTCGCGCGCGCGCCGTCGCGAAAGCCGTCGATCATGGCGGCGCGCAGCTGCTCGACGGGGATCCCCCCCATCAGTTGGCCGGGCAGCCATCGGGCCCGCAACTTCAGGAGCGCGCGAAGGTACAGAGCGTAGCACACGTACCACAGCGCCCACGAGACCGAAGACAGGGTGCGCTTCTTGAAGAGCGCCTTCGAGGCGGTGTCGTTGTAGATCCACACCGGATCGATCGCCTCGTGCGAGTGGCCGGCCTCGTGGTAGATGATCGCGCGAGGCTGGTAGAGCATCCGCCACCCGTTGCGGCGGACGAGCACCGAGTACTCCTTGTCCTCGTACCCGAAGAAATAGGCCTCCGGCAGCAGGCCGACCCCGTCGAGGACCGCGCGGCGGATGAGCATCAACGCCCCCGAGATGAAGCGGCGCTCCTCGACCTCGGCGTACTGGTCGCGATCCTTCTCGCCCGCGCCGATGTAGTGCTCGCCGGCCCACCAAATGGTGCCGCCGGTGCCCCACAACGTATCGGTTTCCGGCCACAGCCTCAGGCGGCCGCCGACCACGCCGCACCGGGGATCGGATTCAGCCAGTTCCACCATGTGCCGCAGGAATGTCCCGTCCGCGGCGATGGTGTCGTTGTTCAGGAGCAGCACATAGTCGCAACCGTCTGCCATGGCCCTGACGATCCCGGGATTGCAGCCGCCGGAGAACCCGAGGTTGGAGCCGTTCTGGATGAAGACAACCCCCTCCCTCGCACACTCGGATTTCAGCCGCGCCCACGAGTCGTCCGTGGAGCCGTTGTCGAGCAGGTACGTCGTCGCGGCCGGATAGTCGAGGGCCCGCAGCGACTCCAGGCAGCGGTGGCTGACCCGGTAGCCGTTCCAATTCAGGATGACGATGCCGACCAGCGGAAGGGGGTCGGACGGGGGGGCGGTCACGGGGGGATTCCTCAGGATCGGTGGGCGAGGAGGACGATCTCCTCGCCGAGTGAGCGGCGCGCGGACAGTAACAGCCGCTCCAGCACCTGGAAAGCGCCCGCGAGCAGGTGTTGACGCAGGGCGCGCCCGACTCGATTCTGCGCCGCGGCGTCGCGCCCGCCGCC
>JBGPXY010000064.1:0-12508 GCA_041492985.1 Candidatus Eiseniibacteriota bacterium
AGCTCGATGCGGCGGTTCTGCTGGCGGCCGGCTTCCGTCGTGTTCGACGCGACCGGCTCGCGCTCACCGAGTCCTGCAGTCGCGATGTGACGCGAGACTCCGTGCGCTGCCAGATAACGGGCCGCCGACTCGGCGCGTCGGTCCGAGAGGCCCTGGTTGTACTCGGAGCTCCCGACGGCGTCCGTGTGGCCGGCGATCATCAGGTTCGAGTCGCCGTACTTGCTCAGGTTCTCCGCCAGATTGTTCAGGTTGGTGGCCGCGGTGGACCGGACGACATCGGAGTCGAAATCGAACAGAAGCCCCGAGGGGAACGTGACCTGGATGCCCTCACCGACCCGTTCGACGATGGCGCCGGGGACGTTCTGCTCGATGTCCCTGGCCCGCTGGTCCATCTTGCGGCCGATGATCGCTCCCGCCGCTCCGCCGACGACCGCGCCGATGATGGCACCCCGCGTGGTCGAGCCGGTCTGGTTGCCGACCACCGCGCCCGCCACGCCGCCGGCCGCGGCGCCGATGACCGCGCCCTTGCTGGTCTTGTTCATGGATGCACAGCCCGTCAGGCCCGCCAGCAACAGGGCGGCCAGGGCTGTCGAGAGGATCGTCACTCGCGTTTCCGTTCGCATGATGTCCTTCCTTCCTCGTCGATCCTTCGCCGCGCATCTCGTCGGCAACGGGGTCGACTTCTTAGGGTCGTGGCGTCGGTGATCCCGGTCCATTCCCTGCGTTCGTCACGGTGTCCGATGGTTGCACCTACGCTCGCTGACCCTTCGGTTCGGTCCGGGACTCCGGGCGCGGCTCGTGCGACTTCTGCCCGTTCTCGAACGCCTCGCGGCCGGCCTCCAGCGCCGACTTCGCGTCCTGCTTGAGATCCTCGACGGTGTCGCGCGCCTGATCGAGCTTGTCAAGCGCCGCACCACCCAGGTGTCGCCCGGTATCGGCGAGCCGCTTGCGGGTCTCACGTCCGGACCCGGGGGCGAACAGGAGCGCGACCCCCGCCCCGACCAGGGCCCCGAGCACGAGGCCGATCACGACCGAGGTGCCGGTGCTGCCCGACGTTCCATTGACCTGCGGATTCTCATTCACTTTCAGACCCTCCATGGGTCGCAGCGCGACCGTGCGTGAATCGGTGAGACAATCGTTCGAGGAAGTAGGCCGTGACCGACTTCATGCCGCGCGCCACGGCGACGGCGGTGTGGATGGGCGCTTCGACCTCCCCCAGCACGGCGGCGGACATGTCGGCCGCGCGCTCGCCGAGATCTTCGAAGCGCTCCATGACGCGGTGGATCGGATCGATGGCCCTGCGGACCGACGCGACCGTGTCCCGCGCATCGCGCGTGATCTCGTTGACCTGGAAGGTCCACTGGTGGATCTCCGTCGTGACCTTCGAGACGTGATCCGAGGCCCTTTCGACGCGGATCATGGCGCGGATCGTGGCGACGGCGATCGCGACCACGGCCAGGGTCGCAACGACAATGCAGATCTGGATGAGCGGGAGCATGTCACCTTCCTTCGGCCGTGAGGCCTTGCGCTGGGGTCGCATCGCGATCGCGGTTTGTCGTGGAGCCGGCGACCGCCTCGACCAGCCTCGCGCGGACCACGAAGCGCTGGGGTGCGGGACCGACATAGTTGAATGGATAGCAGGTCACCAGCGTCAGCGACGGCGCTGGCGTCGAGTCGAGCACGTCGACTCGGTGCGGCTCGACCACCGTTCCCCACTCCACCACGTAGGTGTAGGTGTCCTGCAGCGTGTCGATACGGATGACATCGTTCTCGCGCACGTCCCCGAGACCGCGCAGGAAGCTGTCGCGATGTCCGGCGAGGGCGCAGTTGCCGGATTGCCCCGGGAACGCGGTCGTCGCGATGTGTCCCACGGCGCGTTCGAGCTGTGCGGGCTCGGTGCCCTGGGCGATCAGCGCCGAGATCCCAAGCCGCGGGATCTCGATGCGACCGAACACGCCGCTCTCGAGCGACGCGGGGCACCACGGCTCCTTGGACCTCCCGCGCGAGTTCACACCGATGAACTCCCCACCCACTCGCGCCGCCTCGAGCTTTCTCGTTTCGGCGGAGCGGAAGGCGCGAGCCTCGGAATCGTGCCTGAACCACAGCCCGATGAGCAGGAGCCCGAGGATGATCAGGATCCTCTCGGGCCATCGGAGCGAAACGCGCTGATCCAGGGCACCTCGGTGCTCGTTATGACGGGTGGGCGGCGCCCCCCGGCGCCGCGCCTGCGCGTTGCAGGCGCGGCCCCCGGGGGGTCGCTCAGACGTGAATCGCGATCACGCGGTGTAGAGACGCCGCCCGATCGCCAGGGCGCCCGCGGCAGCGAGCGCGAGGGCACCCAGCAGTGCGATCAACGGCTGCTTGCTCGCGGTCTGCGGGAGCGTCTCCGGCGTTTCGACCACGGGTGCCGGGGCACTCACGACAACGATCGCCGGAGCAGTGGCGACGACGACCGGCTCAGACACCGCGACCACCTCGGGGGACTCGACGGCGGAGGTCACCGTGTTCCGGACCGGAGCGCTCACGCACCCGCAATCCGAAGTGTTCCGGGCGAGCACTAGGTCACTGTCGCGGGTGTGCGCGTAGGCCTGTTCGCGGCCCGCGACGCCATTGCCGTTACCGATCCAGTAGATCCTGTCCGCGTAGGGGCGACCGTCCTTCATGGACGTGAACTCGGCGCGGAAGATGGAGCCGGGCGCAACCTCGCCGGGGACCATCGTGCGCGAGTCCATGATCAGACCGACCTGCTGCCCCTGCTCGGTCTCGACCACCAGAAGGTGATCGTTCACCGAGACCACCCTGCCCGAAACCATCGGCTTGGTGGAGAACCGGTAGTCCGAGGTGGTCGGGGCGGCCTTCATGATCGGGCCGTTGGAGTGCTCGCCCATCGTCTGAGGCTCTGTGACCCGGCTCTCGCCGACGGGCTGGCTCTCGGTGCTTGCCGCGCGGTAGCCACCGCCGAAGGCCGAGGCGTTGCGGTCGATCGTCTCGCGACTATCGCGGGTGTTCGCGTAGGCCTGGAGACGGTTGGTCGACGTGCCACCGCGAACGGGCACGATGCGCTGCGCGTAGAAGCGACAATCCTCCTGCGCCAGGAATTCGGCACGCATGACCATGCCGGGCGCGAGATCGCGGGGCGCCATCGTGCGCGAGTCCAGTTGCAGGGTGACCTGTTCGCCCTGGTCGGTGTCGACGACCATCTCGCGGTCGTTCACCGTGACCACCGTGCCCGAGATCATCGGGTGCGAGGAAAAACGGTAGGCCGTGGTGGAGGGAGCCGCCGCCAGTGCGGTGCCGATCGTCGTCGCCAGCAGGGCGAGCGTACCGACCGCCACGCTCCACGTCGGACGTGTTCGTTCGTTCGTTCTCATCTGAGGTTCCTTTCGTTCATCCGGCGACCCCTGTGGCGTCGCCTGTGGGCCGCAAACCTTTTGCGGCAATTGCACGTTGTCGGCGTCTCGCGTCAGGCGAGACGCCGCCTTGGGACCGCCAGAAGCAGGATCCCGCCGAGCAGCGCGATCCCGCCGACGATGGGCGAGAGCGGAACGTTCTTCTGCTCCGTCGCAGTCGCCTTGAACGGCCCGACATCGATGACCGTTCTCTGCCGGTTGTAGCTGACGCCGCCATAGACCAGCACGAGGATTCCAAGGATCAGGAGCGCGAAGCCGGAGATCTTCATGTGTGGATACCTCCCCTGGAGGTTGGAGGGGCGCCTGGAGCACCGTGCGGCACCGAACGACACGAAGCAGCACGATGACGATGGCGATGACGAGCGACAGACGGCGGGACCCAGCGCCAGTTTCGTGCCACGGGGGCGCTGGAGCTGCGCTCCCTCCTAGCGCGCGGCTGAGGAGCGATCTAGCGGTGCGGGTCGCCGCCGGGGCGCGACGCCGGCGAGCGACGGGGCGGCCGTTGGCGAGGAAGATCCTTCAATCCCGGGAAGGAAGTTCAAACCGACAACCGTCCGCGCGAGGAATCGCGGCGTCTGCGGAGCGCGAGCGATGCCGCGCTCGCCCTGGCCCCTCGCTTCCATGCCCGCGAGCGTGCGCGCGCTCGATCGCCGAGGGCTCCTCCGCCTCATCCCTGCTACCATGGCCCGGTCGCCTCGAGCATGGCCGCGGGTGTGCCGCGGTCCACTCCGAAAGGACGGCAGGCTGGTGCCAGACACTCCCGACACGCGGTCCCGCGCTGCTCCCCGGCCGGGCGGGGCGCGCCCCCGCCTGATCGGCCTCGACTCCAGCCCCCTGCACGGCGAACTCCTCGGAGTCGAGCGCCTGGAGGAACGCGCCCGGGCGCTGGCGGCGGGATTCACCCTGGCGCGCAATCCCCGTCGCGGCCCCCCGCGGCTGCTCCGCCGCCTGTCCGACCACACGCGTGTCCTCCGTCAGGCGTATCGCATCCTCGCCGGTGACGTGCGGCGCGGCGAGCCCATCGCGCCCGCGGCGGAGTGGCTGCTCGACAACTTCCACCTCTTGGAAGGCGAGATGCGCGAGATCCGCCATCACCTTCCGACCCGCTACTACCGCGAGCTGCCGAAGCTGGCCGCGCGTGAGCTCGCCGGAACGGCGCGCGTCTACGCCATGGCGGTCGAACTGCTTCGCTACAGCGACGCTCGGCTCGACGCCCGGCGGCTGAACCGATTCATCTACGCGTATCAGACCGTCACGCCCCTCAGCATCGGTGAGCTGTGGGCGTGGCCGAGCATGCTCAAGCTCGCCCTGATCGAGCACCTGCGCCGGCTCTCCGAGGAGCTGATCGAGAGCCGCGAAGGTCGCCTCGAGGCGGATCGCTGCTTCGCCGACTTCGAGAACGCGCGGTCGAGCGGTCCCCTGCCGTTGCTGCCGGAAGTCCTCCACGTCGCCTTCGTCGATCGGCTGCTCCAGCGCATGCGCGAGTACGGCGCCGGCGCGGCGGGACTGCGAAAGCAGCTGGAGGAACGCCTCGATGCCGCCGGCACCAAGGTCGAGGACGCCGTGCGGGCCGAGCATCAGCGGCAGGCGATGAACCACCTCTCGATGGGCAACTCCATCACCAGCCTCAGACTGTGCGCGACGTTGGACTGGAACGAGTACGTCGAGGCCGTCAGCGTGATCGAGCAGATCCTCCAGCGCGATCCGCCGGGTGTCTATGGCCGCATGGAGTTCAAGAGCCGCGACCGATACCGGCACGCGGTCGAGGCACTGGCGGACCCGACCGGCGAGGCGCAGGTGCGGGTCGCGCTGCGCGCCATCGAGAGCGCGCGACAGGCGGCCGAGAATCTGGGGGCCGATGCGCGATCCGCGCACGTGGGCCACCACCTGATCGGACCCGGTCGGCGCGAGCTCGAGACCGACGTGGCGCATCACCCGCCACCGTCCCAACGACTGAAGCGCCTGCTGCTCGCCCACGCCACGCCTCTCTACATCGGCACGAACACACTGCTGACCGCCCTCGGCGTCGGGGCCGCGGTCGCCGCGGCACGGGCGGCCCAGGCGCCGCAGTGGATGTGGACCTGGGTCGGCGTGCTGGCGCTCATCCCCGCCAGCGAGCTGGCCGTGGCGTTCATGCAGCGCGCCGTCCACCGGGTCGCGCGCCCGCAGCCCTTGCCGCGCCTCGACCTGCGCGGCGGCGTGCCCGAACACGCGCGCACCATGGTGATCGTGCCCACCCTCATCTCCTCGGTCGAGGGCGCCAGAGCCCTGGTCGAGCACCTCGAGGTGCATGCGCTGGGCAACATGGATCCGCGCATCCACTTCGCGCTGCTCACGGACTTCCCGGACGCGGCGACCGAGCACCTCTCGGGCGAGGATGAGGTGCTCGCGGCCGCGGTCGCGGGGATCGAGGCGCTCAACGCGCGCTACGCCCCCGGCACGGCGGATCGTTTCTATCTCTTCCACCGCGCACGGCTCTGGAACGGCAGCGAGGGCGTGTGGATGGGTTGGGAACGCAAGCGCGGCAAGATCGAGGAGTTCAATCGACTGCTGCGCGGCGCCACCGACACGAGCTTCACCGTGCGGATCGGCGCCCCGGAGATCCTGCCCCAGGTCCGATACTGCATCACGCTCGACAGCGACACGCGCCTGCCGCGCGATACGGCGCGGCAGCTGATCGGTGTGATCGAGCACCCGCTCAATCGCCCGCGCTTCGATCGCCGGCTCCGACGGGTGGTCGAGGGCTACGGGATCCTCCAGCCCAGGGTCAGCGTCACCATGGCGAGCGCGGCCGGCTCGCTGTTCGCTCGCGCCTACGCCGGGCACACCGGCATCGACCCCTACACGACCGCGGTCTCCGACACCTATCAGGACCTGTTCGCCGAAGGCATCTTCACCGGCAAGGGGCTGTACGACGTGGATGCCTTCACCGCCGCGCTCCAGGGTCGCGTGGCGGAGAACGCCATGCTCTCGCACGACCTGTTCGAGGGTCTGTTCGCGCGCTGCGCGCTGGTCTCGGATATCGAGGTGGTGGACGACTTCCCCTCGAGCGTGCTCACCCACGCGCGCCGCCAGCACCGCTGGGTGCGCGGCGACTGGCAGATCCTGTTCTGCCTGATGCCGGTGACGCCGACCCGGCACGGCCTCGAACGCACCCAGCTGCCGCTCATCAGCCGCTGGAAGGTGCTCGACAACCTGCGCCGCAGCCTGCTCGCCCCGGCGCTCGTCGCGGCGCTCGCCTCGGCGTGGATCTGGCTCCCGGGCTCGCCGCTCGCCTGGACCGTGGCGACGCTCGCGGTGCTCGGCTTCCCGCTGCTCCCGCCGCTGGTGCACTTCGCCGGCGGCCCCAGGCCACAGCAGCCGTTCGGTGTGTTCCTGCACGACGTGTGGGCGGAGCTGGAGATGGCGGGCGCGCAGGTACTGCTCCAGATCGTCCTGCTCCCGTATCACGCGTTCGAGATGTTGCACGCCATCGTCCTGTCGCTCGTCCGCATGGTGATCACGCAGCGCCGGCTGCTCGAGTGGGAGACCGCTGCCACGACCGCCGCACGCGCCGCCGGGCTGCTTGCGCGTCAGGGCCCACGCGTCTTCATCGCCGAGATGTGGGCCGGCCCGGCGGCCGCTCTGCTCCTGCTGCTGGGCGTGTTGCCGCTGCGCGCCATCGCGCTGCCGCTGGCGCTGCCGTTCCTGGCCGCGTGGCTCGCCTCGCCGCTGGTCGCGTGGTGGCTCAGCCGGCCGGTGGTCCCGCGGCGCCTGGCGCTGGGCGCCGAAGACACGCAACAGTTGCGTCGCATCGCGCGCCGCACCTGGCACTACTTCGAGCGATTCACCACGGCGCAGGATCACTGGCTGCCGCCCGACAATGTGCAGGAGATGCCGGAGCCGCGCATCGCGCGCCGCACCTCACCGACCAATATCGGCATGGACCTGCTCTCGACGCTCGCCGCGCACGACCTGGGGTACCTCGGGACGGCCCCCTTCGCCGACCGGGTCGAGAACACGCTCGCCAGCGTCGAGGCGCTGGAGCGCCACGAAGGCCACCTGCTCAACTGGTACGACACGGAGAGCCTCGCCCCGCTCCTGCCCCGCTACGTCTCGACCGTGGACAGCGGCAATCTCGCGGGGGTGCTCATGACGCTCTCCGCCGGACTGCGCGAGCTCGCCGCGGGCGCGGCGGACATCGGTCGCCTCGGCGCGGGCCTCGCCGACACGGCGGGCGTGCTGGACGACGCCTTGGCGGCCCTGGGGCGTCACGCGCACGGCGCCACGCCGCTGCGCGCCGCCTGCACGTTCGCGCAGGGCGAGCTGGACATGCTGCGATCGGCGCTGGAGGTCGATGGACCGACGAGTGAGAGCCTCGCGGCCGCCGCGAACCGCATCGCCGGCGTGCGGACGGCGCTCGAGCGGGTCGCCGCAGTGGCGCCCGCCGGGCCCGAGGCCGACGACGTCGCGCAGTGGGGTCGTTCGCTGCTCGAAGGGCTCGGCGGGCTCGCGCCCGCGGCGCTCGCCCCGGCGGAGGGGCTCGCGACGCCGGTCGACGTGCCGCGCGAACGGCTCGACGACCTCGCCCGTCGCTGCGATGCGCTCGCCGACGCCATGAACTGGACGTTCCTGTACGACCGCACACGCGGCGCGTTCTCGATCGGTTTCCGGCTGGCGGACGCCGAGGGGCCCGGCCGCCTCGATGGATCGTACTACGACCTGCTGGCCTCCGAGGCCCGGCTCGCCAGCTTCATCGCCATCGCCCGCGGTGACGTGCCGCAGGAGCACTGGTTCCGGCTCTCGCGCGCGCTGGTGAGCGTCGAAGGCTCCACCACGCTCGTCTCCTGGAGCGGCTCGATGTTCGAGTACCTGATGCCGTTGCTGATGCTCCGCAGCCACCCCGAGACCCTGCTCGAGAACACCTGCCGCGCGGTGGTGCGGGCGCAGGTCCACTACGCCCGACGTCACCGGGTGCCGTGGGGCATCTCGGAGTCGGCCTTCCACTCCGTGGACCCGCATGGCAACTACCAGTACAAGGCCTTCGGCGTCCCCGGCCTCGGGCTCAAGCGCGGGCTCGCCGAGGACCTGGTCGTCGCGCCGTACGCCACCGCCCTCGCCGCGCTGGTCGACCCTGCCGCCGCGGCCGCCAATTTCCGCCGCCTCTCCCGCGAGGGGGCCGCGGGGCGATTCGGGTTCCACGAAGCGCTCGACTACACGCCGCGCAAGGGTCCGGTTCCCGAAGGCGAGCCCGCGCTCGACCATCTGCGCGTCCACAGCGTGCAGGCGTATTTCGCCCACCATCAGGGCATGAGCCTGGTCGCGCTCGCGAACGCGGTGCTCGGCGCCCCGATGGTGCGCCGCTTCCACTCCGATCCGCGCGTACAGGCCACGGAACCCCTGCTCCAGGAGCGCGTGCCGCGCTACGTGCCGGTCATCCGGCCGCGGCCCGCCGAATCCACACGCGTCGAACCGCTGGTGCCCGTGGCGACGCCGCGGCACTTCCGCTCTCCGCACACGCTCTACCCGAGCGCCCACTTCCTGTCGAACGGCCAGTACACCACGGTCGTCACCAATGCGGGCGGCGGTACCAGCACGTGGCGTGGACGCGCGGTCACACGGCAGCGCGACGACCCGACCTGCGACCCGGGCAGCCAGTTCATCTACCTGCGCGATGTGCGCAGCGGCCTCATCTGGTCGGCCGCCCACCAGCCGGTCTGTCGTGAGCCCGAGCGGTATCAGGTGACCTATCGGGCGGACGGGGCCCTCTACGCGCGCACCGACGATGGCATCGAGACCCGCCTCGAGGTCACCGTCTCGCCCGAGGACGACGTCGAGGTGCGCCGCGTGTCGCTGGTCAATCACACCGATCTGCTGCGCGAGATCGAGGTGACGAGCCTGGTCGAGATCGTGCTGGCATCCCACGCCGACGACCTCTCGCACCCCGCGTTCCTCAAGCTCTTCCTCGAGACCGAGTACCGCCCCGAGTGCACGGCCCTGCTGTGCGGCCGCCGACCGCGTTCGCCCGACGAGCAGACCCCGTGGGCGGTGCACGTGGTGAGCGCCGAGGGCGGGGTCCACGGCGCCATCGAGTGGGAGACCGACCGCAAGCGGTTCCTCGGGCGCGGACGCACGCCCGAGAACCCCGTCGCGCTCGACGGTCGGGCATTGTCCGGCACCACGGGGGCGGTACTCGATCCGGTCCTGAGCCTGCGGCGGCGCGTACGCATCGCCCCCGGCGGACAGGTCCGCCTGGCGTTCGCGACTGGTGTCGCCACGAGCCGGGCCGCGGCACTCGCGCTGGCCGAGAAGTACGACGATCCCACGTCAGCCGCACGCACATTCGCGCTCGCGACCACCCAGACCCAGTTGTTGCTGCGTCATCTCGGCATCTCGACCGACGAGGCGCAGCTCTACGAGCGCCTCGCCTCCCACGTGCTGTGGACCGACACGACGCTGCGCGCCGCACCCGCGGTCCTCGCCGGCAACACCCTCGGCCAATCCGGCCTCTGGGCTCACGGAGTCTCCGGCGACCTGCCGATTCTGGTGGTGCGCGTGGTCGAGGAGGGCGATCTCTCGCTGGTGCGCCAGTCGCTGCGCGCGCAGGAATACTGGCGGCTCAAAGGCCTCAGTGCCGACGTCGTCATCCTCAATGAGCATCCGGTGAGCTACTTGGACGAGATGCACGAGCAGCTCGAAGGCCTGCTCGAGAAGGGCCCGTGGGCCGCATGGAGGCAACGCCCCGGCGGCGTGTTCCTGCTGCGCGGCGACGGCATGCCGGAGCCCGAGCGCACCGTGTTGATGTCGGCCGCGCACGCGGTGTTGAGCGGGGAGCGCGGCGCGCTGGCCGAGCAGCTCGGCCTGCCCTACCCCGAGCCGAGCTGGTCGGAGGCGCTGGTCGCGCGCCCGCTCCCCGACGGGGCACAGACGAGCGACGATCGCGTGGAGGTCGAAGCCCCGCCGCTCGCGCTCGCGAACGGGCTGGGCGGCTTCACCGCCGGCGGGCGCGAATACGCGATCGTGCTGCCGGGCGATGCGGACACACCTCAACCGTGGGTCAACGTCATCGCCAACGAGCGCTTCGGCACGGTCGTGGGCGCCACCGGCGCGGCCTGGACGTGGGCCGGGAACAGCCGCGAGAACCGCCTGACGCCGTTCGGCAACGACGCGGTGAGCGAGTTCAGCGGCGAGGCCATCTACCTGCGCGACGAGGATCGAGCGGAGGCATGGGGCGCCACCCCGGGCCCCCTGCCGCGCTCGCCCGAAGGCGGCCGCTGGGTCACGCGCCATGGCGCCGGCGTCACCCGCTACATCCACCGCGAACACGGCATCACCTCCGAGCTGGCGGTGTTCGTGCACGCCGATGAGCCGGTCAAGTTCTCCCATCTCTCGCTCACGAACCACACGGCGCGCCCGCGGCGCCTGAGCGTGTTCGCCTACAACGAGTGGGCGCTGTGCCCGCCGCGCGCGGGCGAGCAGCGCTTCGTGGTCACCGAACAGGACGCGGAGACGGGCGCCGTGCTGGCGCGCAATCCCTACAACTCCGACTTCCCCGGCCGTGTCGCGTTCGCGCACGCGAGCTGGAGGCTCGCGTCGGCGACCGGCGACCGGCTCGAGTTCCTGGGGCGGAACGGTTCGCTGCGGCGACCCGCGGCGCTGGGGCGCGAGTCGCTGGGGCAGCGTTTCGGCGCCGGGCTCGACCCGTGCGCCGCGCTGCAGCTCCGCATCGATCTCGAGCCCGGCGAGACCCGGGACGTCGTGATGCTGCTGGGGCAGGGCGCGACCCACGACCACGCGCTGGAGCTGGCCGAGCACTTCGGCAGCGTCGCGGCCGCGCGCTCGGCGCTGGAGCAGGTGGAGCGGCGCTGGGACGCGATGCTCGGGACCGTGCAGATCGAGACGCCCGATGATTCGTTCGACCTGATCATGAATCGCTGGCTGCTCTACCAGTCGGTGAGCTCGCGGCTGTGGGGTCGCACCGGCTTCTTCCAGCCCGGGGGCGCGTACGGATTCCGTGACCAGCTGCAGGACGTCATGGCGCTCGGGTTCGCGCGGCCGGACCTGTACCGCGATCATCTGCTGCGCTGTGCCGGGCGCCAGTTCATCGAAGGCGACGTGCAGCACTGGTGGCACGAGCACAGCGGCCGCGGCGTGCGCACCCGCTGCTCCGACGACCTGCTGTGGCTGCCGTACGCGGTGGCCCACTATGTGAAGCACACGGGGGATCACGCGGTGCTCGATGCGTCCGTGCCCTTCTTAGAGTCGCCCGCACTCCAACCCGGCGAGCTGGAGGCCTACGGTCAGCCCGTGACCAGAGGGGAGAGCGGAACACTCTACGAGCACTGCATCCGTGCCATCGAGCGCCGGCTCACCGTCGGCGCGCACGGACTTCCCCTGATCGGCACCGGGGACTGGAACGACGGCATGAATCGCGTCGGACACCAGGGCCGCGGCGAGAGCGTGTGGCTCGGCTGGTTCCTGTCGAAGATCCTGCACGATTTCTCCGCGATGGTGAGAGCGCGCGGGGACACGGAGCGCGCCACCCGATGGGCTGGAGAACGCGAGCGGATGGCGACGATGCTCGAGCAGGCGTGGGACGGCGACTGGTACCGCCGCGCCTACTTCGACGACGGCACCCCGCTCGGCTCGGCCCAAGCTCAGGAGTGCAGGATCGACGCGATCTCCCAGTCCTGGGCCGTGCTCTCGCGAGTGGCGCCGCGGCGCCGGGCCGAGCGCGCTATGGATGCGGTTCGCATGCAACTGGTGCGGCGCGACGCCGGCGTGATTCAGTTGCTCGCGCCGCCGTTCGACCAGTCGCAACTCGACCCCGGCTACATCAAGGGCTATGTGCCGGGAGTGCGCGAGAACGGCGGCCAGTACACCCACGCCGCGATCTGGACGGTGATGGCCATGGCGCACCTCGGTAGCGGTGACGAGGCGGTCGAGCTGTTCCACATGCTGAATCCGATCAATCACAACCGCACGCCGGCCGATGTCGAGCGCTACCAGGTGGAGCCCTACGTCGTGGCGGCCGATATCTACACACACCCGGCGCATATCGGCCGAGGCGGTTGGACCTGGTATACCGGGTCTGCGGCTTGGATGTACCGCCTCGGCCT
>JBGPXY010000067.1:0-12381 GCA_041492985.1 Candidatus Eiseniibacteriota bacterium
CCGCAGATTGACGTAGAGGTCGAGTTCGAACCGTAGCTTCGCGATGATGCCGAACTCCAGCAGCCCGACCTCGATGCGCGGGTCGCCGATCGCGCCGAGCAGAATGGCGTCGTGCTGGCGAACCTCGGCGAACGCCGCGTCCGGGAAGATCTCCCGGGTCTTGAGGTAGTGCTCGGCGCCGAACGGGTAGCGCGTCAGACGCACGCCGAAGCCCTCGCTGGCCGCCACGCGCTCGAGCACCCGCAGGCCCTCGCGCACGACCTCGGGCCCGATGCCGTCTCCGGGGATCACCGCCACCGCATGGGTCTTCGTCACTCGGGTCTCCTTTGCGCCCGCGCCTCGCGGCGCGTCAGCGCGGGAACACGTAATCGAAGTCGATCCACGCCGGGCGGGGCTCGCCGCGGACCGTGGCGGGCTGGAATCGCCAGTGGGAAAGGGTCTGGAGCAGTCCCGAGATCACCGGCACGGGGAACTCGTGACCCGAGGACCATGGCACCTCATTGAGGACCACGCGACCGGTTTCGTCGACATACAGCCACACCGGCACCTGCTGGGCCTTCATCATCGAGGACAGGGTATCGGGCAGCACCGGGTCCTCGTGATGGGTCACGCCCACGCCCTGGTCGGCCTGGACGAACTCCTCGAGCTTCGGGCCGGCGCTCGACGTGAGCATCGCCACCACGCGCCTGCCGGTCAGGAAGTCGGTCGGCAGCGAGTCGGGTGTGGCGCCGGGCAGTCGCGATCGCACCAGCGCCAGGGCGGGCTCCGGCGCGGTGGAGTCGATCGCGACCGCGGACCGGAAGCGGGCTTGGGCCTCCGCCGTGCGACCGGCGCGCCACGCCAGCACGCCCGCGAGGTAGTGCGCCTCCGGCACCGTCACGTCGATCGCGATGGCGCGGAGCGCGGCGTCGCGTGCCTCGTCGACCTGGCCCGCATGCGCCGCGCAGAGCGCGAGCAGCAGCCAGTCCTTGCCGGAGACCGGCCGCGCCGCGACGCAGCGCCGCGCCGCCGTGATCGCCTCGGCCCACTGCCCGCGCGCCGCGGCCACCTCGGCGCGGGCACGCCACACGTACCAGTGCCAGCCGTCGTAGCCTCCGTTCACGTAGACGCCTTCGCGGTCCCCCGTGTAGTACCGGTAGCGCGTCACCGGCAGCGTGTCGACCGCCGCGGCCGACAGGATCGGACCGGCGAGACGGACTTCGGCCGAGTCGAGCTGCCCGGCGCGGGCCTCGTCCACCGCGGTCGTCAGCTCGAGATCGCCATCCAGGGGCGTGACCGCGCGCAGGCGTCGCCACTCGCCGAGCGCCAGGGAGTAGGCGTTGTGGTTCTCGAACTCGCGGGCCTGCCGCACGAGCTGTACCGCGGCCTCCCTGTCGAACGGGTGGGCCGCGGGGGGCGCGGCCGCGGCGACCGCCGGGACAGGAGGCGCCAGGCACGCCGCCACGAACGTGGCCAGGACGGCGAGCGTGCGGTGTGGAGCGCGTGCGGGCCCGTGCGTCACGGGACGCGCGTCTCGCTCGGGGACTCCAGCACCGCCTGGATCTCGGCGTCGGTGAGCATCCGATCGACGCTCTTGGCTCGATGAAGGATGGATTGCACGCGCTCGAGCGTCGGGGTGATCTTGCGGCTCTCGAGCCAGAACACCACGTTGCTTTCGCCACTCATCGGTCCCACCTCGATCTCCTGGCGCCGGCCGACCAGTCCCGCGGGCACCCCCGAGTAGATGCGATCGGCGAGCCAGTCATGCCCCTTGCGGAACGCCTTGATGACCGCGGCGGCGTGCACGCCGGTCCCGGTGCGGAACGCGTCGCGCCCCATCACCGGGTAGTTGGGCGGTATCGGCACACCCGTGGTGCGGGCCACCAGCTCGCAGTACTCCGCGAGCGCGCTCAAGTCGTTTTCGATCCAGCCCAGCAGCCTCAGGTTCACGAGCAGCTGGTCCATCGGCGTGTTGCCGACGCGTTCGCCGATGCCGATCGCGCACCCGTGCACGCGCGTGACCCCGGCCCGGATGGCGGCGATCGTGTTGATGACCGCGAGCCCGCGGTCGCTGTGTCCGTGCCAGTCGAGTTCGGTCTCCGTCCCGCTCTCGCGCACCACCGCCAGAGCGAAGCGGACCAGGTTGGCCGCGCCGGTCGGCGTCGCGTGGCCCACGGTGTCGCACAGGCACAGTCGCTTGGCCCCCGACCGGATGGCGGCGAGGAACAGGCGCCGCAGCGTGTCCGGATGGGCGCGCACCGTGTCCTCAGTCACGTACATGACCGTCAGGTCGTGCGAGACCGCGTAGCTGACCGCGTCCTCCGTGTGCCGGAGCATCGTCTCCACCGTCCAGTCCTCGGCATACTGGCGGATGGGGGAGGAGCCGATGAAGGTGCACACCTCGATCGGGATGCCCGCCTGTTGCGAGACCTCGATGATCGGGGTGATGTCCTGGCGCAGGGTGCGCGCCGCGCAGTTGGCGGTGATGCGCATGCGCTTGCCGGCGATCTCACGCGCCAGGCGCGTGACGTCTTCGACCACGTGGCGCCCCGCGCCGGGAAGCCCGATGTCGGCGGTATCGATGCCGAGCCGCTCCATGAGATGGAGGATGCGGATCTTGTCCTCGATCGAGGGGCTCCGGACGGACGGGGATTGCAGGCCGTCGCGCAGGGTCTCGTCGTCGAAGGCGATCCGGTAAGGGGGGCGGTCCCAGCGCTCGCCGGCCTCGTTCCAATCGTGGATGAGTTCGCGTTCGTCCATAGGGCCGGGTCGGTCGGGTGGGGGATAGCCACGGGGCGGGAGCGCGACAAGTAAATCGCCACCGGCACCCCGCTGGCAAGGACAAAGCCGCGGGTATCGCGACGCGTACCGCCCCTGGCCGCGATCCCGGAGCCCGCGCTAGCGGCTCAGCTGTTCCGCTCCAGCAGGACCGCGATGCCCTGGCCGCCGCCGATGCAGGCCGAGGCGATGCCCCAGCGCTTCCCGCGCCGGGCCAGCTCGATCAGCAGCGTGTGGATCAGCCGCGCGCCGGTCGCCCCGAGCGGGTGGCCGAGCCCGATCGCGCCTCCGTTCACGTTCACCTTGTCGCGGTCGAGGCCGAGATCCTTCTCGACCGCCAGGTACTGGCCGGCGAACGCCTCGTTGATCTCGAACAGGTCGATGTCCCCGAGCGTGAGACCGGCGCGCTCCAGCGTCTTGCGGATCGCCGGCGCCGGACCGAATCCCATGATCTCCGGGTCGACGCCCACGCTCGCCCACGCGCGCACGAACCCCATCGGCTTGCGGCCCGCGGCCCGTGCGCGTTCGGCATCGGTCACCACCAGCGCCGCCGCGCCATCGACGATGCCCGAGGCGTTGCCGGCGGTCACGAACGACTCGGGCCCGAAGGCGGGCCCTAGCTTGGCGAGTCCCTCGAGCGTGGTCGCCGGGAAGAGGTGATCGTCCTTGTCCACAACCACGGACTTCTTGCCCTGCTGCACCGTCACCGGCACGCGCTCCTCGGCGAAGCGCCCGTCGTTGTTGGCGGCGTTGCTGAGCGTGTGGGAGCGGAAGGCGAACGCATCCTGCTGCTCGCGGGTGATGCCGTACTTGCGCGCCAGGTTGTCGGAGGTCTGGGCCATGAAGAGTCCGCAGTAGCTGTCCTTGAGCGCCACCCACAGCGAGTCCTCGAGCTGCGCTCCGGGGCCGAGCCGCAGACCGCCGCGGGCGCCGCGCAACACGTGAGGCGCCTGGCTCATGCTCTCCATGCCGCCCGCCACCACCCAGGTGGCCTCGCCGAGGGCGATCATCTGCGCCGCCGACACCACCGCCTGGTGTCCCGAGCCGCACAGCCGATTCACGGTGAGCGCCGGCACGGTCTTGGGCAGGCCGGCTTTGAGGGCCACGTGCCGCGCCCCGTAGAGCGCGTCGCCCGAGGTCTGCAGGGCGTTGCCCATCACCACGTGATCGATGGACTCGGGGGGCACACCCGCCCGCTCGAGCGCGCCGCGTGCGGCGATGGCGCCCAGATCGATGGCGGAAAGCGAGGCAAGGGCGCCGCCGGGCAGACCATCGCCGCGCTTGCCTCCGATCCATTCGGCCATCGGCGTGCGGGCACCCGAGACGATGACGATGTCGGGAAGGCTCTTGTTGGGCAAGGGATTGCTCCTCGTGGTTGAGGATTCGATGGAAAGGTCCATGTCGGATTGATCCGCCGCGCGGTTCGCGAGGTCGGAGGTTCTGATGCGCGCGGGCCGGGGAAGGTAGCAGAGCGATCGGGAGAGTCTCAAGCGCGCGCCCGGGCGGGAGGGCGATTCCCTTGAGCCGGCCGGGCGCCCGCGCCCGCCCGCGCGTGTTAGCCTCGCACACCATGCGATCGCGCACCGACTACCTGACCATGCATGTCCCCACCCGGCGCGGGTTCCTCAATATCACGCCCGAGGTCGAGCGCGTCGTGCGCGAGAGCGGGGTGAAGGAGGGACTGGCGCTGGTCAACGCGATGCACATCACCGCCAGCGTGTTCATCAACGACGACGAGGGCGGGCTCCATCACGACTACGAGGTCTGGCTCGAGCGGCTCGCCCCGCATGCGCCGACCGGGCAGTACCGGCACAACGAGACGGGCGAGGACAATGCCGACGCGCACCTCAAGCGTCAGATCATGGGGCGCGAGGTAGTGGTGGCCGTCACCGGCGGCAAGCTGGATCTCGGGCCCTGGGAGCAGGTGTTCTACGGCGAGTTCGACGGTCGGCGGAACAAGCGCGTGCTCATCAAGGTGGTCGGCGAGTAGATGGACCCCCGACCCCTAAGGCCGGACGCGGCACCCCGGACGTCCCACGCCACGATCCGGGTGGCGACCCCCGCCGACGCGCCGAGCGTGTGGGCGCTCCTGCACGAGTTCGCCGAGTACGAAGCGCTCTCGCACCTCGTGACCGGCGACGCCGTACGCCTGGCCGCGCACCTGTCGGGCGAGGCCTGGCCGAAGGTCGAGGGATTCATCGCCGAGGACGGTCGAGATGCGGTCGGCTACGCCCTCTACCTCGGCATGTTCTCGTCGTTCTGGGCCGCGCCCATGGTGTGGCTCGAGGATCTCTACGTGCGCGAGTCCCACCGCGGCACCGGTCTCGGCCTCGCGCTCATCCGGTCCGTGGCGCGCGTCGCGGTCGAACGGGGGAGCCCGCGACTGACGTGGGCGGTGCTGGACTCGAACGAGCCGGCGATCGAGTTCTACCGCCGCCTGGGCGCCACGCGCCAGGCGGAGTGGCACGTCTACGAGCTCGAGGGCGATCCTCTGCGTTCGCTGGTGGCGGGGGCCGCTGAGGGGACGAAGCCCGGCCGCTGAACGCAGCTCATCGCCGGAAGCCGACCCGCGAGCGGACGTGCGACCCCGCGGATCGTCGCGGGCCGCCCAGCGGCCCGACTTCACGTGTCACTTGAAGTGGGCAGGCCGAGGAGCCGGTTGGCGAGTTCGGGCGGGAGGGGTTCTCTGAGCAGCAGCGCCACGGCCTCCCGGTCCGCGCCGCGGTGGGCCAGATCGCGCCACAACGCCTCTGATTTCTCGCGGCGCCCGAGCAGGTGGTAGGCGACCGCCCAGGCCTCGGGGCCCCCGATCGGGATGCCGTTCCAGCGCCCGCTCACCCGCGTCGGGATGTGCACGACGCCCGCCGGCGCGTGGAACGCGAAGCCCACGATCACCTCGATCGACCCGCCGGCGAGCATCAGCTTCTGGTCCGCATGCAGCTCGTCCGAGCCCTTGTGGGTGAAAGTCTCTCCGTCGAGGCCGGCCGTCACGCGGTCGAGCGGGGCGTCGGTGGTGAGGTCCCAATCGCCGACCGTGTCCGCGAGACCGAAGGCCGCCAGCAGGCCGCTGCCGCCGAGCGCGACGACGAGGCCCGATCGCTCCATGCGCTCGACCACCGCCAGCAGCGGCTCGAGCGGCGGCGAGGACCTCAAGTGATACATGAAGTGGACTCCGGCGCGGCCGCGCGGTTCATGTGTGGCTACTCCGCCTGCCGCACGGCTTCGGCGGCGCCCTCGGCCAGCGTCTCGTGCAGTGTGCCCACCAGCTCGGCCAGCTCGGAGGGAGCCGGATCGCCCCGCGTCATGTGGCGCGCGGCGGCCTCGCCCAGCCGTCGGGTCACGGTGGCGGCACCTGCCGCGCCTCCCGCCTGTCCGATGCCACCGTACTCGGCGTAGCGCTCGGCGATCCGATCGCTGCGCGCCTCGGCGGCGAGGGGCGGCGAGGCGCTCTCGGTCCACGCGCCCAGCACGCATTCGTGCAGGGCGTCGATGGCGGCGGCGGTCTCGCGGTTGAACCCGCCGGCGGCGACCAGTCCGCGCACGCACGCGTAGAGCGCGAAGCACTCCCACTCGCGGCGCGCGTGGTCGACCGGGTCCGCCGCGGCGGGGGGGGGCAGCACACCCGCTTCGGCGAGGTCCGCGTAGAGTCGCGGCTCCACGGACAGGAAGAACTCCGCGAGGGTCTGTCCACGGCGCCGCGGGTCATGGATCACGCCCGCGCCCTCGCTCCCGGGATCACGACGGCGGGTTGGTGCTCCAGTCATAGAACCCGCGCCCGCTCTTGCGGCCGTGCTGGCCGGCCAGCACCATGCGCTTGAGCAGCGGCGGCGGCGCGAAGCGTGGCTCGCGGAACTCGTCGAACATGATCTTCGCGATCGAGTAGGTCGTGTCGAGGCCCACGTAGTCGCCCAGGAACAGCGGCCCCATCGGGTAGCCGCAGCCGAGCTTCATGGCGTTGTCGATGTCGTCGCGGCTCGCGAGCCCCTGCTCGTACACGCGGATCGCGTCGAGCATGTAGGGCACCAGGAGCCGGTTGACGACGAAGCCGGTGCTGTCGCCCACCGTGACGACCGTCTTGCCGACCGCCCGGCACCACTCGCTCGCGTCCTGCACCGCGGCGGGCGCGGAACGCAGCGTCTTCACCACCTCGACCAGCTTCATGAGCGGGACCGGGTTGAAGAAGTGGAGCCCGATGAGCCGCTCGGGCCGTTGGGTGTAGGTGCTGAGCTCCGTGATCGAGAGGCTCGAGGTGTTGGATGCGACAATCGCGTCCGGCCGGCAGATCCCGTCGAGGGCGCCGAACAGCTCACGCTTCAGGGCCAGCTCCTCGCTCACCGCTTCGATCACCAGGTCGCAATCCGCGAGGTCCTTGAGGTCGGTGGTGGCCTTGAGATTCGCGAGCGTCTTCTCCATGTCGGCGGCGGCCAGCTTGCCCTTGTCGACGCCGCCCTGGAGGAACTTGCGGATCGCGCCGAGCCCCTTGTCGAGCAGGGGCTGGGAGACCTCGCGCACCACGGTCGGGAATCCCGCCTGCGCGCTCACCTGCGCGATGCCGCTGCCCATGAGCCCGCAGCCCACCACACCCACCTTCTTGATCGCCATCGGGATGAAGCCTCCGTGTTCGGGGTCGCGAGGATCACCTGAGCGGGAACGCCGGCCGGTCAGGATAGGGAACCGCTGGCCGGTCAGCAAGCATGCGCAGCGCGCTCAATGAAGAGCGCCCGGCGCGCGACGCCGTGGGGCTGCCACCCCACGTTCGTCGGGTCTCGCGCCGGGCGCGGCGTGCGGCCCTGCCTTCCGCTCAGCTCCCCGGGAACGGCCAGGAGGCGGGTGGAAGCCGGCCGCGCAGACGGGAACCGCGTCTCCCGGTTCGCGCGCGGCCCGGCGCCGCGGGCACATCGGCCCGCGGCGCGGTCGCGGGTGCGGCCCGCGACACTTTTCGGCGGACGTCGGCCCGCCGTGAACGTGACGTCGTCGTCATCGCACGCGTACCAGCCGGCGCACCAGCTGCTGTCCCGCCGCGGCGATTCTGAGGAAATACACCCCAGCCGGAAGCGAGTTCCCGGCATCGTCGGCGCCGTCCCAGAGAAGCATTCCAGTGGTTTCCGCGGCACCGTCGTGGATCGTGCGCACCAGGCGTCCCGACAGATCGTGCGCCGTCGCGCGCAGCGCGCCCGCGGCCGGCATCGTGTAGCGCAGCGTCACGGGGCCCGCCACGGCCGGGTTGGGTCCGACAGCGAGCTGGAGCGAAGTCCCCCCGGAACTCGGCGCCACGCCGGCCGCGCGCTGGTAACGGAGCAGGTAGATCCCGTCCCGGACGCCCGGGTTGAAGTAGAAGCGGACCCGAGCCACCGCCTCGCCGAGGTCGTTCAGCACGCGGTATCCGCCGAAGTCCCGCTGCGTCAGGGTCGAGAAATCGATCACCGTCCTGCCGTCGATCACATCCCCGAGGCGCAGCAGCTTCACGAGCCCATCCACCGGATCCCAGAGGTAGAGCCCGCGGTCGTCGCTCGACCCGCCCGCGGTCAGCTTGAGCGTGGCCGTGAACAGCACCTGACCGAGGGCGTTGATGGCGACGATGTTGCCGAAGCCGGAGAACTTCCCGTTGCCCTCGGGCGGCGCCTGGTCCTCGCGGGCGAGCTGATCGTCGAGCGAGGGCACTGCGGTGTAGGGGCTGTCCGACTTGTAGATCGCCGAATCGTCGTTGCCGCCGCCCGCGGTGCCGGTCAGCGCGACCCGGAACGCCACGGTCTCGGCGTCGTTCAGCGCCGGCTCGCCCAGGCTCGCGAAGGTGCCATTGCCGTCCGCGGCCGATTGACCTTTGAACGCGCACAGCTCGCCGCCCGCGGGCCAGTCGAGAGCGATGATCTCGCCCGCCGAGCTGGGGTAGAGCGGGGAGCGGAAGGCCGCGATGCCGTCAGCGTTGTAGACCGGCGAGTCCATCTCGCCGTAGGTGCCGCCCCCCGGTGCCGCCTGATTTCCGCGCGCGCAGTCGGCGAAGCCGTCGGCCGAGGCCCGGAACACCCCGTCGTCGTCCCGAAAGCCCAGCGGCGTTCCGCTCATGTGCGCCCAGATGGCGATCTCGGCCGCGTTACGCCGCAGCGCGGGTGGGTCGGCGGCCGGGTAGGAGAACACCGTCCCGTTGAAACCGCTGCCCGCGCTGGCGTCGGGCGCCGCCTGCGTGACCCAGCTGATCGGACTCAGGAGACCGAGTCGCGAGACGTAGACCACGCTCGGGAGACTGCTGGTCCCGAGGCTGGCGAGGAACGCCACGGCGGCGGGGGGCTGGTCGTTGATCTGCGGCGGGAAGATGCCGTTGAACGGCAGCGTGGTGAACGGCGCGATGTCGCCCCGCCGGATGTGCTTCCACCACAGCCCGGGCGTGATGGCGCTGTAGAGCGCCGAGTTGTCGCTCGTCCCGCCGGGGGTGCCGGTCAGGGGCGCCACCACCGCGATCCGCCCGGAGTCGTTCATCGCGTACTCCCGCACGACGAAGTGGAGGGCGCCGAAGAACCCGGCGCCATCCGGGATCGGCTGACCCTCGCGTGCCATCAGGGTCAGGGTCCCATTCGTCTCGCCGCGCACCAGCACGTCGTTGTCCGCCCCGCCGCCCGAAGTCCCCGTGAGCAGCGCGGTGAAGGCGACCTGCGAGGCGTCGTTCAAACAAGGCTCGCCGTAGCTCGAGTACTGACCGAAGGTGCCGTTCCCGCCGGGAGCGGGAATCGCCTCGCGCGCGATCGGGACGGCGGTGACGGTCGCCAGGGCCGGGCGTGGGAGCGCCGCGCTCGACAGGGCCAGCGCGATCAACGCGCCGATCGCGAGCTGCTGCTTCCGCTCGTTCATCTGCTCCTCCTCCGTGTGGTGCTCCGGCGATCCGGTGGTGGCGGGCCTTCGATGTGCGGGTGCCGCTGCCGGTCCTCCGTGAACCGACGCGAGGAGCATCGACGGAGCCTCTTACGGCGCTCTTACAGCCGCGCCGACACATGCGCTAGCCTGTGTCCGCCATGGCCGCGCCGGCTCGCCGTCCCCGCCCCGAGAACGTCGTCGCGCGCCCGCGTCTGATGCGCTCCCTGGCCCGGCCCTGGAAGGTCGCCGTGCTCTCCGCACCGGCCGGGTTCGGCAAGACGACGCTGGCCGCCCAGTTCGCTGCCGGCCGCGATGCTCTGTGGTGCCGGGTCGGCCCCGAGGACCGCGATCCCGCGCACCTGCTCGGCCGCCTGCTGCTGGCAGCCTCCCGCGCGCGGAAGCCGTTCGGTGCCAGGACCCGCCGCCTGTTCGAGGCGCGACGCGACATGGAACGCGACGGCGCCGTGCTCACCGCCAGCTTCCTCGACGAGCTGGCGCCCGCCCGCGGCCGGCGTCTCGTGGTGCTCGACGACGCGCACGCGCTGGCCGACGCGCGCGAGGGTCTGCAGTGGCTCCGCCGCGTCATCGAGGAGAGCGGGTCGCGCGTGAGCTTCCTGATCGCCTGCCGGGGTGAGTGCCCGCTGCCGCTCGCGCGTCTCGACCTGCACGGGGGCTCGCTGGTCCTGCGCGCGCCGGACCTCGAGTTCACCGACGGCGAGCAGGGACGCCTGCTGCGGGAGGTCTTCCGGCTGCGCGCCGACTCGCCGGCGCGGACCGCGCTGATCGCCGCGGTGGGTGGCTGGCCGGCCGGCCTCGTGCTCGCGGCGCGCCACCTGCAACGCGACCCCGAACCGCGAGTGCCGCGCGTGGCGCTGGCTGAGTTGACCGGGGCGGCGGGCGATGAGCGCCGGCTGTCGGGCGCCCTCGACTACCTCGCGGAGGAGGTGTTCTCGCCGCTGCCGCCCGCGCTTCAGACCACGCTCTGCCGCGCGGCGTTGCTCGAGGAGCTGGAGCTCGAGGCGCTGGAGGTCCTGATCGGCCGTGCTCGCGGGGCGGCTCTGCTCGCCGAGATCGACCGGCGCGACCTGTTCGTGGAACGACTGCCCGACGGCTCGGCTGCCCGCTTCCATCCGCTGTTCCGCGAATTCCTGCTGGGGCGACTGTCCGGGCAGATGCGCCAGGACGAGCGCACGCGCGTCAGCGCGAAGCTTGCGCGGCACTGGATGCGCCGCGGCGAGGCGGCGCGCGCGATCCGCGTGCTCGCCGACGCGGGAGCGCTCGAGGAAGCGGTGCGGCTCTTCGACGAGGCGGCCGCGGCGGCGCCGGGTCCGGGCGGTCCGTCGCTGGGTCCGGTGGCGCTCGAGCTCACGCGCGGCGTCCCGGCAGGCACCGCGTCGGCGCTCTCGCCCGGCGTCCTGCTGCACGGCGCCTACCAGGCGCTCGACGCGCGGCGCTTCGACGAGACACTGCGGCTGGCGCGCGATGCCCAGGCCGGGTTCCTGCGCCAGCGCGCGTTCATGGCGGCCGCGCGCGCGTTCCGTCTCGAGGGCGAGACGGCGCTGCGCGCCGGACGGCTCCGCGACTCCCGACGACAGGGCGAAGCACTGCTGCGCGCGCTCCCCGCCCGCCCGCGAGCGGCCCGCGGCATGGTCGCGCTCCACCTGGGTCCCATCCATCTCTACATGGGCGAGCCGGCGCGCGCGCGGGCCGTGCTGCGGGAGGGAGCGCGGTGGCTACGCGGGGGCGGGCACGAGATCGAGGAGGCGGAGTGTTCGCTGGCACAGGCCACGGTCGCGTACACCGAGGGTCACTGGGAGATCTACCTGCTGTTCGCGCGACGGGCGCTGCCGATCTTCCGCCGCGCCGGGTATCGGGCGCGCGCGGGCGCCACGCTCGTCAACATGGGCGAGGCGTGCACCTACCTCGGCCTCGAGGACGTCGCCCTCGCGCACTTCGACGAGGCGGAAGCCTTCCTGCCGCGCTGGAGCGGACAGGCGGATGACCCGCATCTGCTGATCTATCGCGCGCGCGCCCTCGCCGAGAAGGGCGAGCTGGACGAGGCCGCGCGACGGTTCGGGGCGGCGCGCGAGCCGGTCAGGCGCAACGGTCACCCGACCCAGACGCTGGAGCTGGACGTCTGGGAGGGGATCTGCGCCCGCCGGCGTGGCCGGCTCGACGACGCCGAGGCCGGACTGGCGCGGGCCCAGATCGGGTTCGCGGGCATGGAGCTGCTGTCGTGGGTGGCCCTCGCGCGCATGGAGCGGGCGCTGGTGCGGGGGCTCCAGGGCCACACCGACGAGGCGTTGCGCGAGCTGCTCGCGGCGGCGCGCGTGACCCGCCGGCTCGGCGATCAGAAGGAGCTGGCCCGGAACGCGCTGTTCGAGGCACGCGTGCGCCAGGTCGCGGGGGACACGTGGCGGGCGCCGCTGCGGCGCGCGCTGCGGGGGCTCGTGCGCCTCGACTACCTCGTGCTGCTCCGCAAGGAGTCGGACGTGAGCGCTCCGTTGCTCGCCGCGGCGCTGGCTCCGGGCTCGCTCCACGCGCTGGCCGCGCGCTGCATGAGCGCGCTCCCGGACCGCCTGCGCGAGCGCATCGAGGGTGGCGCGACCGTCGGCACACGCGCCACCACGGCCCCCGACGGCGCGGCTCCGGCGCGCGCGCGCTCCCGCCCGTCGGGTCGAGCGGCGCCGCACGCCTCACCGTCGGCGACCAGGGCCGGCGTCGTCGCGAGCGGTCCGCTGCATGTCCGGCTCCTGGGCGCTTTTGAGGTGCGCCTCG
>JBGPXY010000007.1:0-35755 GCA_041492985.1 Candidatus Eiseniibacteriota bacterium
CCCATGCTCATCGCCTGCATCACGGGGTTCACGCCCAGCGTCACCAGCCGCCTCATCTCCCCGAAGCCGGTCACCGTGCCCATGAACGCTCGGCCGACGATCAGCACCCAGGCGAACGGCGAGTAGCCAAGCGTGGCCACCGCGGCCGCGGCGACCATACCGCGCGGCCCGGCACCCAGCCGCCGGGCGAGCAGACACACGCCGAGGATCACTGCCATCGCCCCGCTCAGGTTGAGGACGACGAGCGGGGCCCAGACCGACAGGCGTGGGGAAATGGCGATCCAGATCATCGACCACGCGTGATAGCCCCAGAAGTAGAGCAGGCGCAGACCGGCGAAATAGGGATCTTCGGGAGGCGCTCCGCGCTCCGCGATCTGCAGGGTGACTGCCGCGTGGAACCACCCGTCGGAGCGCGGCACGAGCCACGGGTTCCCGAGCAGGAGCGCTGCCACCACAGAGGTCCACATCCCGGCCGCCACCCACGGCGTCGCCCCCTCGCGCTCGCGATCCGCCGCCGCGACCGGGGTCGGGGGCCAGAGGGAGGCGACCAGCGACGCGACCGCGACCGCCCAGAGCACGCCGCGCGCCGCGTTCGGCGGCGGGACGCCGAGCGCGAGCAGGACCGCGGCGGCGCCTCCGGCCAGGAACGGCGCGGTCGCCAGCGCGAACAGCGTCCGCCCCGCGGCACCCGAGCGCGGCGCGAGGATCGGCGCGATCAGGGCGCCCGGCGCGTAGCCCAGCACGATCGCCAGCGCCACCACTTCGAGCGCCGCAGGCCAGGCCAACGGTGACGCGAGCGCGACCGCCAGGCCGAAGAAGAGCAGAGCGCCCACGGCTGGCCGCGTCCGCCCGGCCATTTCACGCATCGGGGCCCCCCGCTTGCCGGGGCGTGGTGGACCAGGGCCATTTGAACTCGCTGAGCAGCCGCTTGATCCCGATGCCGCGAGCGAGCGGGGCGGTCAGCAGACCGTAGAGCGCAAGGCAGCCGGTGACCCCACCCAGGAAGCGCAGCAAGCGAATGGGTCCCGGGTGGCCGTATCCGGACAGGAGTCGCTCGAAGCCCCACGCCAGCGGGATGGCGAGCAGCAGGGGCGTGATCTCCCGGGCGACGAACACCATCCTCGCCGTGCGGCTGCGCTCGATGCCCCACTCCGCGAGGGTGATGAGCACCGTGCTGTTGAGCGCGAACGTGGTGAAGGTCGCCCAGGCGACGCCACGGATCCCGTATCCCCAGT
This sequence comes from Candidatus Eiseniibacteriota bacterium, assembly GCA_041492985.1. Lineage (GTDB taxonomy): Bacteria > Eisenbacteria > RBG-16-71-46 > RBG-16-71-46 > RBG-16-71-46 > WS-11. The sequence goes on from JBGPXY010000007.1 coordinate 1,236, forward strand.
GGATCGCGAGCAGGTCGAGCGTCACGCCGATCACGCTCATGGACACCGCGACCGGCACCAGAAGCATCTGCCGTCCCAGGGTCATGAGCACGATCGAGGCGAGGTTGGCGAGCGCCAGTCCGCCGGCGCCGAAGCACAGGATGCGCAGCGACGGCACGCCGCCACGGAAGCGCGGCAGCAGCCATTCGACGACGTCATCGGCCCCGAGATAGACGATGGCGCACAGCGCCGGCATGGCCAGCGACACCGCCCGCATCGCCCGGTGGACGTGGTCGCGGATCGCCGCCGGAGCGTCGCCAGCCTCACGGTAGCGACGCACCAGTTGCGGGTAGAGCACGTAGGCCGCCGCATCCGGAAGCGTCAACAGGAATCCCACCGCCATGACCGAGAGTCCGTAGAGCCCGAGTGCCTCCGTCCCAAGAAATCGCAGGATGATGACGCGGTCGAGGCTGCGCATGACAAAGCTCGAGGCGGAGTAGATGAACATCGGGAAGCCGATCTTGAGCAGCGCGATGGACTCCGGGCTTGCCGACGGCGCGAGCGGAACCACCCGGTGCCCGGCCCAGATGACCGAGAGCGTGGCGATCAGAGTGCCCGTGAGCCACCCCCACAGGAGCCCCCAGACTCCGATCCGGGGGATGAGCGCCAGCCCGAGCACCACGCCGATCGCCCCCTGGAGCAGCCACCACCGGCTCACCGCGCCGATATTCCCGTGCGAGCGCATCAGGGTCAGGTGGTAGTAGGAGAGGTTGGTCAGCGCTAGGCAGCCGATCATCATCGCCACGCCGCGGAGGCCCCAGACCGAGCGGATCTGGCCCAGGTGACGTGCGAAATAGAGCAGGCACAGGACGCCGAACAGCGTCGTCGAGACGACGACGGTGAACAGCCCGGCACGCTTCACCTGGTCGAGGCGCCGCGCGTCGCCGTCGACGATCCGCGCGGGCACCGTCTGGTCGAGCGCCAAGTACGTGCCCAGCGGCGCGTAGTTGCCGTACTCGAGCAACAGGACGAGCGCGTTCCACGAGCCGTAGCCGGCGGGGCCCAGCAGCCGTGCCGCGATCAGCCCGCGCACCGTGGTCAGGAAACGGACCAGGTACTGGCTCACGGCGTAGCCGACCGAATCGCGGATGAACTTGCGGGGGTGCATGGGAGATGGTCGTCCTCAGGCCGGGGCGACGCGCCCGGCGAGCCATTCCCGCGCGAGGCGACGGAGGCCCACGCCCCGTCCGAACCACCACATCACCGGCAGGTAGGCGATGACGATCGCGGCCGAGCGCAGGGCCGCGACCGCCGGTGACTCCGCGGCGCCGATCGCGCACGCGGCGAACGCGAGCCCGGCGGCCGAAAGCGCCGGCACGAAGCTGGCCGCAACGAATCGGAGGCGCTCGGCGGACCCCGTGCACAGGCCGGGCGCCGCGAGCGCCACCAGCCCCAGGGCGAAACCGGCGTAGCCCGCCGCCGCGGCCATCGCGATCGAGGACGGCGTGTGGTCGCGCGCGGCGACCCGGAACACGAGCAGGGCGGTCATCAGCGCGACGCCGACCGCCATCGCCAGCAACCGCCCCCGGGGGCCTCCGGCCAGCACGAAGTATCCGGGCAGCGTCGCCCCCGAGAGCATGAGCGCCCCGACCGCCAGGATGCGCAGCGGCGCGACGCCTTCGCGGAACGCGGGCAGGAGCCACGCCACCAGCGGCGCCGCCCACACCATCCCCACCGCCACCGCGGGTGGGAGCACCACCGCCAGCGCGCGATGCGTCTGCTTGAGCTCGGCGCGCGTCCGCTCCGGGTCGCGCGCGCCATGCGCGGCCGCCGACATGCGCGGGTAGAGGACCGTCGCCGCCGCCTCCGGCAGGTAGAGCACGAGCCCCGCCACCATCAGCCCGAGGCTGTACTGGCCGAGCCCTTCGGTCCCGGCATAACGCACGAACGCGATCCGATCGACCGAGCGCAACACCAGGGAGGCGGCGAAGAATGCGAAGATCGGGAAGCCGAGGCGCGCAAGCGAGAGCCCTTCCCTGAATCCACCGATCGCAAGCGGCGGGCGGACCGGGCCGCGACGCATCCAGACGAGCGCCACCAGCGAACCGACCAGCCAGCCTCCGAGCAGACCCCAGACGCCGAAGCGCGACACCAGGACCAGCCCGAGCCCTCCACCCAGCACGGCCTGCGTCCCGTGAGCCTCGCTGACGGCGCGGAACTCGCCGTGCGCGCGGAGCGATCCTGCGTGGTACTGGATCGCGAGCTGGAGCAGGGCGCTGACCAGCATGAGCACGGGTGGGCCCCAGCCCCAGGGCGTGGCGATGCGGCGATGACCGCTCGCCAGGTAGAGCACGACCGCGAGCGCAAAGAGACCGCCACCGAGCGCGACCACCGACCACGCCCCGGTCATCGCCCGTCGCGCCTGGTCTCGATCGCCCCGCTCGGCCGCGGAGGGAAGGCGGAGGTCGAGCCCCGCGAGCGCGCCGCACGAGGCATACGAGCCGTAGTCGAGCAGCAGGTTGAGGGCGTTCCACGCCCCGTAGCCGATGGGCCCCAGCGCCGAGGCCGCCACCACGCCGCGCAGCAGCAAGGCGATCCGGGCGAGATACTGGCTGGCGGCGGTGGCGAGTGAGTCACGGACGAACTTCCGGGGGTGCACGGCTCAGCGCCCTTGGGTGCGCGCTTGGTCGCGCGGGTCGGGGTGGCATAGAATCGTCGCTCGCATGCGCCACGTCCCATCCGAATCCGCCGCGCGTCCGTGACCGGCCCTCCCACGCCCGTCTCCGGCCGCGACACCCTCGCCTCGCTCGGCGGCACGCCGGTGCGCGACCGCTGGTTGCCAGTGGCCGCACCCTGGATCGGTGAACGCGAGAAGCAGCTGGTCCTGGAAACGCTCGACTCGGGCTGGATCACCACCGGACCGCGCGCCCACGAGTTCGGCCAACGCATCGCGGAGCTCGTCGGCGCGCGCCACGGCCTGGCGGTCAGCTCCTGCACCGGCGCACTCCACCTGGCGCTGGCGGGCCTGGGCGTCGGCCGGGGCGACGAGGTCGTCACCACGCCCTACACGTTCGCGGCGTCGGTCAACGTCATCGAGCACGTCGGCGCCCGTCCGGTGCTCACCGACGTCGAGCCCGACACGCTGTGCATCGACCCGCGCGCGATCGAGCGCGCGCTCACGCCCCGCACCCGTGCCATCCTGACGGTGGACTTCGCGGGCCAGCCCTGCGACTACGACGCCGTGCAGACGATCGCGCGCGCACGCGGACTTCCGGTCGTCGCCGACGCCGCGCACGCGATCGGCGCCAGCTGGCGGGGCCGACCGGTGGGCTCGCTGGCGACCGCGACCGCGTTCTCCTTCTACGCGACCAAGAACATCACCACCGGCGAGGGAGGCGCGATCGTCACCGACGACGGCGCCCTCATGGAACGCATGGCGAGGCTGGCGCTCCACGGCATGGACCGGGATGCCTGGAAGCGCTACACGTCGTCCGGATCGTGGTTCTACGAGGTGGCCGCTCCCGGCTTCAAGTACAACCTGAGCGACATCCTGGCCGCGGTCGGACTCGGACAGCTCGAGCGGTTCGCCGAGTCCCAGCGCCGGCGCGTCGCGATCGTGGCCCGATACGCGGAGCGCCTCGCCGGCCTGACCGAGGTGCGGCTTCCGCGCGTGCGACCCGGGGCCGTGCACGCCTGGCACCTGTACCCGATCGCGCTCGAGCCGGAGCGACTCGACTGCGATCGCGCCCGCTTCATCGAAGAGCTGCGCGCCGAGAACATCGGCACCACGGTCAACTTCATCCCGATCCACTTCCATCCCCATTTCCGCGACACGCTCGGCTACGCGGCCGGGAGCTTCCCGGTCGCCGAGGACGCCTACCGGCGCGCGATCACCCTTCCGCTCTTCCCGCGCATGAGCGATGAGGACGTCGACGACGTCTGCGCGGCGGTGCGCAAGGTGGCTGCTCACTACCGGCGCTGAACTCGCGAGCCTCACGCGGCGCCTTCCCGCGCCTGCCCCAGCGACCGCAGCGACAATCCCTCCCGCTGCAGGCAGATGAGGCCCACCAGCGTCACCGGCGCCCACTGGCTCGCCCAGTAGAACCACGAGAACGGCACCGCCGACTCCTTGCCCACCTGGAACAGCGCCAGCCCGGCGATGCAGGCCACGTTCATCGTGCCGATGTAGCCGGGCGCGGCGGGCACCATGATGCCGATGGCGGTGATCACCAGCATGATCAGGCCGGCGTACCAGGGCAGCGCGATGCCGAGCGACCACAGGCTCGCCTGCAACCCGAGCACGACGATCCCGAACATGACGAACGACAGCAGGAACACCCAGAGCAGGCGCGGCAGGTCCCGGAACAGGCCGAGCCCGCCGACGAAATGGGTGAGCATGTTGGCGACGCGCGCACGCACCCCTGCCGGGAGCGGCGAGGAGAGCCGGGCGATGGCGGACTGGGCGAACCGGGGCTGGCGCTCGAGCGCGATCACGAACACGGTGAGGCCCACGCAGGCCGCGACCAGCACTCCGGCGCCCGCGCGGGTCATGCGGCCGGCCTCGGTGGCCTCGGAGATCGGGTGCACGAGCAGGGCCACGCCGAGGATGCCCAGCAGCGTCAGCATGTCCACCGCCCGCTCGACGACGACGGTCGCGAACAGGGTGCTCTTCGACAGTCCCTCACGGCGCGCGAGCGCCCAGGGCCGCACGAACTCCCCGAGGCGCAGGGGCAGCACGTTGTTGGCCATGAAGCCGATCATGGTGGCCGAGAACAATCCTCCCAGGCCGAGCCGTCTCGGGCTCTGGATCAGCGAACGCCAGCGCAAGGCGCGCAGCCAGAACCCGATCAATGTCGTGCACACCACGACCACGAAGCCCGGGACGCTGGCGCGCCGCAGCGCGTGCCAGACCGCCACCGGGTCGACGTCCCGCATGGAGAGCCAGAGAGCGAACACCGAGATGACGATCCCGGCGGCGAACTGGAGCTTTCGAGTCACGCTCCGCCGCTCCCGCCCGCGGGTGGGGCCCCGCCCGACCGATCGCCGCGCAGCTCGTCGATCTCGAAGCGCACCAGCGCAAGCTCGCGCGTCAGCGACTGGTTCTCCTGCCCGAGCCGCGACAGCTTGACCGAGAGGTAGAGCAGCATCGCGGTCGCGAAGGCCAGGCCGAAGAAGAACACGGTCGAGCCCTCGTACAGGATGCCGAGGGCACGCGTGATGGCCCGCAGCAGCGGGGTCGAGAAGCCGAGGATGGCCACGACGACGCTCGCGACCACCCAGAGGAACGAGTACTCCTCCGACAGCCGGCGTCGCCGGACCAGGTCGAGGACATAAAGGGCCAGTCCGACCGCCGCCAGGGCCGAGATGATCTGCGTGCGTGACAGGAACTCCATGGTCGCCTCCTTCCGTTCAACTCGAACGCTTGAGCAGCACCATCAGGGATGCCAGCAGGTTCTTGTACGGGTAGTAGAGCGACTTGCCCAGCGTATAGAAGGAGCGCCCCGCCTCGCGCGCGCGCATCTGCACCGGGACCTCGGCGAGACGGAAGCCGCGTCGCGCCAGGTCGATGAGCAGCGGGGCATCGGGGAAATCCTTGGGGAAGTCGTACTGGCAGATCTCCATCACCGCCCGTCCGTAGGCGCGGTACCCGGAGGTCGTGTCGGTGATGCGCTGGCCCACCGCCATCCGGACCACGGCCGAGAACAGCACCATCCCGAGCCGCCGCGCCACCGGCGCGCGATAGCCGCTCCGCGACACGTAGCGGGAGCCGATGCTGACGTCGCACTCCCCGCGCGCGACCGGCGCGACCAACGCTTCGAGGTGGCCGGGATCGTGCTGGCCATCGGCATCCAGCTGCACGCCGATGTCGTAGCCGTGGCGCAGCGCCCAACGGAATCCGGTCTGGAGCGCCCCACCCACGCCCAGGTTCACGGCATGGCTCACGACCGGAACACCGCGCTCACGCGCCACGCGCGCGGTGGCGTCGTGGGAACCGTCGTCGACCACCAGCACCGCGATGTCGGGCGCCTTCCGCCGCAGCTCGTCGAGCGTGACGGGAAGGCTCTCCTCTTCGTCGTGGGCAGGGACGATCACCAGCACTCGGGGGGTGCTCATGGCGTTCTCCGCAGGACGACGACCTGGGCCAGCCCATCCAGGGCCGCCACTGCGCCGTCGCGCGTGCGCCCGAGCCAGGCGGGCTTCAGAGGCACGGAGGATACCTTTTCCAGGTCGTAGCGCGTGACCAGCCCGAGTGCGAACGCGCAGATGAGCGCCACCGGCATCATGAGCAGCTTGCCCGCGGTGGCGGCGGGACCGCCGATCCAGGCGTCGAGCGCCAGCCCCGCGGCCAGGCACGGCGCCAGCAGCGCCAGCGCCACCAGGCTCGCGCGCGCGCGCTCCCCCGCCCCCTCGGGGAGAAGGCGTCGCATCGCCAGCTGGGCGGCGATGAACGCGATCACCGCCCCGGCCAGGTTCGCCCAGCCCGCCCCGGCGAGCCCAAGGCTCGGCACCAGCATGAAGTAGCAGCTGAACTCGACGGCGAACTTGATCAGCGCGAGCGTCAGGACGATGCCGGGCAGCCGCATGGCCTGGAACATCATGTTGAGCGGCAGGTGCGCCGTGCGCGCGAGCGGCACCAGCGCCAGGATCCGCAGCAACGGCACCGCCGGGGCGAACAGCGGACTTCCCACCCAGCGCGTCAGCTCGGGCGCGAACACGAACAACAACAGGGAGAGCGCTCCCGCCGCCACCTGGATGAGCCGGAAGGCCTGGTCGAATACCCATCGCATGCGTTCGCGCTCGCCGCGCGCGACCAGCCGCGTCAGCGAGGGCATGAGGGCGGATGGCAGCGTGGACGCCAGCTCGACGAATCGTTCCACGGTCTGGAACGCGAACGAGAAGTAGCCCAGCTGCGTGAGGTCGAAGAGCTTGCCGAGCACGATTTTGCTGAGATTCTGACCGGAGATGAAGGTGAGGCGCGCCCCGAGCAGCGGCGTGCAGTAGGCCACCATGGGCCGCAACAGGCCGCGTAGCCCCACCGGCTGCTGCGCCTCACCGGGGGCGGGTCGCGGGTCGCGGGCGTCGCGCAGGAACCACATCGGGACCGCGGTCTGGGCCAGACCCTGTAGTGCCGTGAGCACGGCGATGCCGACCGCCAGCTCGGGCAGCCCCCGCCGCATCCACCACAGCCACCCGACCATGACGGTCTTGGCGACGTGGAACGCCACCGAGATGGCGCTCAGCGCGCGGAAATGCTGGCATCCGTAGAGCATCGCCCGGCCGGTGGTGGAGAGCCCGTCACAGACGACGATCACCGTGAGCAACGGCAGCAGTGTGGCCAACTCGGGCGTGGCGAAGTTGCGCGCCAGCGGCGGCGCGAGCGCCAGCAGGGCCACGCTGGCCACCCCGCCCAGGATCAGCTTGAGCAGCAGCGCCAGGCGGTGGGCCCGGCGCAGCGTGAGCAGCCGGCCCTGCGCCTCGTGCTCCGCGGCGTAGCGCTCGAGGTAGACCTCGGGGTTACCGGTCGCCATGGTGGCCAGCCCGACGAACGAGAGCGCGAGCGTGATGATCCCGTACTTGGTGGGGCCCAGCCAGCGCAGCAGCAGCGCGAAGTAGACCATCCCGGACAGCAGGGCTGCCGTCTTCTCGACCGCCAGATAGAAGGCCCCGCGCGAGATGTTGCGCGCGATCTCGCCGCGCTCCATCAGATCGCCTCCGTCGTCGCGCGCGGCGTTCGGCCGGGCTCCCGCACGACGTGCGGGTGGCTGCGGGCGGGATCGGAAGCCGGGTCCGACCGATCCGTCCTCCATGAGACAGAGCCCGTGCGATCCGCTGGGGAGGGCACGGGCTGTGCGGGGCGGGGGCTGCGTCTCACCTGGGGGGCCTGCGCCTAGATACGGCGGTAGATGAAGTCCGGGATCTCCAGACGGCGGCGGTTGAGGACGCTGCCCAGCACCCGGGCGCCGGACTTGCGGAGCAGCTCGGCGGCCCGCGCCACCACGGGTCGCTTGGTGTGGCCGGAGCGGACGACGAGCACCACGCCGTCGGCGACGGTGGCGAGCTCCGCGGCCTCCGGCGCCCCGAGCACCGGCGGCCCGTCCACCACGATCCAGTCGTGATGCATGGAGAGCGACGACAATAGGGTTCGCACCGCCGCGGGACGCGGCACGTCGTACCCCTGCGCGCTGTCCGGGAGGAATGCCACGCTCAGCGGTCGTGAAGGCCGGTCCGCGGCATGCCGGCCGACCTCGGGCTCGCGGCCGCGCGTCTCCGGCGGCGCGGCAAGCCCCAGGCAAGCCGCCACGCCCGGTCGCCGGACGTTGAGATCGAGCAGCAGCGGACGCACCGCGGGATCGGAGGCGAGCAGAATGGCGAACTGGGCCGCGACGGTGGTCGTGCCCTCACCGGCCACCGAGCTCATGAAGAGCACCACGCGGGTCGCGCGCTCCTCGAACATGGATTCGAGCCCGATGCGCAGCGCCGACATCTCGCGAACCACCTCATCCGGGAGCGCAGGGGTCGCCACCGAGTCGAGGCGGGGCGCGAGATCCGCTTCGCCGTGGCCCGCCGAGGGAGCGAGCCCGCCCGGCCGGTTGCCGGCGATCGGGTGGATGGGCGCCTGGGGCGCCGCCGGGAACGGCATCGCCGCTCCGGCCTGCGACTTCTTCAGCGCCTCGAAGATGCGGGTCATGGGGTCATGGTCTCCGGTTCGCGGCGTGGACGGCTAGCCCTTGCGCTCGTTGAGGGACGCGAGCACCGGTAGCTCCAGCGTGTCCTCGAGCTGGCCGGCGGTCCGCAGCCGGGTGTCGAGGCCATCGATGAAGAACGCGAGGCCGAGGCCGATGACGAGGCTGAACGCCGGGGCCAGGGCTAGGCGAGCGTAGTCGCGGCTGTGCGCCTGGCGGCCGAGTCCCGCAGGGGCGAGCAGGAGGATGCTCATCCGACGCGAAGTCTGTTCGGTCACGCGCGCCTGGTCGCTGTCCTTGGCGAGGTCCTGGTAGCGCGTCTTGAACATGAACAGGCGCCGGTCCAGGTCGTTCAGCCGGCTCTCCTTGGCCGGCATCTCCTGGAGCTCCGTCCGCAGCGCCGCGATCTGCTTGTCGAGCGTGTCCACCTGGGACTGAAGGCCCTGCATCTTCGCGCGCGACAGCTGCAGTCGGTTGTCCACCTCGCGCTTCAGGAGGCCCCTCGTGGTCGCGAGCGTGGCGCGCGCGTTCACCAGTTGCGGGGCGTCGTCCCGGTACTGCTCGCTCAGCTGGGCAACACGGGTCTCCTGCCCGACGATGGCCCGTTTCAGCTCCCGCAGCGCGTCCTCGTTGATGAAGCCGATACCCGTGACGGGCAGATCGACATCGGCGTTGTCGCGCATCGACAACATGACGCGCATGCTCCCGTTCAGGTCCGCGAGTTGGACGGACGCCCCTGACCGGTCGTGGAGCAGGAGCTCGAGCAGGGCCAGGCCGGTCCGGCTCTGCTCGCCGAGGTTGATCACGCCCTGGCTCATGTTGAACTCGCGCCTCACACGCTCCAGGCTGTCGATCGCCGCGGCGACACGACCCAGCTCATACTCGAAGAAGGCCTTTGGGTAGGGCAGCGACCCGCTGGCCGAGCGGTGCTCGATGTACGCATCGATGATGGCCTGGCAGGCCCGCTGCGCCACGAGCGGATCGCGATCGGCATAGGAGACCTCGATGACGTTGCTCTGCCCGATCACCTGGACGTCGAGGTCGACGGGCTGGAGACGGATCGAGTCGGCCGATGTCTTCGCCCGCGAGTCCAGCATTTCCTGCGCGCGGCGGCGGACCGTCCAGCTCTTCACGACCTGCGCCTCGGTCGCGAGGTCCTCTTCCCAGGCCTCCACCCGACGGCCCGGCATCATGACGCTTTCCTGCTCGCCGCGCTTCACCAGCACCCGGCCGGTCGAGGCGTAGTCGTGGGCGCTGGCAAGCGTCAGGATCACCACCGTCGCGGTGGTGATCAGGAACAGGCCGATGATGATCCACCTGCGGCGAAACACGACCGCGAGAAACTCGCGGGAGGTTGCGCCGTGCGCGGCGGTTGGGAGGGTCGGGGTGACGTCGCCGTTCATGTGGGCCTGCCGCTATTGCTGGACGCCGCGGACGACGTAGACGCGGTCGAGATGGAACAGCTCCCAACCGGTCAGTGCGAAGCTCAGGGCGGCGGCGTTGTCGCCCAGGAACTGGCGCACGAACACGTTGACATTGCCGATGGTCGAACGGGGCACGAAGACGATGTCGAAGCGTCCCAGCGGGACGTCGGCGTCGAGCCGACCGTGCTTGAGCGCGTCGGCCAAGCGGACGCGGGTGACGCGCACGGTGCGCGCACCGTCGCGATGGAAGACCAGCACGCTGTTGGCCGCGGCGTCGTCCCGGAAGCCGCCCGCGCGCGCGACGGCTTGCGAGACGGTCAGGAAGGGATCGGCCTTGTACGAGCCGGCATTCTCGACGCGCCCGAGCACATGCACCTGATTGCCGGCGACGTCGCTGACCTCGATGGTGACGCGGGGGCGCTTGAGCTCGGCGCCGAGCATGCTCACGAGCTCGGCTTCGAGCTCCCGCACGGTGCGGCCGGCGGCCACGACATCGCCGATCGGAAACACCGACACCCGCCCGTCGGGGCGGATGCGCTGTCTCCGCACCAGATCGCCGTTGACCGAGATGTCGGTCTGCGGACCGAAGTTGAGGACCAGCTCGTCGCCCGGCACCATGCGGTACTCGGGGACGAGCGACCAGTCCATGGCGCTGCTGTCGGCCATCGCTTCGCCGGAGGCGTTGGCGGGGGCGGCGACCAGCAGGGCGCAGATGAACGGCAGGATGCCGCCGAGTACGGTGGACCAGCTCACGAGCTCTCCTCGGACCGAGAAAACGAAAACCCCGACTCCCTGCGTAAGGGGAACCGGGGCCATCGGATCGGACCGAGAGCCTGAGTTTCGCCGGACGCAGTGGGAAGCCGCGGGGTCGTCCCCCGATCAGCGACCCAGGTACAGGGCCAAATCACACATCGACCCTACCCGAAGCAGTACCAAGATGCGTCTCGGCCGTCCTCCGCCCGTACTCGTCGATGCCACCGGAAGTGATGGTGGCTGAGCGGGTTGAGTATAAAGACGCGCGAAAGCGGCTGTCAATCGGCTTCTCGGCCTCCGGGTTCACCCTCGGAGAAACGCAAGCGATGTGCCCGGGGGGTGCGACGAGGTCATTGCGAGGTGCACGAGAGCGCGCACTGTGGTCGGCCGCCGGCGCAGGGCGCGTGGGCGCGAGCGGGTGTGCCGATCAGCCGCGCTTCGCCTCGGTGAGGACCACGCTGATCGAGCCGATGCTGACCTTGCTCTTCATCAGCACCGGGATCCGTCGATCGTCGTCCGTCAACCAGATGACGAGGCGGCCCTGATTCTTGAAGATCCCGCCGGCCTTGAGGACCGGTTCGATGACGATGCAGTCGAACGTGCCGGCCGGGGTCTCGACCCGCTGGCGGCCGAGGATGCGCACCTCGATCGGCTGGCTCTTGTGACTGGCGTGGTAGTCGAAGATGACGCTGCCGCCGAGCGGCAGCGGCTGCGTGCGCGTGAAGTAGAAGGCGGAGAGCGCGTCCTGGCACTGCGGTGGAATCGCCACCGCCTGGCCATCCTTCGGATAGACGGCCTCGCCCCGCTCGTAGTCGAAGAGGATCTCGCTCTGCTCGCGGTAGCCGCCCTCGCGGCGATTCTCGGAGTATCGCCGGCTGAAGTAGCCGGTCGTGTCCCACAGCGACTCGATCCGGTTCCGCACCCGGTAGAACGCGCTGAAGAACTTGTTCGACTCCGCGCGCGCCACCAGGGTGTACACCGGCTGCCCGTGCCAATCCCGGACTTCGGGGATCTCGAGATAGGCATCGCCGGCGCTGATGATCCCGTAGCGCACCGAGAACTTGAGGAACTCGCCCGCCCGGATCGGCCGCGCGGGAGCGGGCAGGATCTCCCCGGAGCCGTTCGGGAGGCTCACGGATCCGATGATGTCGGTGCTGTCCGGGGGCTCGGTCCCCTCCTGTGGCGCGCCGGGCGCCCGCGGGGCCGAGAACAGACCGGCCACCAGGATCAGGGCGGCGAGTCGGTGTGGATCGAACCGGCTTCGGGCTGGTCGAATCGGACCGGCCCCACTAGAATCTCTCGCGTTCGTCATACCCTCTTGGTGACGCAAGTCAGGTGCCGTCGAGCCGATCCCTGCGTGGGAGGACTATGTCTGCCAGCCAATCACCTGTCAAACCTGTGCTTGGGCCATCCGAACACCTCCGCAACCCGCGCCACCGCAACCTCGCCACGGTGCGGCAGGCACGCGACGAAAGGGTCCGATCGGGTGCGAACGCCATCGATCCAGGCGCGGCCACGCGGCCTCTGGCTGCTTCATCCAGCCATCGAGGCGGCAAGCCTGGCCCGGCGGGACCGCTCAGATCCCAGGCTTGCGCTCATACAGGCGGTAGGCGGCCCGGTCGATGGCGATGACGTAGTCGTCGTGCAAGGTGTTCGAGAGCTCCGTGAACCGGTCCAGGTCCCGGAACGACCCCCGGTGGGCCCAGCTGGCGCCCCATACCGCCACGAAGCGAGGTCGGGTTCTCCTCAGATCCTGTACGAGCCGGCCCCGTAGCATCGCGTTGGTTCGAGTCCCTTCGTGATGGAAGAAATGAAAGTCGTCCACGAAACGGCTGCCGGGCTCCATCCTCGCGATGTAGGCCGCGTGGGCGGCACCTCCTGTCGTGTCCAGCACCTGCACGCGGTCGCCGGGCCGGGCCCGTGATTCGAGCGCGAGTGCCAGCTCGTCCATCTCCGACAGGTTCCTGCCGACCAGCGCGTCCGGACCGCCGACACCCAGCATGCGCAGCACGATGACTCCCATGCCGAAGGCGGCGAAGGCCGAGGGCGCGAGTCGGGTCACGCGCGCGAGCCAGGTGCCGCGGCGGGAAGCGGGAAGCGACGGACCGTCTTGCGGGGCATACGGAAACGCACACAACAGGGCCATCAAGGCGATGGCGGCCGAGAAAAAGGGCCAGAAGTGGTAAGTGAACCCCTTGCCGGCCGAGACGACATGAACGAGACCGTAGAGCAGCCATGCCAGGAGACCTTCGACCCGCAGTCGTTCTTCTCGATCCGATCGGGGCCGCCAGACCGCCGCCCAAACGGCCGCCATCGTGCCGAGCGTCACCAGCAGGTATTTCGGCGCCGCAAGCTTCTCGAGGGTTTGGACCGAGGACTGAAGATAGGGCAAGAGGCCCGCCGCACGCTCCACCCCTGATCCGTTCAGCTGCGCATAGAGAGGGATGTAGTGCGACCAGGTCCACACAAATGCGTCCAGTGATCCGACCCTCCACAGCCAGGCGGCGGCCAGGAACGGCGGGACGGCCAAGCCTGCCGTGAGGCCGGTGACCGCAGACGCGCGTCGAGGCCAGCCGGAGAGCCTCAGACACAAGAAGACCGCGAAGATCGGCCCGAGGATGATGGCCTGCGGCTTGATGAGCGTCGCGAAACCGATCATCACCCCGGCCCACGTGGTTCGAGCCCAGACGGGCTTCGGGTGGAAGACCTCCGCGAACGCCACGGCGATGGGAAGCACCATCAGCCAATCCCGCTGCATGGTCTGGCGGGGTGCGCCGAGCAGATAGAGCGTGGCCAGCATGAGCACCGCGATGATCGCCGGCAGTCGGCCCAGAGTCCTGATGCACCGCCACACCGCGACGCAAGTCAGCCCCAGCCAGCACAGGTTGAAGGTCGCAAACCCGAGGTCACCGAGGCCGAAGATCCGTTGGCCGGCGACATAGACCAGGTAGGTGCCCGGCAGCTGGATGTCGAACACGTCGGCGTACGGCCGGTATCCGCGGTCGATCAGCCACGAAACGTACTGGACGAATGCCGCGTCGTGCCACGGGCGCCAGCGGAGGGACCACACGGCGAGGACTCCCACCATCACCGCCCAGCCCACGAGCAACGCCGCCTGCGCCTGGCCGAGTCGCGGCCGACCGAGGTCTGCTCGAATCGGCCGGGTTGGATGCCCAGAGTGGACGGCCAATGAGTCCCTTATCCGGCTTCCGTTGTGAGGTCGTCAGGCGACATCGGTGCAGACAGGGCCCGGGAGGACGAATCGCCGACTGCGGGCGAGACAGGTGGACGCCCCGCGATGGGGCCTTCAGGCTGGCCCAATCGGGGCGCCCCCACTAGAATCTCTTGCGTCGTCATACCCTCGCGGTGACGCTGGCGATGCCGTCGGGCCGATTCCGGCACGGGAGGACTATGTCTGCCAGCCAATCACCTGTCAAACCTGTGCTTGGACCGTCCGAGCGACTCCTGAGCCTGCCCCCCTACACGCTCGCGACGGTGCTGCAGGCGCGCGACGAGAAGGTCAGACAAGGCGTCGACGTCATCGATCTGGGCGTCGGCAACCCGGACCTTCGGCCGCCCCAGGCGGCGGTCGACGCCCTCAAGGCCGCCCTCGACGACCCCCGCGTCCAGAATCACCGCTACCCGTCCTTCAACGGCCTGCCCGAGTTCCGCGCCGCGATCGCGAGGTGGTACCAGGGACGCTTCGGCGTCACCCTCGACCCGGCACGCGAGGCGCTGGTGCTGGTGGGTTCGAAGGAGGGGATATTCAAGTTCTTCCTCGCCCACTTCAACCCCGGCGACACGCTGCTCCTCTGCACGCCGTGTTACCCGGCCTATCTGGGCCAGGCCGCCATCGCCCAGGTGCGCAAGGTCGAGGTGCCGCTGCTGGCCAGGAACCGGTTCATACCCGACCTCGCGGCCATCCCGGTCGAGGAGGCCCGGCGCGCGAAGGCGATCGCGGTGAACTTCCCCAACAACCCGACCGCCGCCACCGAGAGCGCCGAGTTCTACCAGGACCTGCTTCGGTTCGCCCGCGAGTACGACCTGTTCGTGATCTCGGACATCGCCTACTGCGACCTGTCGCTCGATCCCTCCTACCGAGCCCGCTCCTTCCTGGAGTTCGATCGCGAGAAGGAGCGCACCGTCGAGTTCCACTCGTTCTCCAAGTCGTATTCGATGCAGGGTTGGCGCGTGGCGTTCGCGGCGGGGCACGCGCCGGCCCTGATGCGGATGCACCAGATCAAGTCGAACACCGACTACGGGGTGTTCATGGCGATCCAGCGTGCGGCGATCGCCGTCCTGAGCGGACCACAGGATTACTGCGCCGAGGTCTCGGTGGTCTACCGCGCCAGGCGCGACGCGTTCCTCGAGGCGATCCGGCCGCTCGGCTATCCGGTCGAGCCTCCTCGGGCCACCCTCTATGTCTGGCTCCCGATTCCCCGCCGCTACACCCGGGCGATTGAGTTCACGCGTGATCTGCTCGACCAGACCGGCGTGGTGGTCGCCCCCGGGTCGGGGTTCGGTGATGCCGGCGAGGGCTACGTGCGGGTGGCGCTGTGCGACGACGAGATCCGGCTTCGCGAAGCGGGAGCTCGCATGGCGCGGGCGGGGCTGACGTTTTGAGCCGTGGGACATCGCCACCCCCCGGGGCATCGGGTCTCTCACCCCGGCGGATTTCGCCCGGCCCGGTGGCGCGTCAGCCGCGACGATCCGGAGCCCGGGTGATCGGGAATACCCGGTGACCGCGCCTCGCCTTCACTCCGGCGCCCTCGTGGCCGTGGTCGCCGCCGCCGCGCTGGTCGCCGCCTTCCTGATCTTCGGCGGTGAGGAGCAGGTGCTCTCGCTGGTCAACGATGATGCGTACTACTACTTCCAGATCGTTCGCAACACGCTTCACGGTCGGGGGATCTCCTTCGATGGCCGGGACCCGACCAACGGCTTCCATCCTCTCTACTTCGTGCTGCTCCTGCCGATCTTCGCCCTCGGCGATGGGAACGACATCCTGCCGATCCGGCTGGCGCTTCTCCTCCTGTCGCTCGCGTACTTCGCCACCACCATCCCCTTGTACGGGATCGTGCGGCGGCTCGCGGGCCAGCGCGCCGCGGGGATCGCCGTCCTCGCCTGGGCGTTCAATCCGCTTTTCATCTTCCTCGCGCGTGGCGGCGTCGAGGTGGCCATCTACACCTTCGTCGCCTCGCTCATGGCGTTCTACTACGTGGACCGATTCCGCCCGGCCGCCACGGTTCGCGGGGCCCTTGTCATGGGTGTCCTGGCGGGACTGACCTTGCTCGCCAGGACCGATGGCCTCCTGTTCGTCGCCGCGATCGCGGCGGATTTCATTCTGGTGCGCCCGCCGGCGCGCCCCTCAGGGCGCAGGCTTGCCACCCTCGCCCTGGCATCCGCGGCGCCGGCCGCGCTCCTCATCGCTCCCTGGGCACTCTGGAACATCCGGGTCTTCGGCACGGTGGTCCAGGTCAGCGCCATTGCACATACGTTCGCGGATCAACGGTCGCGATCGCTCATCCCGGCGCTCTCGGCCCTGGAGCGCGGCGCCCGCGGTCCCGCGGCGGCGGTGGCCGTCCTGGCGGGAATCGTGGGGGTGGTCCTTCTCGCGCGCTTCCTCTGGCGCGAGCGGCACAGGGTCGGGGCTCGCATCGCGCGCGCGGCGTTCTTGCCGATCTATCTCGCGCTCTTCCTGGGCACGACCGTCCTCTGGTACGGCCACTATCGCAATTGGTACTTCCTCATGCCCAGCCTGGCGTTCCTGACGCTGATCGTGGTGACCTTGCTGTCGGCCGAACCGGGGAAACGCTGGGCCGGCGGGCTGATCTTTGCCGGCGTCTGGGTGATCCTGGCCGCCGCGGGCCTGATCAAGTTCGGCCAGCAGCTCGCATCCGGCGAAGGCTCTCGAGCCACCCTCCTCGAGGATGGCCGCTGGATCGCAGCCCATCTGCCTGAAGACAC
Organism: Candidatus Eiseniibacteriota bacterium; assembly: GCA_041492985.1. Taxonomy (GTDB): domain Bacteria; phylum Eisenbacteria; class RBG-16-71-46; order RBG-16-71-46; family RBG-16-71-46; genus WS-11. Next base: position 18,040 of record JBGPXY010000007.1, read on the forward strand.
GGTCATCGGGTGCTTCAACGCCGGCCGCTGCGGGTATTTCCTCCCCCGCCCGGTGGTCAACCTCGACGGGGTCGTGAACAACCAGATCATTGCCGCCTTTGCCACCCGCTCCCTCGACCGCTACCTGGCCGGGCGTGGGATCGGGTACGTCCTGGATCGGTCGGGGTATGTGCGCTTCTACTTCGACCGATACGCCGCGAGCGGCACCAGCGGGCTGACGCCGGTCCGGCGGATGAATGCGGGCGAGCTCTACCGCTTCGAATGGCTGCCGGCTCGACGTCGGGGGGCACCGCGCGAAAGTCTCTCCTGTTTCATGCCCGGGAGCGGGCGGAGGCGACGATCGCCCGGGAGTCGCTAGCCGTGCACCGCCCAGTCGGCCGTGGTGATCGGTCCGCCGGGCGAGGGACCGAGGGCGACGAGCGCGAACCGGGCCGGGTCCAGGTAGCGGCGCGCCGCTTCGGCGACCTGCTCGCGCGTGACCGACAGGATGCGCCCGATCTGCTGCTCGAGGGCGGTGTAGCAGTCCAGGTAGATCTCCTCGTGCGCGAGCTGGATCATGCGGCTGGACAGGCTCTCGTTGTCCATGACGATGGCGCCCTTGAGCTGTCGGCGCGCGGCGGCGACCTCCTCCTCGTCGGGTCCGTCGGCGCGCAGGCGCTCGAGTTCCGCGCGCGCGCGCTGGAGCGCCTCGCGGCCGCGCTCGGGTAGAACGGCCATGTGGATCGACAGCATCCCGGCGTCGCGGAAGAAGTCGGGCACCGAGTAGACCGAGTAGGCCAGGCCCGCCTCCTCGCGGACGCTCTGGAACAGCCGGGAGCTCATCCCGCCGCCAAGCAGCGTGTTCAGCACCGCCAGCGCCGGATGCTCGGGGTCCGCATACGCGACGGTCCGCGTGCCGAGGGAGATGTAGAGCTGCTGCAGATCCTGTTCGTCGTGGCGCACCGTGGGTCGGAACGGCGGTGGCGCGTCGGAGAGCGGCAGCGCCTCGCCCGAGGGGGGCGCGAAGTGCGCCTCGACCAGATCGGCCACCCGCTCGTGTTCGAGCGGCCCCACGCCCGAGACCAGCAGGTGCTCCGGCCGGTAGCGTCGGGCGTGGTAGTCGCGCAGCTGGTCGGGCGTCAGGGCATCGACGGTCGCGGCGGTGCCGAGGATCGTACGCCCGAGGGCGTGGCCCCCCCACACCTGCTCGGCCAGCGCATCATTGATCTTCTCCTCGGGGTTGTCCTCGTAGGAGAGGATCTCTTCGCGCACGACCGACTTCTCCTTCTCGACCTCCGCCGGCGCCAGCGTCGAGCGGCAGACGATGTCGGCCAGGACGTCCACCACCTCGGGGAGGTTCTCGGCCAGGGCACGCGCGTACACGCACACCTGCTCGCGGCCGGTGAAGGCGTCGAGGTGCCCGCCGAGCGACTCGAGGCTCTGCGCGATGGCGCGCGCATCGCGGCGCTCGGTCCCCTTGAAGAGCATGTGTTCGAGCAGGTGGGAGGCGCCGAGCCGTTCCGCCGGCTCGTCGCGCGCGCCGTTCCTGACCCACAGGCCGATCGAGAACGTATAGCGTTCGGCCATGGTCTCGGTGAGCAGCGTGATCCCCGAAGCCGTCACCGATCTGCGGTAGATCCTCTCCATGATCCGGAGCCGAAACACCGAGTGGCAGGTCGCCCTGCCACTCGGGTGCTCAGCGTGGGTGCGTGCGGCTCAGCGCCGTCGTCCGCGGTCCCGATCCCGGTCGCGTCCCCGGTCCCGGTCCCGATCCCGGTCCCGGCCGCCGGAACCCGCTCCGGCTCCGGCACCCGCGGGCACGCCGCCCTCGGGCTCGGGCAGCAGCACCTTGCGGGAGAGCTTGACCTTCCCGTCCCGGTCCACGCCGATGACCTTGACCATCACGAGGTCATCCACGTTCAGGACGTCCTCGGTCCGCGCGACGCGGTGGTGATCGATCTCCGAGATGTGCAGCAGGCCGTCGCGACCGGGCACGATCTCGACGAACGCGCCGAAGGTGACGACGCTGCGCACGCGGCCCTGGTAGATCTTGCCGACCTCCGGGTCCTCGGTGATGTTGCGGATCAACTCCTCCGCCCGCTTGCCGCCCTCGCGGTTGACCGCCGCGATCCTCACCTCGCCGGTGTCCTCGATGTCGATCTGGGCGCCGGTCTCCTCGGTGATGCGCTTGATGATCTTGCCGCCCGGCCCGATGACCTCGCGGATCTTGTCCGGGTGGATGTGCAGGATCAGGATGCGCGGCGCGTACGGCGACATCTCCGTGCGTGCCGTGGGCAGCGTCTTCTCCATGATGTCGAGGATGTGCATGCGTCCCTTGCGGGCCCGCGCCAGCGCGTCGGCCATCACCTCGAACGAGATGCCGCCGATCTTGGTGTCCATCTGGAACGCGGTGATGCCCTCGCGGGTGCCGGTGACCTTGAAGTCCATGTCGCCGAGGTGATCCTCGACGCCCAGGATGTCGGTCAGCACCTCGACCGAATCCCCTTCCTTGATCAGTCCCATGGCGATCCCGGCCACCGGGGCCTTGATCGGCACGCCGGCGTCCATGAGCGCCATCGAGCCGGCGCAGACCGTCGCCATCGACGACGAACCGTTGGACTCGAGGATGTCGCTCACCAGGCGGATCGTGTACGGGAAGGTCTGATCAGATGGGATGACCGGCTCGATCCCGCGCTCGGCGAGCGCGCCGTGCCCGATCTCGCGACGGCCCGGACCCCGGATGGGTCGCACCTCGCCGACGCTGAAGGGCGGGAAGTTGTAGTGGAGCATGTACGATTTCCACGACTGTCCCTCGAGCTCCTCGACGCGCTGCTCGTCGCTCTTGGTGCCGAGGGTGGCCACCGCCAGCGCCTGCGTCTCGCCGCGGGTGAACAGACAGGAACCGTGCGTGCGCGGCAGCGTGCCGACCTCGACCGTCACCGGTCGGATCTGATCGGGGCCCCGCCCGTCCGCGCGCACCTTCTCGCGCAACACCATGTGGCGGAGCTCGTCACGCTCGATGTCGTGCAGGAGCTTCGGGATGTAGGGCTCGAGGGCCAGGAAGCGCTCCTTGAGCGCCGTGATCGCCTCGGCGGAGATGCGGTCGACCTCTTCCTGACGCTGCTCCTTGCCCGGGATGCGGATCGCCTGGCGCAGCCGCTCGCGATAGCCCTGATCGAGCGCCGTCTTGAGTTCCGCAGTGTCGACCGGCGCGACCAGCGGGCGCTTCGCCTTGCCGGAGCGTCCGACCAGGTCGCGCTGGATGGCGACGATCTGGCGGATGTTGCTCATCGCGAACTCGAGTGCGGCGATCAGGTCGCCCTCCGCGATCTCGCGCGTGCCACCTTCCACCATGATGATATTCTCGGCGGTGCCGGCCACCACCATGTCCATGTCGCTGGCGTCGAGCTGCTCGAACGTGGGGTTCACCACGAACTGCCCGTCCAGCCGCGCCACGCGCACCGCGCCGACCGGCTCGGGAAATGGGATGTCGGAGAGGTTGATGGCCGCCGACGCGCCGATCAGGGCCAGCACGTCCGCGTCGTTCTCCTGGTCGGAGGAGAGGACGGTGGCCATGATCTGGGTCTCGTACGGGAAGTGCTTGCTGAACAGCGGCCGGATCGGCCGGTCGATCTGGCGCGAGCTGAGCACTTCCTTCTCGGTGGGCCGGCCCTCGCGCTTGAAGAAGCCGCCCGGGATCTTGCCGGCGGCGTACGTGCGCTCACGATAGTCGACGGTCAGCGGCACGAAGTCCCGGTTCGGACTCGCCGCCTTGGCGGCGCTCGCCGCGACCAGAACGACGGTCTCGCCCAATTGAACGACCGCCGAGCCCCCCGCCAGCTTCGCCATCTTGCCCGTGCTGATCTTGAGGGTCTTGCCGCCGAGCTCCAGCGTTACGATCTGTTCCATGCGTTCTTGTCCTGTCCTCTCGCCTTCCGGTCCGGCACGCGCCGGACCCTGCTTGAGCGCTCGCCCGGGAAGCGAACCACCTGGCGGCGTGTGCGGGAGCGATCCGTCCCGCGCGGTCGGACGCGACGCCTCCCTGGGAGGTGTCCCAGCGTCCCTGCGGCCCCGCCCTATCGGCGCAGACCGAGATCCTTCACCACCTTGCGGTAGCGGTCCACCTTCGTGGCCTTGAGATAGTCCAGCAACCGGCGCCGCTGCCCCACCATCCGCAGCAGCCCACGCCGTGAGGCATGATCGCGCTTGTGCACCTTGAAGTGCTCCGTCAGGTACCCGATCTTCTCGGTGAGGAGCGCGATCTGCACCTCGGGCGAACCCGAGTCGCCTTCGTGGATCTTGAACTTCACGATGATCCCCTGCTTCTGCTCCTTGGAGAGCGTCATTGGGGCCACCTCCTGCATACGGATAGAGGGGGAGACATTGGCCGGGCCAGCGGGTGCAAGCTCCCGAGTGGCCAAGCGTTAGAAACGCTCGTCCCTGCGGTTGAGAGACGGGGGAATCTATCACCCCCGGGCCCCGCGACCAAGCGCCTTCGCCGGTAACGCGCCAGAGGTGGCGCCCGCGGCCGCGCGGCGCAGCAGCGGGAGCGGCACGGCGCCGCACCCCGAGCCATACGGGGCGGCCCCGTCCGCGGCGGCTCAGGCGGCGCCGGGGACCATGCCAGCGAGCAGACGGCGCGTCTCGACCACGTCCCGGTCCATGGCCACCCTGAGCGCCTCGGCGCTCTCGAACCTGAGCTCGGGTCGCAGCCAGGCCACGAACTCCACACGCAGGTCACGGCCGACGATCTCGCCGCTCCAGTCCAGCAGGTGCACCTCGAGCGTGCGGATCTGCCCGTCGAAGGTCGGCCGCATGCCGATGCTCATCGCCGCCGGGCGCGGCACGTCCTCGTCCGACAGCGAGGCGAGGACGGCGTAGATGCCGTCGCCCGGGAGCTGCCGCTCCTCGTGCAGCCTGAGATTGGCGGTCGGAAACCCCAGTTGGCGGCCGCGACCGTCGCCGGTCACCACCCTGCCGGCGAAGCCGTAGCGCCTTCCCAGCAGGCGCGCGGCCTCGGCCACCCGGCCCTCGGCCAGCTGCGCACGGATGCGCGTACTGCTCACGGGCGCTCCGTCCATGCTCACCAGCGGGACCGCCTCCACCTCGAAGCCCCGATCGAGGCCGATGGTCTTGAGCCGAGCCACCGTGCCCGAGCGACCTCGGCCCAGCGCGAATCCCTCGCCCACCACCAGCGCGAAGGGCGCGAGCGGTCGGACCAGATGAAGGTCCACGAACGACTCCGGCTCGAGGGCGGCGAGCTCGCGCGTGAACGTGAGCACCTTGAACGCGTCCACGCCGAGCGCGCTCAAGCGCGCGCGCTTCTCGCCCAGCGGCGTGAGGGGCGGTGGACTGTGGAATCCGCTGGGCGCCAGCACGACGTCCGGATGCGGGTCGAAGCTCATCACGACACACCGTCCGCCCCTCGCCGCCGCGCGCGCCAGCGCGCGCTCGAGGATCGCGCGGTGCCCGAGATGGAGGCCGTCGAAGACGCCGATCGCCACCGCGGTCCCTCCCGCGCCCCGGCTCGCCGGACTCACCGCGCCCCCCGCACCGCCCATGGGAAGACCACCTGGGGGCAGGCGAGCACCCGGCCGGGCCGGTCCGGATCCGCGCGCAGCTCGCCCAGCGCCAACACCTCACCCGCGGCGCCGCGGAACGCCACGGAGCGCGATCCGGCGGCGATCGGGGCGTCGGCGGCTTCCAGCGACGGGCGTCCACCGGCGCCCACCGCCGCCGCTGCGGCCGTGTCGAGCGTGACCCCCGGCAGCATGGCGAGTGCCAGGTCGAGCGGCGTGCCGGCGCGGCGCAGCACCTCCTCGGCGGGGCGCTCGTCGAGCTCGCGCAGCGTGACCGCGCGCGCGAGATCGAACGGCTCGCTGCGCAGCCGACGGAGCGAGCGGATGGCGGCCCCGGTGCCCAGCAGCAGCCCCAGGTCGTGGGCGAGCGTGCGGACATAGGTCCCGGCGGAGCACCGCACGCGGAAGGTCGCCTCGGGGAGCGCGAAGCCGAACCACTCCCAGGCGGACACGTGCACGCGTCTCGGGACCCGATCGACCTCGATCCCGCGTCGCGCCAGCGCATGCAACCTCTGGCCGCCCACCTTGAGCGCCGAGACCATCGGCGGCACCTGGTCGATGTCGCCGACGAGCGTGCGCGATGCCGCGCGGATCCGCGCCTCGTTCACGGTCACCGGGCGCTCTTCGATCACCTCGCCGGTGAGATCCTGGCTGCGGGTGATGACGCCCAGGCGAAGCGTCGCCTCGTAGGTCTTCTCGCCCCCCTGCCAGACCGGGATGGCACGCGTCGCTGCGCCCAGCGCGACCACCAGCAGCCCGCTGGCGTCGGGATCGAGCGTGCCGAGATGCCCGGCGCCGGGGCTGCTCAGGCGCCGGCGGACGCGAACGACGACATCGTGCGAGGTGACGCCGGGCGGCTTGTCGATGCCGAGCAGGCCGTGGAACGTGCCCGTCGCACCGCGCTCCGATTCACGCATCCCGGGGTGAGCGGCGCCGTTCCCGTCGGTCGCGGCCGCGGCGGCGGCGCGCGGGCTCATCGCCGCTCGTCTTCGTCCGCGATGGCCTCGCCGCTGGCGATGCGACGCAGCAGCTCCTCGACCCGGGCGCCGCTCTGAATCGAGGTGTCGAGCAGGAAGCGGATCTCGGGCACCTCGCGCAGCCCGAGCCGCGGCGCCAGCTCGTGGCGGACGAAACCGGTGGAGTGATTCAGCGCTTCGAGGGCCTTGTCGCGGGCATCGTCGGGGGCCAGAACGCTCACGTAGATCCGGGCCACGGAGAGGTCCTTCGTCACCTCGACGTCGGTGACGCTGATCATGGTGCCGAGCCGCGGGTCGCGCAGACGCTGCGAGAGGATCTCGGCCATCTCGCGCTTGATGCTCTCGGCGACGCGCTCGGGACGGATCCTCATGCCTCCGACTCCTCCCAGTCCAGCAGCTCGGCGCCGTGCGTGGCGTGGACCAGATGCCGCACCGACTGGAGCTGCTCGTCCACCTGCCGCCGTTCGCCCGACACCACCGCGACACCAAGGGCCGCGCGTTGCCACAGATCCTGGTGATCCACCTCGGCGACTGCCGCGTGGACGCGATGGCGGATGCGCTCCTTGAGTCCCTGGACGACCGAGCGCTTGTCCTTCAGCGACCGCGAGGCCGGGATGTGGAGCTCGATGCGGACGATGCCGACGAACATGGCCTGGAGTCTATCACCGTGGCGCCGCGGTGGCCGCGGTGCGTTCCGGGGCAGGAGCGCCGTCGACCGCGAGGCCGTAGGGCCCCGGAGCCGGGCGATCCCGCGGGCTCACAGCGTGCGCGCCAGCTCCTCGAGGATGAAGGCCTCGATGACGTCGCCGACCTTGATGTCGTTCATCCCGTCGAGCCCGATGCCGCACTCGAAACCGGTGGCGACCTCCTTGACGTCCTCCTTGAATCGCCGCAACGAGCCGATCCGCCCGTTCCAGACGATGACGCCCTCGCGCAGCAGTCGGACCTTCGCGGTGCGCGGAAGCGTCCCGCTCGTCACCATGCTGCCCGCCACCGTGCCGGACTTGGAGAGCTTGAACACCTGCCGCACCTCGGCCGCGCCCAGCACCACTTCGCGGATCTCCGGCTTCAGCATGCCCTCGAGGGCCTGCTTCACCTCCTCGACCACCTTGTAGATGATCTCGTAGAGCCGGATCTCGACCTTCTCGCGGCCGGCCAGCTCGCGCGCCCTGGCATCGGGCCGCACGTGGAAGCCGACGATGATGGCGCCCGAGGCGGCCGCGAGCAGCACGTCCGACTCGGTGATCTGCCCGACAGCCTGACGGATGATGCGCACCTGCACTTCGCTGGATCCCAGCTTGCCGAGCGACTCGGAGAGCGCTTCGACCGAGCCGTCGACATCGCCCTTGAGCACGATCTTGAGCTCGCTGATCTGGCCCTGGGAGATCTGGGAATAGATCTCGGTGAGCGAGATGGTCTTGGCGGCGCGGAACTCCTGCTCGCGGTGCAGCGCCTGCCGCCGCGCGGCGATCTCGCGCGCCTCGCGCTCATCCGGGTAGGCCTGGAAGAGATCGCCGGCCGCCGGCGTGCCCGCCCAGCCCAGCACCTCGACCGGGGTCGAGGGCGCCGCCCGCTTCACGTGGTGACCGCGCTCGTCGAACATCGCGCGCACGCGGCCGTACTGCTGTCCCGCAACGAACGCGTCGCCCATCTGCAGCGTCCCCGTCTGCACCAGCACGCTCGCCACGACGCCGCGCCCGCGCTCGAGCCGGGTCTCGAGCACCACGCCCTTGCCGCGGCGCGTGGAGTCGGCCTTGAGATCCAGCAGCTCGGCGACCAGGAGGATCATCTCCAGCAGCCGATCGATGTTCGTGCCCTTCTTGGCCGAGATCTCGACGCACACGTTCTTGCCGCCGTACTCCTCGATCACCACGCCGTGGTTCGCCAGGTCGGACTTGATGCGCTCGGGCTGGGCGTTGGGGAGGTCGATCTTGTTGATCGCGACGACGATCGGCACGCTCGCGGCCTTGGCGTGGTCGATGGCTTCCAGGGTCTGCGGCTGTACGCCGCCGTCCGCCGCGACCACCAGCACCACGATATCGGTGGCCTGGGCCCCGCGTGCGCGCATCGCGGTGAAGGCCTCATGGCCGGGCGTGTCGAGGAAGCAGATCTTCTTGCCGCCCGGCAGCTCGACGTCGTACGCGCCGATGTGCTGGGTGATGCCGCCCGCCTCGCCGGCGATGACGTTGGTCTTGCGGATGTAGTCGAGCAGCGACGTCTTGCCGTGGTCGACGTGGCCCATCACCGTGACGACCGGGGCGCGCGACGTGAGCCGCTCCACGACCGTCTCCTCGGTTTCGACCTCCTCCTCCGCGCCGTATTCGGCGACGAACTCGACCTGGAAGCCGAACTCGTCGGCCACCGCCATGATCGAGTCCTTGTCGAGCCGCTTGTTGATCGTGGCCATCAGGCCGAGCCGCATGCAGGTGGTGATGACCTCCTGGGGCTTGACCTCCATGAGATTCGCGAGCTCGGCGACGGTCATGAACTCCGTCGCCCGGAGGGTCTTGCTCTCCTCGACCGCAATCTCGCCTTCACCGTCCTCGCGCCGGCGGTGGCGTCGCCGCGAACCCGAATCGAGGCTGGCGAGCGTCTTGCGGACGCTCTCCATCGTCACCTTGTCGTCGACGACCTTCTTCTTCTTGCGGTCGCGCCGGCGCGGGCCCCGGCCGATGGGCGGACGCGGGCCGGTCGACACGCCCGGGCGTACACCGGTCGGCATCGCGGGTCGGGCACCGGGCGTCGTCACCGTGCCGGCGGACTGCGGCGCGTGCGCGGCGGCCGCGGCGGCGACACGCGCCCGCTCGTCACGCGCGCGCTGGAGCTCATGCTCGTGCTTGCGGGCCAGCTCCTCCTTGACGGCGGTGGTCTTCGACGCCATCTCGGTGCGGAGCTTCTCGACGGTCTCGGGCAGCAGCGTGCTCATATGGTTCTTGGCATCGGCGCCCAGCCGCTTGACGATCTGCAGCACGGCCTCGCTCGACATCCCAAGGTCCTTGGCGACCTCGTAGACCCGTGCCTTCTTGGGCGCGGCGGACTTGGTCGCCGGAGCCTTGGGCACGGCGGACTTGGTCGCCGGGGCCTTGGGCACCGCGGCCTTCGGCGCGGCAGCCTCCGGTGACGGGGTCTTGGGCGCGGGAGTCTTAGGCACGGGGCTTTCCGTCATCACCACCGTTGGCGGCGACGGCTTCATCCGGCACCACGGGCGTCGCCGCCGATTCCGGCGTCGCGGCGTCCAGGGGCTCCGGGATCCCGGCGGGCGCACCGACGGGCTCTGCGGCCGGCGTGTGGGCGAGCGCTTCCATCTCGGGCGAGAATTCCGTCTCGGACGCCGGTGCTTCCACCACCACCGGCGGGTGCGCGGCCAGGTACTCGGTCGCGGCACTCAGCAACTTCTCCGCGGTCTTCTCGCCGATGCCGGGGATCTCGACCAGCTTCTCCAGCGGGGTCGCGGCCAGCTCGTGGACGGTCTCGATGCCGGCCGAGATCAGCTTCTCGGTGGTGGCCTCCCCCAGTTCGAGCTTCTCGACCTCGATGCGGTTGGCGCGCTCCATGTCCTGCCGCTTCTTCTCCTCGGTCTTCGAGATCAGGTCGATCTTCCATCCGGTCAGGCGAGCGGCGAGGCGGGCGTTCTGGCCCCCCTTGCCGATGGCCAGCGAGAGCTGGTCGTCCGCGACGATCACGATCATCCGCCGGTCCGACTCCTGGACGCGCACGTCCATGACCTTGGCCGGGGACAGTGCGCGCGAGACGAACACGCTCGGATCCTGCGACCAGGGAACGATGTCGATGCGCTCGCCGCCCAGCTCGCGCACGATGCTCTGCACGCGCGACCCCTTGAGGCCCACGCACGAGCCCACCGCGTCCACGCGCGGGTCGGTCGAGTAGACCGAGATCTTCGAGCGGAAGCCCGCCTCGCGGGCCACCGCCTTGACCTCGACGATGTTCTCGGCGATCTCCGGCACCTCGCTCTCGAACAGGCGCTTGAGGAAATCGGGATGGGTCCGCGACAGGATGACCTGCGGCCCCTTCGCCGACTTGTCCACGTTGATGACCACGGCGCGGACGTAGTCGCCCTGCCGGTGATACGACCGCGGGATCTGCTCGCGCGCGGGCAGGAAGCCTTCGGAGTGGTCCAGCTTGACGATCACGTTGCCGCGGTCGACCTGCTGAACGACGCCTCGGACCAGCGACCCTATCTTGTCCGAATACTCCTTGAAGACCCGATCGCGCTCGGCCTCGCGGACGCGCTGGATCAGCACCTGCTTGGCGGTCTGGATGGCGTTGCGGCCGAACTCCGCGATCGAGAGCGGGAACGTGAGCACGTCGCCGATCTGCGCGTTGGGCTTGTGCGCTCGCGCCTCCTCGAGCGTCATCTGGATGGCCGAGTCGTCGACCGTCTCGACCACGGTCTTGTTCAGCGCCACGGTGATGGCGCCGGTCTCGTTCGAGAACTTGACCTCGACCTCCGCCGTCGCGCCGTGCTTCTTGCGCACGGCGCTGGCGAGCCCGGCCTCGAGCGTCTCGACCAGCAGCTGCCGGTCGACGCTCTTCTCGCGCGTGATCTGACTCAGCGCGTCCAGGATCTCGTAGTTCATCTCGCGCTCCCGCCCCGGCGCGACTGCGCCCAGGGATCGACCACCAGGTGGGCGGCCTTCACCTCCGCCCACACGAACCAGTATTCGTCGCCTTCGTCGGTGCGGATGCCCGCCCGACCCTCCTCGGGGCCGAGCAGTTCACCCTCGTAGTTCCGCCGGCCGTCGTGTGCCACGGCGGTGGTCAGGGCCACACGCTGGCCGGCGAACCGCTGCACCGCCTCCAGCGTCTTGATGGGCCGGTCCAGACCCGGAGAGCTGACCTCGAGGTAGTAGGACCCCGAGACCGTCTGATTCATATCGAGACAATCCGACAGCCGTCGGCTGAAACGTGCGCAATCACCCACCCGGATGCCCCCCGGACGGTCGAGGAGGACGCGGATGGTCCGACGGCCACCCTGGACGATGAACTCCACGTCCACGAGCTCGAGTCCATCCTCGCTGGCGAGGGGATCCGCGAGCTGGCGAACCTCTTCTCGGACTTCCAAATCGGACTCCCGGATGAGACAAAAAACGGAGTGGTCGCACCTGCCCCACTCCTGGGCCGCACACTACTAGAAGGGGATGGATCGGGCAAGTACCAATCCGGAGCGGGGGCGCGGTGGGCGGGTGGGGCTCGGGACGTGTCCCCGGGTCCGAACCCCGGTCCCGACAAGCGTCTAGCGTGCGCGGGCGAGGGAACTCGCGTACACCAGCCAGGCCGCGACGCGGGCCACTTCGGCGAGGCTCTGCGCGGAGACCTGGTCGGGCAGATCGCGGTGCGTGTGCCAGGCCGGGTAGTCGAAGTCGATGATGTCCACCGCCGGCACACCCGCGTCCAGGAGCGGGACATGGTCGTCGGTGATCCGGTAGCGCGGCGACTCGCGGAACCCGCGCGCCCCCGTCGCCCGCGCCCCGTCCAGCACCATACTGGCCAGATTGGCCGCCTGGTCGACCGATCGCTGTTCCGGGTGGATGCCCAGATCCCGGTCGCCGACCATGTCGAACAGGAAGGCCGCCGTCGGCCTCGCATCGCCGAGCCGGCGGGCGTAGCCGGCCGCGCCGAGCGAGAACTCCTCGGGATGTTCGGCCCTGCCCTGGTCCTCCCCATCGAAGAACACCAGGTCCACCGCGACCGGGGGCGAGCGCCGCGACATCAGCTCGGCCACTTCGAGGAGTACGGCCACACCCGAGCCCGCGTCGTTGGCGCCCGGAAGCGGATCGGCGCGATGCGCGCTGTCGGGATCCTGGTCGCACCACGGACGGGTGTCGTAGTGCGCGCACAGCACGATGCGACGCGCGCCCGGTGCCGCGGGTGCGCCGAACCGCCCGATGACATTGACCAGTGGCAGCGCGCGACCGAGGGTGCTGTCGACGAAACTCTGCCGCTCGACCCGGGCGCCGAGCCGCGTCAGCTCGGAGGCGATCCAGTCGCGCACCTCCGCGTGGCCCGGCGTGCCGGGGATCCGCGGACCCGCCTCCACCTGCCGGGTGACACGCGCGAGGGCCCGCGCGCCGTCCACCTCGAAGCCGGGTTTCGACGCGCACGCCGTCCCGCAGACGACGGCGGCGAGGACCGCCGGCAGCACGGGGCCGGTCGCGCGCATCAGAACGTGAACTGGGCGCGCAGCTCGATGCGGATGCTGCGCCGGATGATGTCGCGTTGCAAGTCGCGGGTCTGGCTGAAGCCCAGTTCCGCGTTCCCGGTGACGTTGGAGCTGAACCCGTACGACCCGCGGGTATTCACATTGAGACGATCCTCGGACACCGGGTTGAAGGGCCGATCGTTCCCCTCCTGTCGCGTCTCGCTCTTGCGGCGCGAGTAGGCGGCGGTGAGTCCGAGGTTGATGTTGGTCTTCACCGTGCTCTCCTTGCCCAGGAAGGTCACCTTCTGCCCCCGCGTGTAGGCGCGGCTGAGATTGAGGTCGATGTCGGTGCTGACGTCGGTCGTGATCGAGCTGCCGACCTGCCGGTACTCCGATTCACTGGCGCGGTGCTGCACCCGGAACTCCGTGCGCGTGCCATTGCGGAAATCACCGGTGAGGCTGACCAGCGGCCGCCACTCGCGCGTGGTCGAGATGCTCGTGGGCGTCTCGCTGTTGGCATACTCGGTGGTGCGGGTGCGGCTGAAGGCGGTGCGCATCTTGGGATTGGTGAGCAGCCGCTTGAGACCGATCGCCTCGGGAAGCTTGCCGTAGTCCATGTCGAGGTCGGGGAACTGGATGAGGCGCACGCGATTGACCAGGCTGTTGTAGGTCGTGCGATGCACGGTCAGATCACCGTGAGTCTGCACGGCGGCGCCGTACGGCAGCAGGAGCCGCGTGCGGGCGCCGGTGCGCCAGTCCTGGTTCTGGGTCACCGCGTTCCCGAAGCCCGCCTGCACCCGGCCGGTGGAATCGGGCTCGAGGCCGGGATCCATCGAGAAACCCGTGAGGTAGGCGATGCTGGGCGTGCCGATGAGGCGCGTGTAGCTGCTGCTGCGCGTGGTGCTGGCGTCGAGCGAGAGCGCCCCGAGACGCGAGAGCCACCCCTGCCAGGCGGGCGGGCCCTTCTGCAGCGTGTCGCGACGCACCGAGCGCGTGCGCTCCCCGAGCTTGTCGAAGGGCAGACCCCAGCCGACCGTGAACGTCATCGCGTTGTTGACCGCGCGCAGGCTGAGATCGGGCGAGAGCTCGGGGCCGTTGTTCTGGAAGTAGCTCGCGTTCCAGCTCAGCTGCGGCTTCACCCAGCGTCCCGCGTTCACGGCGTACCGTGAATCCATCGCCTGGTTCCACTGGACGACCTTGCCCAGGTTGATGAAGCCGATCTGCTCGCGCAGGGCGTCGGGCAGCGTGAGGTTGCGCCGCGCCTGGAACTGGTGGTGCAGGAGATCGAGCGGGCGCGAGTCGGCGCCGAAGTCGATGCTGGCGGTACGCGACTGCGTGACGTTGCGGAGCACCAGGGTACCGGAGCCGTCGCGTAGACGGTCGTAGGTGCGGCTGGACCCGGTGGCGAGCGAGTAGTTCCAGTAGAAGCGTTCGGGCAGCGGCCAGAACTGCTTCTTGGTGCCGGGCAGCGGGATCGGCAGCAGTTTGCGCGGCGAGATGACATAGCTGACCCCCGCCGACAACGAGCGCGAGGTGTCGACCGAGGTCGGATTGCGATACTGGCTTCGTGTCTGGCTCAGGCTCCCGCTGATGCCGCCCAGGGTGTAGCGCAGGAGCGGGTTCGACCGTTCGCTCCAGTTACGGCCGTAGCTCAGGCTGTACGAGCGACTCCCGGATTGGCTCTCGCTCGCCTCCGCGAGGGCGCCGGTGCGCAGGACGTCATCGCCGGCCGTGTAGCGCGGCTGGGCGTTGTTCCCGGTCAGGTTGAGCGTCAGCGGCAGGACGATCCCGGTACCCTCGAAGAACCGGTGCAGATCGACGCCGGCGGTCGCCGTGTAGGCGCTGGAGCGGTTGCCGCTCCCGCGGGTCTCGCCCACGCTCAGGAAGTCCTCGTCCCGCGCGTTGTAGGTGAGTCCGTAGTTGAACAGGTTCGCCATCCGGCCCGAGACCGTGAGCCGCTTCGCGCTGCCGCGGTCGCGGGCGACGTCGGTGGCCCGGATCTCGTCGAGCCACACGCGCCCCGATGGATAGACGGTCGTCGGGTCGAGGTTCAGGAGTGCGAACGAGATCCGGCGCAGGCGCGTGAACGACGGCCGGCCCTTGACGATCAAGGTCACGCCGGGCGAGCTGCCCGGGGCGATGATGGTGTCGCGGAGACCGTTCACCGGATCGAGCTTCAGGTTGGAGAGCTCGGTGAGCTTCAGCTGCACCTCCGACCAGTTGATGGATCCCGGCGTCGAGGGCGAAGGGACCGGCGCGCGGTACTCGTAGTAGTTGATCCCCCGCTCGTCGGAGGCGAAGCGGACGGCATAGAAGAGATTGCCGCTTCCGGGGACGTACCCCGGGATGTCGAACCCGGCCACGTAGAAACGCAGGGTGCCGTAGCGCGAGTAGTTCTCGTCGAGCGAGAAGGTCTTGTACGCCTCGAGCGAATCGCCGGGCAACAGCCGGGTGAACTCGAGCGCCAGCGACTGCTCGCGGCGCGTCAGGTCCCGCGCACCGTTGCGCGTGCTGCCCGGGTCGAACGGGGGCGTGTAGACATCGGCGTTGTCGACGTTGTTGACCGAGTTCAGCGTCACCGTGGTGCCCGAATCCACCTGCGCCGGCGTCAGGTCGTTCACCAGCCAGCGGCTGCCGACGATCTCCATCCCGCCCAGCATGACCAGCGGGCGCTTCTCGCCGATCGCCGGGCTCACCTGGTCGTCGGTCTGGTTGATGCCCTCGAGCCACACGCGCACGTGGCGGGCGAGCGTCAGGTCGGGCGCGCCGAACTTGACGCGCAGCGTATCGGTCAGGGGGATCCGGTAGCGTCTCCAGCCGTTGTCGGGCGGGATCGGATCGCCGTTGTTCGTGAAGGTGCGTCCCGGCGCGTAGACCGAGTCGGCGAGGTAGGGCGAACTCGCGAGGTCGATCGTGTACTCGAAGTAGTCCTCTTGGAGGTCGAGGCTGTTGTTGAGGTTCAGGTCCTCGGTATCCGGGATCGGCAGCGAGTTCTTGTTGCCCTCGGTGCCGTTGATGTAGAGCCAGCGATCCGGGTTCAGGTTGTGGCGCGGGTCGCTGGTATCGACATCGGGCGCGCGGAAGTCGTCCCCCCCGGGATCCTTGGGCAGGCTGGTGGTGACAAGGCTCGGGTCGCCCGCCTCGTCCACGCCGGCGACCCCATCGAGCCCGGTGTCCTCGTTGTTGTTCGTCGTCACGGTGAGCTGGTTGTCGCGCGGCGGAAGATCCTCGGTGTCGAGCAGACGGTTGGCCCAGATCGCCGGTGACCGTCGCTCGTCCTCGCTCACCACCCCGAGGTCGACGTGCAGGGTGACCGAGCCGCCCGGCGTGCGCGGCACCTTCTGCGTGTCGTTGAAATCGTTGACCCACAGCTCGATGAACTGCGCGCGAGAGAGGTCGATCCCGACCGGGTCCAGCGCGTAGGTGAGTCCCACCCACAGCGCATCGCCGGGGGCCGCTCCCAGCGGCCGCCGTGGCACCGAGATGGCGAGCGCCTGGCGCGGATTCTGAGCCCCTTGCGCGTCCGTCAGGTTCGGTTTGAGCTCGCGCTCCTTGACCGCGTTGAGCGGGGTGAACCAGTGCACCTCGGCGTTGCGCTGGAACGCCTGGATGCTGTCGGGGATGCCCGCGACCTTGCGGCTCGGCATGCTGGACCAGTGCCAGCGCTCGGGCGTCATGGTCAGCGACACCGCGTCGCGCACCCCCTCCATGTCGTCGATGAACACCTCGTTGAAGGTGTTGGGGTTCGGGAACGACAAACCCATCTCGGCGGAGACGTTGAACTCCGAGGGCGCGGTCGTCCGCACACCCGGCAGCGCGTCGATCCAGTGGGTCAGGAAGTCGGGCCGCGCCTTCCAGTCCCCGTTCAGGTCGCCGATGACGACGCGTGACGGTTCCTCGCCGAGCCGCGGTCGCAGATCCTGCGCCCCCTTGCTCTCGTACATGAAGGCCCCACCCAGACGTTTGTCCGTGCCCTGGAGGGTGAATGCGCTGCCGAGCAGGGTCCGGCCGGCCTGCTGGAACAGCGGTGCGAACCCATAGTCCACGTTGATCTGATCCGCGGCGCCGGGCGAGGCCTTGAGCGTGACCTTGCCGAGGTCGTAGTCGATCGTGTAGTCGTGGTCGCGCTCGAGGCGCTGACCGTTCTTGGTCACCGTCTCGGAGCCCTCGATGAGGTTCGTCCGACCGAGGTTGATCTCATTGCCCGCCCGGGCGGCCGTGAAATCCAGCTCGATGTAGTACTGGCTGTCCTGCGAGCGGATCGGATTGCGCTTGTCGTAGATCGCCGGGTTGCGGGAGTTCGTGGAGTCCGGCGCGCCGACCAGCGAGTCGCGCCGGAACAGGATGTCGCTCAGGAACCGGTCGAAGCCGCGCGGCGGGTAGTTCGGATCGTCGGCGATGCGCGGAGCGAACGGGCGCAGGTCGAAGAAGAACAGTGTCCCGTTCTCGTAGTCCACGAACAGTCGACTGTTGCTGGTCGGCAGCGTCCCGTCCACATGGCCATCGTGCTTGCGATACACCGGCGTGCCCTGGGTCTCGTCGAAGGTGTCCAGCCCCAGGATCTCCGTGTACGGCACCGGTAAGCCGCTGATGGTCCGATAGGTGACCGGCGGGTCGTCGGCGCCGCGGCGGATGATCATCGAGAAGCTCTTGGCGTCGATGCGCTGCCCCGCCAGCTGGTAGAAGTTGTGCAGCTCCAGCTCGCGGGTGGGCGCGAACGGGGTGGTCGTGTCGAAGTTGCCATCCTCGTCGGCGGGCAGCTTGTTGAGCGGCGCGCGCAGGAGCTTCATAGTCCGCGCCGGCTCCCCATCGGTGTCCAGCGTGTCGACGCCGCCGATGGGCAGCAGCGGTCCGACGGCTTGCCCCCCGCTCACCTGCCGGTAGCTGTAGGTGACCGCCAGCCGCTGCGCCTCGCCCGTGACCGGACGTTTGAGGCGGATCACCTTGTAGCGCGGACCGTAGACATCCGACATCAGCTCGTAGTCGTTACCGGCCCCCTGGGTGAGCAGGGTGAAGACCCC
>JBGPXY010000011.1:0-29039 GCA_041492985.1 Candidatus Eiseniibacteriota bacterium
CGCGCACTGCGTGGTGGCCGGCGGGCAGGAGAGCATGAGCACCGCCCCGCACTACCTGTTCACCGGCCGCACCGGGCAGAAGCTGGGCGACACGGTGATGAAGGACGGCGCCGTGATGGACGGGCTGTGGTGCTCGTTCAATGACTGCCACATGATCGAGCTGGCGCAGTACACGGTCGAGAAGGCGGGCCTCACGCGCGAGGAGCTCGACGCGTTCTCGGCCGCCAGCCACCAGAAGGCCGCCGCCGCGTGGAAGGACTGCCGATTCTCGAAGGAGGTCGTGACGGTCTCGATCCCGCAGCGCAAGGGAGAGCCGGTGGTGATTGCGAAGGACGAGGCGATCCGCCCCGACACCACCGCCGAGGGTCTCGCCAGGCTCCCCGCGGTGACGCGCGAGAAGGGCGGCGCCATCACCGCCGGCAACGCGCCGGGCCTGAACGACGGCGGCGCTGCGCTGGTGCTGATGAGCGGCGAGCGCGTGAAGGCGAGCGGGGCGAAGCCCCTCGCCCGGGTCATCGCCTATGCGACCGGAGGCGGGGAGCCTAAGGACCTGTTCTTCGCGCCCATCGACGCGGTGCAACGGTTGATGAAGGCGATGGACGTGACGATCGGCCACTTCGACCTGATCGAAGCCAACGAGGCGTTCGCAGCGCAGGCGATCGCCGACGGCAAGGCGCTCGGCTGGGACTGGGACCGCGTGAACGTGAACGGCGGCGCGGTCGCCCTCGGACACCCGATCGGGGCATCGGGCGCGCGCGTGCTGGTGACGCTGCTCCACGCGCTCGAACAGCGCGGCGGGAAGACCGGCCTCGCGACCCTGTGCCTGGGCGGTGGGAACGCGGTGGCCCTGGCTGTGGAGCGGGTGTGACGCTGGCGAGCCAGAACGTGACGAGCGGTCCCTCGGCCGCGGTGAAGAGGGTGGGTGTCGTGGGCGGCGGCACCATGGGCAATGGCATCGCCCAGACGTTCGCCACCGCCGGCTTTGAGGTCGAGCTCATCGACGTCAAGCCCGAGTTCGTCGAGCGGGCGCTCGCCACCATCGGCGCCAACCTCGATCGCGTGGCGAAGAAGCAGGGCTGGGCGGCCGATCGGGCGCCGGCGACCCTGCGGCGCATCCGCGGCGGTGTCCACCTCGAGGCATCGCGCGACTGTCAGGTGGTCGTCGAGGCGGTGAGCGAGGACTTCGGCCTCAAGCGACAGGTGTTCGAATCGCTCGACCGGTTCGCCCCCGCGGGCGCCGTGCTCGCCACCAACACCTCGAGCATCTCGATCACCGAGATCGCCGCGGTGACGCAGCGCCCCGACCGCGTCATCGGCATGCACTTCATGAACCCGGTGCCGGTGATGGCGCTGGTGGAGATCATCCGCGGGCTCGCGACCAGCGACGACACCTGGTCCCTCACCGAAGACCTCACGAAGCGGCTCGGCAAGACGCCGGTCGCGGTGAACGACTACCCCGGCTTCGTCTCCAATCGGATCCTCATGCCGATGATCAACGAGGCGGCGTTCTGCCTGATGGAGGGCGTGGCGAGCCGCGAGGCCATCGACACGGTGATGAAGCTGGGCATGAACCATCCGATGGGCCCGCTGGCCCTCGCCGACATGATCGGCCTCGACACCTGCCTGAGCATCATGGAGGTCCTCCACGAGGGCTTCGGCGACTCGAAGTACCGCCCCTGCCCGCTGCTGCGCAGGCTGGTCCGCGCCGGCCACCTGGGCCGCAAGAGCGGCCGCGGATTCTACGAGTATCCGGTGAGCTGAGCCGTCGTGGGTCCGCGCCCGTCGCGGCGGGACCCATCGTGTATCATCGCCCGTCCGCGGCAGCCGACATCGACTCGAACCATCGGATTCGAAAGATCCACATGAACCCCGAGACCCTCACCGCGCCCTCCGCCGGCATGTCGTTCGCACTCTCCGAGGATCAGCAGGCGGTGCGCGACATGGTGCGGGACTTCGCCGAGTCCGAGATCCGCCCGGTGGCGGCGGCGATCGACGAGAGCCACGAGTTCCCGGTCGCGACCGTCAAGAAGATGGGCGAGCTCGGGCTCATGGGCATGTTCGTGCCCGAAGCGTACGGTGGCGCGGGGATGGACTACGTCTCCTACGCGCTCGCCATCGAGGAGCTGTCGCGCGTGTGCGCGAGCCACGGGGTCATCGCCTCGGCCCACAATTCGCTGGTGTGCTATCCCATCCTCACCTACGGCGACGAGGCGCAGAAGCAGAAGTACCTGGCGCCGCTCGCGCGCGGGGAGGCCATCGGCGCCTACTGTCTCACCGAGCCGAACGCCGGCAGCAACGCCGCCAACCAGCAGACCACCGCGGTCGCCGACGGCGACCACTTCGTGCTGAACGGCACCAAGCTGTTCGTGACCAACGCCGGCCCCGCGGACACGCTCATGGTGTACGCCGCCACCGACCGTTCCCTGGGCCCGCGCGGCATCTCGGCGTTCATCGTCGAGGCCGGCACGCCGGGCGTGAGCAAGAGCAAGAAGGAGAAGAAGCTCGGCATCCACGCCTCCGATACGCGCGAGATCGTGTTCAACAACGCGCGCGTTCCCAGGGCGAACATGGTCGGCGAGTTGAACAAGGGCTACACGGTGGCCCTCGCCACGCTGGGTGGCGGTCGCATCGGCATCGCCGCGCAGGCGCTGGGCATCGCCCAGGCCGCGCTCGAGGCCGGGGTGAGGTACGCCGGTCAGCGCAAGCAGTTCGATCGGGTCATCGGCGAGTTCGACGCCATCCGCGAGATGCTCGCCAACATGGCGATCGAGGTGGATACGGCCCGTCTGCTGGTCTATCAGGCCTCCTGGTTGCGCGACCAGGGCCGTGCGCACATCAAGGAGGCCTCGCTCGCCAAGTGGCACGCCTCCGAAGCGGCCACGCACTGCGCGCACCTGGCGATCCAGGTCCACGGCGGGTACGGTTACCTCGCCGAGTTCAACGTGGAGCGCTACTGGCGCGACGCGCGCATCACCGAGCTCTACGAGGGCACCACCGAGGTCCAGAAGATGGTGGTGGCCGCGCAGGTGCTCAAGGAACATCCCACGGCGACCCCGGCTTGATCCGCACCGTCTGAGACCCGAGGAGGAACGATCGTCATGCTCCGTCCCGTGCGCCCGGTGGCGCTGGTGATCCTCACCGCCTGCGTGCTGTATCCCGGAATCGGCCTGCTCTTCCAGGGGCTCTACCCGTTCGTGGCAGGAGAGTGGTTCAACCTGGTCGGCCAACAGGGTCCGTGGATGGACCTGGCACACAAGCTCGGGCTGCCGCTGGTGGCGGTCGCGGCCGCCAAGACGGCGCTCGGCGCGGCCTGGCTGTTCGGCGTGCTCGGGCTATGGGCGGGCGACGGGCGGGCGTACCCGCTGGCACTGCTGGCCGCCCTCGGCTCGCTGCTCTATCCGGGCGGCGAGATGGTCATGGGCGCCATCGGCCTCGTCTGCCTGCTGTTCTTCCGCGAGAAGCCCGACACGGTGCCGGTCTAGTCACCGTGACGTCATCGACGGGCCTCGATCCGAGCATGGGATGAACTACGACCTCTCCGAGGATCAGCGCCTGATCCGCGACACGGTGCGCGAGCTCTGCCGCACCGAGTTCGCGCCCCACGCGGAGCGCTGGGATCGCGAGGCGATCGTCCCCCACGAGGCGCTGTCGGTGCTCGCCGATCATGGTTTCCTCGGCATGGCGATCCCCGAGGAGTGGGGCGGGGTCGGTTACGACACGCGCACCGTGGCCCTGGTGATCGAGGAGATCGCCCGCGTCTCGGCCGCCCTCGCGATCATGATCTCGGTGCACAACTCGGTCGGCGCGGTGCCGGTGCTGCGGTTCGGCAACGACGAGCAGAAGCGCCGGTTCCTGCCGCGACTGGTCTCGCGCGAGTTGAGCGCCTTCTCGATCTCGGAGCCGGGGGCCGGGTCCGACGCCGGCCATCTCCAGGCGTCCGCCGTGCGCCAGGATGGGCACTACCTGCTCAACGGCAGCAAGAACTGGGTGACCAACGGTGAGCAGGCCGGCATCTACCTGGTGTTCGCGCGCACCGACAAGAGCGCCGGCAACAGGGGGGTCTCGGCGTTCATCGTCGAGCGCGGAGCGCTGGGCCTCGAGGTGGGACGCGCCGAGGACAAGATGGGGCTGCGCGGATCGGACACCGTCTCACTCGCCCTCCGCGATCTGCGGGTGCCGGTGGAGAATCGGCTCGGCGCCGAGGGGGACGGTTTCAAGATCGCGCTGAGCGCGCTGGACGCCGGACGGATCGGCGTGGCGGCGCAGTCGCTCGGGGTCATGACCGCGGCCTTCGAGGAGGCCGTGAAGTACGCGCAGCAGCGCCTGGCGTTCGGACAGCCGCTGTCCAAGATCCAGGCGATCCAGTTCAAGCTCGCCGAGATGGAACGGCGCATCCAGTGCGCCCGACTCCTCATCCAGCGCGCGGCATGGCTCAAGGACACGGGCCAGCCGTTCGCGCGCGAGGCGTCGATGGCCAAGCTGTACGCGAGCGAGGCGGCGACCTGGGTGACGCATCAGGCGATCCAGGTGCACGGCGGCTACGGCTACGTGAAGGAGTTCGCGGTCGAGCGATACTACCGGGACGCGCGCGTCATGGAGATCTACGAGGGCACCTCGGAGATCCAACGCCTCGTCATCGCCCGCAGCCTGCTCAAGGACGGTGTGAAGGTCTAGCGGGGCGAGCGCCGTCGCGTCCGCGCGGCTTTTCCGCAGCGGCGGCGGACATCGCCCCTCAGCGCGTCGCGCCCGCCGACACCTGTGTCTGACACCAGGCGTAGAGCGCGTCGTACACCGGCAGCTCGGCGGCGAGCTGCGCGTGGTCATCCGTGTGCGCGAGGCTGAAGCCGCGGGCGATCGCATCGAGTCCCCGCGACTCCGGCGTCAGATCCTTGTCGCTGGTATCGGCGCCCCGGACGATCCGCGCGAGATGCCGGAGCGCGGGATCGTCCAGCCTGTACTTGTCGAGGATCGCGTCGAAGCTGCACTGGGGGCCATGATGGCCCAGCTCCACATCCGGAACGTCGTACGGTGTGGCGCCCTCGCGCCCGGCCACCGCCATCACCTGCTCGGCCGGCACGTAGAGGAAGCGGGCATCGGGATCGACGAATCGGCGGATCAGCCACGGACAGGCGACGCGGTCCACCTTGGGCCGTTCGCGGGTCACCCATTTCATCGGGGTCTCCTTCACAGTGGGGGTTGGATTCAGGTCGGGTCGAGGTCGGCCGATGACCCGAGGGGCCGGTGCGCCGCGGGGCTAGAGTCTGCTAGAATCGCCACCCGCCGCGAAGCATCGGATCGTTGGACCAGCGTCCCGCGCCAGCACTGTAGCGCCCGGTCGCGCCCCCGTCACCTGAGAGGACCCGGATGTCGAAAGTCGCCGTCCTGCGCACCTCGCCCGGGACCGTCGTCGAGGACTATGGTCGCCTGATGGACCTCGCGGGCTACCGTGACGCGCTGCCCTTCAGCGCGCAGACCTGCCTGCGCATCAACATCTCGTGGCACGTCTACATGCCGGCCTGCTCCACCACGCCCTGGCAGATGGACGGCGTGATCCGCAAGATGAAGAGCGACGGATACGACGTCTCGCGCGACCTGATCGCGGCCCAGAACGACACGGTGGTGGTGAGCTGCCGCGAGGGCACGGTCCAGAACCATCTCGCCCCGGTGCTCGAGCACTACCAGGTGCCGATCCAGTACCTGAGCGAGCCGCCGACCGAATGGATCCGCTACGAGCCCAAGGGCAAGATGCTCGTGCTCGACCGGGTCTTCGAGAAGCACGGCATCCAGATCCCGAAGATGCTGGTGGGGAAGAACGTCATCCACATGCCGACCGTCAAGACCCACATCTTCACCGGCACGACCGGCTCGATGAAGAACGCCTTCGGCGGGCTGCTCAACCTGAACCGCCACTGGACGCACTCGGTGATCCACGAGACGCTGGTGGACCTGCTGCGGATCCAGAAGGAGATCCACCCCGGCATCTTCGCGGTCATGGACGGGACCATCGTCGGCGACGGTCCCGGCCCGCGGTGCATGCGACCGCACATCAAGAACTACATCCTCGCCTCCAGCGACTGCGTGGCGATCGACGCCATCGCCGCCAAGATGATGGGCTTCGATCCGATGCAGGACCTCAAGTACATCCGGCTCGCCCACGAGCATGGTCTCGGCGTCGGCAACCCGAGCGAGATCGAGGTCGTCGGCGATGACATCCGGAACGTGAACTTCGGCTTCCGCGGCAGCCTCAACGAGAACACCCTTGCCTCGCGCGGCCAGAAGCTCATCTACTGGGGCCCGCTCAAGCCACTCGAGAACCTGCTGCTGCGCTCGCCGATCGTGCCCTGGAGCTACGTCGCCTCGCGCGCCTACCACGACGGTTTCTGGTATCCCGTCAACGGCATGCCGCGCGTGCGCAAGATCCTCGCGAGCGACTGGGGCAAGCTCTTCAACGCCTATGGCGACCGAAAGGTCTGGCAGGGCGCCTGAAGGGCAGTCGATCCCCGCTGTGACAATGCTTCTTGCCAGCCTCGCCCTTGCCGCTTGCCCGGCCTCCGCTCGATTTGCATCGCGGATTCTGTAAGTTAGCCCCGGCTCGGACATTGCAGTTGTAGCCCGGTACGACACGTTCGACAATTCCGGGAATGAGCGATGGCTCCGCTTTGTTCAGCCCTCACACGGGCGCTTTCGGCGCGATAGGGAGTGTCACCCGATGAAGCTGCCACCCACGACTGGCCACGTACGACTATTCCTCCTGCTTGCCGGGCTCATCCTCCAGGCCCCGCTCGCCGCGGCCCAGGCCCCTCCGCCCGCCGCGTCAGCACGCCTGACGGTCGACGCGCGCCACCGCCTCACCGAGGCGGCCCGGGATCCGAAGCTCGCGTTCTGGCAGCGGGAGTTCATGCAGGGCCTGGGGCGCGATGGTGTGGAGGGTGCCGCGTCACGGTCCTCGGCCGCTCGCACGGGCGCCCCGCTGCGGTCGTCCAGCACCATGG
The DNA here is from genome assembly GCA_041492985.1 of Candidatus Eiseniibacteriota bacterium. Classification (GTDB taxonomy): domain Bacteria; phylum Eisenbacteria; class RBG-16-71-46; order RBG-16-71-46; family RBG-16-71-46; genus WS-11. Next base: position 6,993 of record JBGPXY010000011.1, read on the forward strand.
TCGATGACGGCACCTGGATCGCAGCCGCGCAGCCGACGGCGCGCTTCTGCCACACGGCGATCTACGACCCGGTGCGCGACCGCATGATCGTGTTCGGCGGATACGATGGCGGTTTCCGGAACGATGTCTGGGCGCTGTCGCTCTCGGGGACCCCGGTGTGGTGCGATCTCTCCCCCTCGGGCACGGCGCCGACCCCGCGAAACGTGCAGACGGCGATCTACGACCCGGTGCGCGACCGTATGATCGTGTTCGGCGGATTCGACGTGACCGGCAACTACGTCAACGACACATGGGCGCTGACGCTCTCGGGAAGCCCGGCCTGGAGCGATCTCACTCCGTCGGGGACGCCGCCGTCCGGTCGCGGCTGGCACACCACGATCTACGACCCGGTGCGCGACCGCATGCTGATGTTCGGCGGCCGCGACGGCACCACCTTCAACAACGACGTGTGGTCGCTGACGCTCGGGGAGAGCCCCGAGTGGACCGCGCTGGCCCCGTCGGGAACGCTCCCGGCCGGGCGCTTCTCACACGCGGCGATCTACGACCCGGTGCGCGACCGCATGCTCGTGTTCGGCGGAGACGACGGCAGCGTCTACCGCAACGACCTCTGGGCGATGTCCCTTACCGAGAGCCCGGAGTGGACCGAGCTCACGCCGGTGGGCGCACCGCCCACCGCGCGCCCCGGCCACGTGGCGATCTACGATCCGGCGACCGACCGAATGGTGGTGTTCGGTGGATACGACGGCAATTTCCTCAACGATGCCTGGGCGCTGACCCTTGCGGGGGGTCCGGAGTGGAGCGAACTCACGGCCTCGGGGGCGGTGCCTCTCGTGCGCGGCTGGCACACGGCGATCTACGACCCGGTGCGCGGCCGGATGGTGGCGTTCGGAGGGGAGCACAACCCCTACAGCTTCGCCCTCAAGGACGTCTGGTCGCTCTCGCTCACGGCCGGCCCGTCGTGGTCGGCGCTCGCCCTGGGCGGCGGGACCCGGCCGGCCGGACGCTACTCGCACGTCGCGGTCGCCGATCCCACCCGCGACCGCATGCTGGTGTTCGGGGGAGATGACGGCAACAACCGCAATGATGTCTGGGAGCTCTCGCTTCCCGGCGTCCCGTCCTGGACCTTGATGGCCCCTGACGGGGACCCTCCGCCGCCCCGACACGACCACACGGCGCTCTACGACCCCGTGCGCGATCGTATCGTGGTGTTCGGGGGGCGGGACGGCGCCAACCACTTCAACGACGTCTGGACGCTGAGCCTCACCGGGACCCCGACGTGGAGCGCGCTCGCCCCGTCGGGGACGCCGCCGGCCGGGCGGTACTCCCACACGGCGATCTACGACCCGATCCGCGACCGCATGGTGGTGTTCGGGGGATCGGACAGTCTGAGCAACTTCAACGACGTGTGGGCGCTCTCGCTGTCGGAGAATCCGGAATGGAGCGAGATCATCCCCACCGGCTCGCTGCCCACGACGCGCCTCGGCCACACGGCGATCTATGACCCGAACGGCGACGCCATGGTGACGTTCGCGGGATCGGACAGCAGCTACCGAAACGACCTCTGGACGCTCTCGCTCGGCCCGGACCCGGCATGGAGCGAACTCACCCCTTCCGGGACGCCGCCCGACGCGCGCGGCTGGCACACGGCGATCTGGGACCCGGCACGCGGCCGCATGGTGGTGTTCGGGGGATGGGACGGCAGCTGCCGGAGCGACGCCTGGGCGCTGACGCTCACGGGCGGGGCGGCGTGGAACGCGATCGTCCCGGCCGGAACTTCGCCGTCCGCCCGCTTCTCGCACACGGCGGTCTACGATCCGGCTCGTGACGAGATGGTGGTGTTCGGGGGCGATGACGGCGGCGGATACCGCGACGACCTGTGGTTGCTGAAGTGGACTTCACCGGTCTCGGTGCCTTCGGGCGCGGCGGCGCTCTCCCGGCGGTTCGAGCTCTCGCTTCCGCGGCCCAACCCGTCGCGAGGCCAGAGCTTCGTGGACTTCGAACTCCAGGAGCCTGCCCGGGTCGCGCTCGACGTCTTCGATACCCAGGGACGCCGGGTCAAGCAGATCGCCGACGGGTGGTTCACCGCCGGCCGTCACGCGCTCGCGTGGCACGGGGACGACGAGCGCGGGCACGCTCTCGGGACCGGCGTGTACTTCATCCGCATGCAGGGGAGCGGCTTTCAGGTCACGCGCCGCACGATGCTCATCCGCTGAGCGCCGCGCGGTCGGCGACCCCGCCGTTCAGCGTCCGCCCGTCCCGTACCGTCGTCTGAAGAACTCGTAGCTCGGAATCACCTGGCTCGCCTCGAGCCCATCCGCCGCGTCGGCCCGGCGCCCGGCCACCTGCACCAGGTCGTGCACCGCCCGCAATCGCGCCGCTTCCGTCTCGACCGCCGGCCAGGCACGGCGCGCGCGGTCGGGATTGCCCGCGCGATCGTACGCGGCGACGCGGATCAGGCTCTCCCAGAATCCGAACATCGCCTCGCCGTAGGCGAACCGTCGTTCCTCCTCGCGCAGTCGCGACTGGACGATCGGGTCATGTGAGGCTGCGCGCGCCGCGTCGAGGGCTCCGCGCGCGTCGTGCATGGAGGTGGCGATCTCGTCCAGATCCGGCGCGTCGTTCAGCGACGGGTGCACGGAACTCTCCTGCAGGTGCCGGAGCGGGAGGAGCGGGACCCGGCGGTCCGCGAGCCGGCCCGGCGTGGTGCCGGCCCCGCTGCCGAAGGCGCCGAGGCAGTGGGCGAGTGCGGTGATGTTCTCGGTCGCGCGTTCCAGACTCCAGTAGTAGGCGCGCATCGACTCCGCGACATCCCCGAACTCGCGGCGGGCGAACTCCGCGACCACCGCATCCGCCGAGACCTCCGGACTCCACAGGAGCCGGGCGAACACCGCGTGGTCGAGCGTCCACGCGCCCCAGAGACGCGTGGGCGCGTGCATGTAGAACACCTCGCTCGCGCCGTTCCGGGAGTACCAGGGCAGGTCCGCGCCCATCGCGCGTGCGTAGACGATCGGCAGCGACCGGACCCAGCTCACGTTGTAGCACTCGCCGATGGCCAGCGGGCCGGTGTAATAGCGTTTCGGGGCTGTCGCCCAGCCGTCGTAGGCGAGGCGCAGGCGGCGATTCAGGTCCGTGCACGAGGAATCGGCGAGCGCGTGCGCGTAGCAGCGGAAGTACGGGACGAACGCGATCGTGCAGGTCTCGGGGTCGAGGTCGGGAGAGACCGGTCGCGTCGGGGGCGCCAGCGTCTCCAGCCAGGCGGGTGCCATCAGTTCGATCGGACGCCGCAGCTGTCCCGCGGTGCGCGCGGCGCGCAGCTCGGCGCTGACACTCGCCACCACGTCCAGCCAGCGATCGGTGGGGCTGCCCTGCGTGCTGCACGCCCCGCATTCGCACCAGCGGCCGCCGTCGAGCGGCCAGAGCTCGATGACATCCGCCTGGCGGAGCCGCCCGTCGATGACGTCGCGGACCAGGCCGTGCGCGAACGCCGCGCGCGCCCCAGCGTTCGAGGTGCAGAAGTTGGTGCCGGTCTCCCCCGTGATGTCGGCGCGGCGCGTCCCGCCGATCAGGCCGTACCATTCCGGATGCGTCGCGAAGCGGCTCGACCGCGTGGTCGAATCGGGCGGAGCGCGCGGGTCGAGATAGTCCGCCTCCACGCGGTGGCCGCCGCCGGTGAGACGGACGCCGAGCTTGTGCAGGAATGCGGCGTCGGACTCCTCCGCGGTCCACAGGTTCATGCGATTGCGCGCCATCCACAGGAAGAAGTCACGGTTGCCGCGCGGCTCGAACGCCCAGAAGCCGCGGGTGCGGAAGCGGGGCGCCTCCACCAGGTCGATGCGCTTCGGCGGATGGATGGGAGGCGCGGGCACGACCACCCCGCTGTCGCCGAGGTCGTAGAAGCGCAGGCCCAGCGTCTCGAGGAAGGCGTAGGTGCCGTAGAGGGTGCCGGTCCGCGAGTTGCCGGCGATGACGAACACGCTGCGCCCGCCCCGTCGGAGCGCACGCACGGTGAACCCGTCCGGGGCACCGATGATCCGGTTGGGGCGACGCGGCAGGAGCGATGCGAGCAGTGGGTTCGTGGCGCTGCTGGAGAGGACGAACACATCGCCGGTGCGGGGCAGCGCGTCGGGTCTGGCGAGCGTGATGCCGGCGGGGTCCAGCCCGGTCGCCCGGGCGAGGAAGCGTCTCAGCTCGAGCGCGGCGAAGCTCTCCGTGCAGGCCCTGGCCGCCGCCGACGCCTCGCTCCAGTCGTCGATGCCGGCCTCCGCCGCGGCCGCCGTATCCACGCTCGCGAACGGTCCGGGATCGACGAGGATGGTGAGCGGACGCGCGAGCGGGAGCGGGGCCGGACCGCAGGCGAACGTGGCGAGCAGGAGCGAGGCGAGGATCAGGCGCAGACGCATGGTGGGATGACTCGGGAGACTCAGCGAGCCGGGTCCCTGGGTGTGGCCTGGCACAGCTCGATCAGGACGCCCCCCAGGCTCTGCGGATGGAGGAAGGCGATCCGCGTGCCTCGAGAGCCGGCGCGCGGCGTCTCATCGATGAGCTTCACCCCGGCGTCCCGGCAGCGGGCGAGTGCTCCGCCCAGATCCTCCACCTCGAGGCTCACGTGGTGAAGGCCCGCGCCTCGCATCTCGAGGAACTTCGCCACCGTGTGCGCGGACGAACGCGGCTCGAGCAGCTCGAACGTGACCGGGCCCAGGTGGACGAACACCACGCGCAGCGCCCCGCCGTCGATCGACTCCTCGGCGCCGCGGGTGGCGCCCAGGGCGCCGACCAGGATCGCGACCAGCGGATCGGCCTGGGCGACCGCGATCGCGATGTGCGCGAGTCCGCTCACGGGTGCGCCGCCAGCGCCACTCGTGCCGCCCTCGGGTGGGCGTTCGTCGGGCGTCGTCACAGGGAGTGCTCCGGTTTGTGGGTGCCGAAGACGCGTCGCATCGCATCGCACACCTCGCCCAGCGTCGCGCGCGCGACCAGGGCGGCGAGGATGTGGGGCATCAGGTTCTCGCTGCCGCGGGCGGCCCGTTCGAGGTGCGCCAGCGCCTGCCGGCACGGGGCGGCCGGTCGCGCGCTCCGCCACGCGGCGAGCGCCTTCGCGCGCGCGCGCTCGATGCGCGCGTCGGGCTTGAAGGGGGGGAGCGGTGGCGCGTCGTCCTCCGCGAAGCGGTTGACGCCGACCACCACCCGCTCGCCCGACTCGACCTCGCGCTGCCAGCGGTACGCGGACTCGTGGATCTGCCGCTGCACCCAGCCCGACTCGATCGCGGGGAGCATCCAGCCCATCCCGTCGATGCGTGCGATCAGCCGGCGTGCGCGCTGTTCCAGCTCGGAGGTGAGCGCCTCGACGAGATAGGACCCGGCGAGCGGGTCTGCAGCGTCGGCGACGCCGCTCTCGTGGGCGAGGACGTGCTGGGTGCGCAACGCCAGCAGCGCCGCCTCGCGGGACGGCAGCCCGAGGGCCTCGTCGTAGGAGTTGGTATGCAGCGACTGCGTTCCGCCCAGCACGGCGGCCAGGCCCTGGAGCGCCGTGCGCACGACGTTGTTGAGCGGCTGCTGGGCGGTGAGCATCGAGCCCGCCGTCTGGGTGTGGAACCGGAGCTTCAACGCCTCAGGATCCCGGAGGTCGAAGCGTTCGGCGAGCAGCTCGGCCCACAGCGTGCGTGCTGCCCGGAACTTGGCGACCTCCTCGAACAGATGGTTGTGCGCGTTGAAGAAGAAGGAGATGCGTCGCGCGATCCGGGTCGGGTCGAGCCCGCGCGCGCGCGCCGCCTCGAGATACTCGAGCCCGTCGGCGAGGGTGAACGCCAGCTCCTGGACGGCGGTCGCGCCCGCCTCGCGCATGTGGTAGCCGCTCACCGAGATGCTGTTCCATTGCGGCACCTCGCGCGCGGTGAAGTCGAACACGTCGGTGATGAGCCGCAGCGAGGGCGCGGGAGGGTAGATGTAGGTGCCGCGGGCGATGTACTCCTTGAGCACATCGTTCTGCACCGTGCCGCCCAGAGCCGCGCGCGGCACCCCACGTGCGTCGGCCACCGCCACGTAGAACGCCAGCAGCAGGGGCGCCGTCGCGTTGATCGTCATCGAGGTGGTGACGCGCTCGAGGGGCAGGCCGGCGAGCAACTCCTCCATGTCCGCGAGGCACGAGATCGCCACGCCGACCCGACCCACCTCGCCGCGCGCCAGTGTGTGATCCGAGTCGTAACCCATCTGGGTCGGCAGGTCGAAGGCCACCGAGAGTCCCGTCTGGCCCTCGGCGAGCAGGTAGCGGAAGCGCTCGTTGGTCTGCTTCGCGGTGCCGAAGCCCGCGTACTGGCGCATGGTCCAGAGCCGCGAACGATACATGGTCGGATGGATGCCGCGCGTGAACGGCGGCTCGCCCGGCAGTTGGGCACGTCGCGCCGCATCCGCGGGCAGATCCCCGGGGCCGTAGACGGGCTTGATCGGGATGCCGGACGTCGTCTGTCGCCCGGTCGCGGCGGGCCGGGAGGTCGGGGTCGAGCGCCGGCCCGCGGACGTGCCCGCCTTGCGCCGCGTGGTGCCCCTGCCCGTCGACTTCCTCGGGCGCGTGGTCACGGCGTCACCGGGGCGAGCCTGAGCAGCGCCTGCCCCGCGCCCACCGTGGCGCGCTCGGCGACCAGCACCTCGCTGACCACGCCGCCGCGCAGGGCGATCAGCTCGTTCTGCATCTTCATCGCCTCCACGACCGCCACCGACTGACCCGGCGCGACGCGCTCGCCGAGCTTCACGCGGAACGCCACCACGAGCCCCGGCATCGGCGCCGTGATGGTCTCACCGCCCCTGCCCGTCGCCACGCGCTGCGTCGACTGCACGAACTTCTCGAGTGGATGCCGGACCTCCACCGGGACGGTCGCCCCGTGGCGCGTCACCTCGATGCCGTTCCCGGTGTGCACCACCCGCACCTCGAACGAACGACCATCCACGAGCAGCGAGTACACCTCGCCGTCCGGGAGGCGATGGAAGTCGGCCTCGAGTCGCTTGCCCGCCACGTCGAGCCACAGCCGGTCGCCCTCGGCGCGGAACTCGACCTCCTCGTCGCGTCCCTCGAGCGTCACCCAGAGCTTCATCGTCTGGCTCTCGCGCCCGCGCGTCGGCGCTCGGACCATCGCCAGGCCGACCGACGGCCGCCGTTGGCGTCGGGCAGCGTCACGCGCAGCCGGTCTTCGCGGGCGTGCAGTGCCGCGGCCAGCAGCGCCACAGCGGTGTCCTCGCGTCCCGCCGCCAACGCGTCGGGGGTGAAGTGATCGTCGATGAAGCGCGTCGACAGGTCCCCGGCCGCGAACGCCGGGTGCGCCACCAGCCAGCGATGGAACGCCAGGTTGTTGTGCACGCCCTCGAGCACGTACTCGTCGAGCGCGCGCATCATCCGCCGGCGCGCCCCCTCCCGATCGGCGCCCCACACCACCAGCTTGGCGAGCAGCGAATCGTAGTGGACCGGGATCTCGTAGCCGCGGTAGAACCCGGCGTCGTTGCGGACCCCGGGACCCTGCGGGAAGCGGACGCGCTCGATGCGTCCCACCGAGGGCATGAAGTTGCGCAGGGGATCCTCGGCGACGATCCGGGCCTCCATCGACCAGCCGCGCGGCGCCGGTGGCCGGTCACCGAACGACAGCGGCGCCCCCTCGGCGATGCGCACCTGCTCGGCGACCAGGTCGAGCCCGGTCACCATCTCGGTGACCGGGTGCTCCACCTGGAGCCGCGTGTTCACCTCGAGGAAGTAGAACCTGCCGCGCTCGTCGAGGATGAACTCGACGGTGCCGGCGTTGAGATAGCCGACCTGCTTCGCCACCCGGCAGGCCGCCGCGCCGAAGGCCGCCCGCGTCTTCGCGTCGAACGCGGGCGAGGGCGTCTCCTCGAGCAGCTTCTGGTGGCGGCGCTGCACCGAGCACTCCCGCTCGCCGAGGAACGCCACGCGCCCGTGGCCGTCGGCGAGGATCTGAGCCTCCACGTGACGGGGGCGCTCGATCGCGCGCTCGAGGTACATGCGCGCGTCGGCGAAGGAGGCGAGCGCCTCGCCGCGGGTCAGCTCCCAGGCGGCGGCAAGCTCGGCTTCGCGGTGGACGATGCGCATGCCCTTGCCGCCCCCGCCGGCCGCCGCCTTGAGCATCAACGGGAAGCCGATGGTCTTCGCCGCCGCGCGCGCGTTCGCGAGCGTGTCGACGGTGCCCGGCGTCCCGGGCACCATCGGTACCCCCGCCGCACGCGCCGCCGCGCGCGCCGCCAGCTTGTCGCCCAACGCCCTGATCGTCGCGGGCCGCGGGCCGATGAAGGCCAGCCCCGCGTCCTCGCATGCCTGAGCGAACGCGGCGTTCTCGGCGAAGAACCCATAGCCCGGGTGGATGGCGTCGGCGCGTACGCGTTTCGCGGTCGCGATCACACGCTCCAGATCGAGATAGCTCTCGCGCGAAGGGCCCGGCCCGATCGGATAGGCCTCGTCGGCCATCAGCACGTGGAGCGAGGCGCGATCGGGGTCGCTGAAGAGCGCGATCGAGGCGATATCCAGCTCGCGCAGGGTGCGAATGACCCGCACGGCGATCTCGCCGCGGTTGGCGATCAGCACGCGGCGGAAGCGCGCGGTCGTGCGTTTCGTCGCGAGTCTCGTCGCGCGCTTCGTCGCGCGCTTCGTCGTGCGTTTCGTGACGCCCTCCGTCGCGCGCCGGGGCGTGGGCTTCACCCCGCGCTTCACGCTCCGCCGGGTCCGCGCCATGTCAGCCCTCGATCACCACGCACGCGATGGCCAGGCCGCCGTCGTGCGTGAGCGACAGGTGACTCGCCGTGCAGCCCAGCGCGACGAAGCGCTCGAGCGCCACGCCGTGGAATTCCAGCCGGGGCTGATGACCGCCCGGTTGGATCACCTCGGCCTGCTTCCAGCCGACGCCCCCCGAGAGGCCGGTGCCGATGGCTTTGAACGCGGCTTCCTTGGCGGCGAAGCGGGCGGCGAGGTGAGGGAGCGGATCCTTGTGGCGGCGGCAGTATTGCAACTCGCCCTCGGTGAACAGGCGCTTCTCCATCCGCTCGCCGAAGCGCTCCAATGACTGCACCAGCCGCTCCACCTTGACCACATCCACGCCGATCCCCTTGACGGACACCACCCCTCCGCGGATAAAGGCATGGAACACTTGAGGTTGGAAATCTAGGGAGGGGTTGTGCTCGAATCAAGCGGATTCGCGGGCCGCGGGCCGGGCACCGCACTCGCGATCCGGGGCGGCGCCGCGCCGCGGGCGGTCCGGAACATCGTGCCGCGCCATACGTCCATACCTCGAACGCGAGGGAGCCGAGACTGGGATTCTCGAACGAAGCGGAACTCATCGCCCGGCTGCGCGCCCGCGATCTCGACGCGCTCGGGGAGCTGTACCGGGAGCTGGGTGGGGCGATGACGACGCTCGCGCGCACGATGTTGCGCGACCCGGATGAGGCCGCCGACGTGGTGGAAGACGCCTTGCTGCGTGTCCGCGACGCCGCGACCGGATTCCGCGGCCCGCGCGGTCTCAAGACCTGGGTGCTTCGCATCGTCGCCAACCGGTGCCGCGATCTGTTGAGGCGGCGCAAGTTCACCGCCGGCCGGCCCGAAGATTTCGACCCGATCGCGGAGTCGGGGCTGAGGAGCGAGCCGATCGAAGGATGGGACCGGGCGATCGACCAGCGGCGTCTGCTGGAGGCGCTCGAGCGCGCGATCGACGCGCTGCCCTCCGAGCAACGGGAAGCGGTGGTGCTGCGCGATCGACTGGGGTTGAGCTACGACGAAGTGGCCGAGGCGCTCGGTGTGAGCGAGGCCGCGGTGAAGTCGAGGCTGTTCCGCGCCCGCACGGCGCTCAAGGCGGCGTTGCGGCCGTTGGAAGGATGAGGGGATGACGATGCGCGACGAAGGCGACGAGGATATCCGACTGACGCGTTCGCTGCGGGCGGTGAGCGCGGACGCCGACCCGGCGCTGTGGACGCGCGTGCGGGCCAGGATCGGTTCGCGAGCGCCGGTGCCGTGGCTGCTGACCTGGGCGATGCGGCCGGCCGCCCTCGCCGCGTCGCTGGCGCTCTTCCTCGCGTCCGCCGCGCTGGCGTTGGTGCTCGGCTCGGGCCCGAGCGTCTCGAGCGGAGAGGAGTACGCGACCTTGGGTGAAGCGCTGGTCGCCGAGCGTGACGCCGAGGCGACGACGGCACCGGCGGTGGCACAGCCCCGGGCCGGCGCCGCGATCGACAGCGGGAGCTCACGGTGAACGGCACCCGCGGGTTGGTCATCGCCACCGTCGCCGCGTTCATCGTCGGCTGCTCGGTGGGGCTCATGGGCGGCATCCTGTTCACGCACTTCGCGGGACACGGGCGCCACGGCGGTCCGATGGGCGGACCGCCGCCGTTCTTCGAGCGGCGCATTCCCGGTGGACCGGATCGACGCGGGGGGCCGGGCGGTCCCGATCATTGGATCCCGTGGCTCGAACACGAGCTGGATCTGAGCCCCGCGCAGCACGAGCGCATCGTCGCCGTGCTCGACCGCGCGCGCCACGAGCAGGTGGCGCAGCGTGAAAGTCTTCGTGTGTGGATCGGGCGCGAGCTCACCCCCGCGCAGCGCGAGCGATGGAATCAGATGGAACAGCGGTTCGAGCGATCGCGGCGCGGGCGATGGAACCGCGGACCGATGTCCCCCGACCGTCCGTGAGATCCCATGCCCTGGGAGAGAGGAGCATGACCATGACGTCGAAATGGCTGGTGCTGAACGTGGCGGCGGTGCTGTCGCTGGCGCCGCTGGCCGTGACCGTGAGGGCCCAGGAGCGCGCCGCGCCGGAGCCGGGCGTGTCGGCGGAGTCACCCGGAGATCCCGACGATCGTGACGGGATCGCCGATCTGGACGGTATCGACCTGTTGCTCGCGGCGGACGTCGACGCGCCGCCGGGGCCGGGCGCCATGGGTCCCGGTGGCGCGATGGGTCCGGGGAGGCGCATGGGTCCCGGCGGTCCGATGTCGGGCGGGCTGCGCGAGAAGCTCAGCCTGACCGACGAGCAGCGAGAGAGGCTCGCCGACATCCGCGACCGGCAGGAACGCCGTGCGATCCCGATCCAGGGCGACGCGCGCATCGCCGCACTCGATCTGCGCAAGCTGATCCGGGCCGACAAGCCCGACCAGCGGGCGATCGACGCTCAGATCGACAGGCTCTCGGGGCTGCACGCATCGCTGCAGAAATCGAGAGTGGCCAGCATGCTCGAGGCACGGGCGGTCCTGACGCCGGCGCAACAGAAGCTCATGCGCGAGGAGTTCGGCGGCAGGCGGGGTCGCGGCATGCGCGGCGGACACGGCATGCATCGCGAAGACGGCATGCGGATGATGGATGCTCCGCTGGGGCAACCGCGCCGGTAGGGCGGGCGCGGCGCGGAGGCGAGATCTCCGCGCCGCGCGACACTGCGATCTGATGGGATCTCGATGACGTTCGTGAGGCGCCGAATCGAATGCTGAAGCTCCAGCAAGCGCGCGTCGCGGTCGTCACCCTGCTGCGGGCCGCAGTCCTCGCCGTCTGGGTGTCCGCGATGATCGTGGTGGCTGCCGTGCGCGGCCTTGTCGACGACCTGCGCGAGCGGAAGCGGATGTGAATGGTTCCCATCATGTGGCAGGCTTGCCCGTACGCCGGTAGCTTCGCCTCCGCCGGGGCGTGCGGAGCCCCGTCGCCCGGCTTCGTGACGGTCAACGGCCCGGATCGGACGTCTCGCCACCCCCTTGACGCCGCCCCGGCCCGCCCCTAGAGTCCCCGTCCGAACGTTTCTCGACCCGCCAGGCGGCGCCCGGCCCTCGATGGCCTTCCAGTTCCAACTCGAAGCGACTGACTCGAAGACCGCGGCGCGCGCGGGACGTTTCACCACCCGGCACGGCGAAGTGCTGACCCCGGCGTTCATGCCGGTCGGCACCGTCGGCTCGGTCAAGACCCTGACGCCCGACGAGCTCAGCGCGGCGGGCGCGGACATCCTGCTCGCGAACACGTATCACCTCTACCTGCGGCCCGGGGTGGAGACGGTGCGCCGGATGGGCGGCCTGCACCGCTTCATGGGATGGCCCGGGGCCATCCTGACCGACAGCGGCGGGTTCCAGGTGATGAGCCTGTCCGAGCTGCGCAAGGTGACGCATCGCGGGGTGGAGTTCCGGTCGCATCTGGACGGCAGTCGGCATCAGCTGACGCCCGAGGATGCGATCCGCATCCAGGACGGGCTCGGGACCGACATCGCGATGTCGCTCGACGAGCTGGTCGAGATGCCGGCGGAGGCCGGGGTGGTGCGCCAGGCGGTGGATCGCACGCTCGACTGGGCGGCGCGCGGCTGGGACGAGCGCGAGCGCCTGCGCGCGGCGGGCGGTGGGGCGATGGCCCTGTTCGGCATCGTGCAGGGCGGTGTGGATCCGGCCGAGCGGCGGCGCTGCTTCGATGGACTCGCGCGGCAGGCGTTCGATGGCTGGGCGCTCGGTGGGTTGTGGGTGGGCGAGGGACGCTCGCTCGGGCTGGAGATGGTGGAACGCGATTGCGCGATGTTCCCGGCCGACCGACCGCGCTACCTCATGGGGGTCGGGCATCCGGTGGATCTGATCGAGTCGGTGGCCCGCGGGGTGGACATGTTCGACTGCGTGCTGCCGACCCGGAACGCCCGGCGCGGGACGGTGTTCATCTCGACCGGCCGGCTGGTGGTGAAGAACGCGGCTTACGCGGAGGACGAGCGACCGCTGGATCCGGAGTGCGACTGCTACACCTGCACCCGGTTCACGAGGGGCTACCTCCGGCATCTGTTCGCGGCCGGGGAACTCCTGGCGATGCGGCTCGCGTCGATCCACGCGGTGCATCAGATGGTGAGCCTCGCGCGCGCGACGCGCGCGGCGGTGATGGAAGGGCGCTACGCGGCATTCCGCGCGGCGTTCCTCGAGAAGTTCCGGAGCCGGGCGACACTCGCGCCGGTGCCCGGCGGATCGTGAAGCCGAGCTCGTACGACCTCAACCAAGGAGACGCTGGATGATGTGGAGTGACGCGCTGGCGCAGACCGGCGGCACGGCGGCCCCGGGCGACCCACGCCTGGGCATGCTGCTCACGCTGCTGCAATTCGTGCCCATCTTCCTGATCCTGTACTTCCTGCTCATCCGGCCGCAGCAGCAGCAGAAGAAGAAGCAGGAGCGGATGATCAAGGCGCTCAAGAAGGGCGACCGGGTGCTCACCACCGGCGGCATCTTCGGCACCGTGCTCGGCGTCGACGACGTCAAGGCGGTGCTGCGCATCGCCGAGGGCCAGAAGGAGGACATCAAGGTCGAGTTCGCCAAGACCGCGATCGTCCAGGTGCTCGCGGAGGACGCGAGCTGATGGCGCTCCGTCACGTGCGCGTGTACGGCGACCCCGTGCTGCGCCAGAAGGCGCTCGAGATCGTCGAGGTGGACGATACCGTCCGCGAGCTGATCGCCGACATGCGCGAGACCATGCACGCCTACAACGGCGTCGGCCTGGCCGGAAACCAGGTGGGCGTCCTTCAGCGGGTGCTGGTCGTCAATGTGCCGCTCCCGGAGGGGCCGCGCGTCGAGTACGCGCTCATCAATCCGGTGCTCGACCAGCGCGCTGGCACGGAGAGCGGCGAGGAGGGATGCCTGTCCATCCCCGGGATCTACGAGGACGTCAAGCGCGCCGAGCGCGTCCGGGTGCGTGCCCTCGACGAGTCGGGCGGGCGGGTCGAGTTCATCGCCGAGGGATACGTGGCGCGCGCCCTGCAGCACGAGGTCGATCATCTCGACGGCGTGCTGTTCGTGGACCGGTTGTCGCCGCTCAAGCGCCAGTTCCTGCGCGGGTCGCTCGAGGCGCTGGCGCGCGGTGAGCTGCCCGAGGACTACCGGCCTCCGGTGCCCCGGGGGACGCCCTGAGCCGTCCCCGCGTGGTGTTCATGGGCACGCCCGAGTTCGCCGCACCGGCGCTGCGCGCGACGTTCGCGGCCTGCGACCTGGCGGCGGTCGTCACCCAGCCCGACCGGCCCAGCGGCCGCGGTCGGACCGTGACCGCCTCGGCGATCGCCCGCCTCGGCGAGCAGCTCCAGGTGCCGGTCATGAAGCCCGAGGACGTGAACGCGCCGGAGTCACGCGCGGCACTCGGAGCACTCGCCGCCGACCTGTTCGCGGTGGTGGCGTTCGGCTCGATCCTCTCGCCCGCGACCCTGGCGCTGCCGCGGCTCGGCGGTATGAACCTGCACGGCTCGTTGCTGCCCGACTATCGCGGCGCCTCGCCGGTGCAGCGCGCGCTGTGGGACGGCCGCGCGGGCACGGGGGTGACGACGCTGTGGATGGACGACGGCATCGACACCGGTGACCTGGTGCTCCAGCGCTGGGTGCCGATCGAGGCGTCGGACGATGCCGGCACGCTCGCCGCGCGCCTCGCGGAGGTGGGCGGCCCGTTGCTCGCCGAGAGTCTGGTTCTCGCGAGCTCCGGCGGCGCGCCGCGAACGCCTCAGGATCGCAAGGCCGGCTCCTACGCGCGCAAGCTCGGCAAGAGCGACGGGATCGTCGACTGGGCCCATGACGCGGTCACGGTCTGGAATTGCCAGCGGGCGGTGACGCCCTGGCCGGGGGCGACCACCGCGTTCCGGGATCGGCACCTGCTGCTGGTGCGCACCCAGCCCCATCACCTGATGCCGCTCGGCGTCGGCGCGGGCACGGTCGTCGAGATCGGTCACGACGGGCTGGTGGTCGCGTGTGCGCCCGGGGCGCTGCGTCTGATCACCGTGCGCCCGGAGGGTCGCGGCGACATGGCGGCCGCCGAGTGGGCGCGCGGAGCCCGGGTTGAGCCCGGGGATCGGCTGATGATCGAGAAGGAGGCGCACGCGTGAACGACACCCCGCGACCTCCCGGCCCCCCCGGGTCCACGGGTCCCGCCGGACGCGGCGGCAACAACCGTCGCCGCAGACGGCGCCCGCCGGGCAATCCCGGCGCTCAGGGCGGCGGCTACGCCCCGCGCGATCCGAACGCGACGCGTGACTCGCGCCCGCCCCGCGATTCCCGGGCCCCGCGCGATGGCCGCGCTCCACGCGACCCGCGCGCCCCTGCCGACTACCGCGGCCCGCGCAGCGCGCGTCCACCGCGCGAGGGTCAGGCATTCGCCGAGAACCGCTCGCGCCCGATCTACCCCGACGCGCGTCGCGGCCGCCCGGACGGACGGCGCAACGGGCGCCCCGGCGCCAGACCCAACGGCGAGGGGCGTCCTCCCTACGCGCGCGGACGCAGCGCCAACCCCGGCACGCCCGCGCGCGGCGTGTTGCCGCAGGGTCTTCCCGAGATGGAGGAGCAGGTACCGCTCCTGCCCGCAAACCCCCGCGAGGCCGCGCTCAAGATCCTCCACGCCGCCGACACCCGCAGCGCCTTCAGCGATCGGCTGCTCGACGGCGCGCACAAGAACACGAACCAGGATCCGCGCGACCAGGCGCTGATGCACGAGCTGGTGAAGGGCACGTTGCGCTGGCGCGGCCGGCTCGACTGGGTGCTCGAACGTCTGGTGCACATCGGCCTCTCGCAGGTGCAGCCGTGGATCAAGAACATCCTGCGCATGGGCGCCTACCAGATCCTGTTCCTCGACCGCGTGCCGGTGCACGCGGCGGTGGACGAGTCGGTGAAGTTGGCGAACGAGTACGGCCACCCCGGCACCGCGGGGCTGGTGAACAGCGTGCTGCGCCGGCTGGCGGAGCAGAAGGAGACCCTCGCGCTCCCCGACGGCGACGATGCCGAGTCGCTGGCGGCGTGGGGCTCGCATCCGCTGTGGATCACCGAACGCTGGCTCGAGCGCTTCGGCCCTGAAGCGACGCGCGCGCTGTTGCTCGCCGACAACCGGCCGGTGCCGGTCGGCCTGCGCGTCAACCTGCTGCGCGGCACGCGCGATCAGCTCATCGCACGGCTGGCCGCCGAGGAGGTGACCGCCACCGCCGCGCGCTACTCGCCGGACCTGGTGTGGATCGAGGGCAACCACGCGCCCGGAGGGCTCGCCGCGTTCAAGCAGGGCTTGTGCACGGCTCAGGACGAGAGCGAGGCGCTGGTCGGCCGACTGGTCGGGCCGCAGGCGCACGAGCGCATCCTCGACCTGTGCGCAGCACCGGGCGGCAAGTGCACGCACCTCGCCGAGCTGATCGGCGACGAAGGCGAGGTGTGGGCGATGGAGCGGAACGAGGCTCGCGTCATCGCGCTGCAGACCACGGTGGACCGGCTGGGGTCGCATGCGGTGCACGTGGTCCAGGGTGACGGGCGCACCTACACGTTCCCGATGCCGTTCGACCGGGTGCTGGTGGATGCGCCCTGCACCGGGCTGGGCGTGCTCGCGCGCCGCGCCGACGCCCGCTGGCGGAAGGGACCCGAGATGCTCGACGAGATGCCGCCGATCCAGCTCGAGCTGCTGGTCGCCGGCGGTCGCCGCGCGCGCCCCGGCGGCGTGCTGGTCTACAGCGTCTGCTCGTTCGAGCCCGAGGAGACGACCGAGCTGGTCGAGGACTTCCTGCAGCAGAATCCGCAGTTCGTGCTCGAGAGTGCTTCGGGCCTGCTGCCGGACGAGGTGGTGGACGAGAACGGGTTCATGCGCGTCTATCCGCACCTGCACGGCTGCGACGGAGCGTTCGCGGCGCGCTTCCGGCGCACGTGAGCCCGCGCCGCCGGCTGCGGACCCGCTACCAGCGGGTGAGCGAGTCCGCGGTGCCGGCTGTCCCCGTGGCGCCGCTCGCGCCGGTGATGCCGGCGGCCCCGGCGTCGTCGGTGGAGCCCGTGTCGGCGACGGCGGCGCCCGCGCCCGCCCAGCCGCCCGCGCCGGTCGCCATCGCCGTCGAGGCGATCGGAGAGCCGGCGGAGGCGTTCGAGATCCTGGTCAGCGACGTGGGCGAGCCGGCCGCGGTGGTCGAGCCCGTCCGCCCGCGCGGACGCCGCACCCGCGCGCTGGTGGCCCTCGCGGGCTTCGCGGTGCTGGCGTTCGCGACCGGACTGTTCATGTTCAACAACCTCGTCATGCCGCGCCTCATCCACGGCGTCGGGCAGGTGACGGTCCCCGACCTCACCAACCTCACGGTCGATCAGGCCGAGCAGGCGCTGCGCCCGCTCGGGCTTCAACTCTCGCGAGCGGGCGAGCGGTTCGATCCGGCGGTGCCGCGCGGCTTCGTGCTCTCGCAGGATCCGGAGGGCGGCATCGGCGTGCGCGGGCGCAAGCGCATCTCGGTGGTGGTGAGCCTGGGCGAGGAGTTCAGCTCGGTTCCGGAACTGTTCGGGGAGTCCGTGCGCAACGCCCGCCTGCTGATCGAGCGCGCCGGTTTGCGCGCGGGAACGATCATTCACGCGTCGTCCGAAGAGGCGGGCGAGGGGCTGGTGGCGGGCTCCGATCCCGGCGCCGAGACTGTGCTGCCGCGCGACACGCCGGTGCACCTGCTGGTCTCGACCGGTCCCGGCCAGGAGAGCTTCGTCATGCCCGACCTGCTCGGTCGCGAGATCGCCGGGGTGAGGCGTCAACTCGAGGCCCTGGGCTTCCGCGTCGAGATGCCGCCCTCCGCCCCCGCGATGGGCACCATCGTCTCGGAAGACCCCGCGCCGGGCTCGCGCATCACCCGCGCGACGGTGATCCAACTCCAGGCCGCCGGTCGCATGATCCGCTGAAGGAGGACACTCTGGCACCCCATCCGCACACCCCGCCGATCGCGGCACCCAGCATCCTGTCCGCCGACTTCGCGCGTCTCGCCGAGGCGGTGGCGGTCGTCGACCCTGCGCGCGACTGGGTGCACTGCGACGTGATGGACAACCACTTCGTGCCCAACCTGACCTTCGGCCCGCTGATCGTGGCCGCGGTCCGCAAGCTCACGACCGCGCGGGTGGACGTGCACCTGATGATCGAAGAGCCCGCGCGCATCGTGCCCGAGTTCCGAAAGGCCGGCGCCGACCTCATCACCGTGCACGTCGAAGCCTGCCACGACCTGTCGGGCACACTGGCGACGGTGAAGGCGTCCGGGGCGATGGTGGGGCTGGCGCTCAAGCCGGCGACGTCGATGGCGCTCGCCGAGCGTTACCTTGCCGACCTCGACCTGCTGCTGGTGATGACGGTCGAGCCCGGTTTCGGCGGCCAGGCGTTCATGGGCGACATGCTCGAGAAGGTGAGAGCCGCGGCGGCCTGGCGCGCGGCGCACGGCGCCCGCTTTCTCATCGAGGTGGACGGCGGCATCGCGCCGGATACGGCGAAGCGCGCCCGCGCGGCGGGGGCGGAGGTGTTCGTGGCGGGGCACTCCGTGTATCGGCAGCCCGACCCGGCGGCGGCGTTGGCCGCGCTGCGACAAGCGATCGCGTGAAGGGGGCGCTTGCACTAGCGGGCCGAAATCGATGGCTCCTGGTCACCGTTGTCTCCAGCACTCTCGTGATCTCCGGCTGCGGGATGTGCTCGAATCGGAAGATCGGCGAATACCCTGATCCGTCGGGCAGGCTCAAGCTCGTTGTGTTCGACAGAGACTGCGGAGCGACGACGGGGTTCAGCACTCAAGCCTCACTCGTGAAGAGCACCGAAGAACTCCCCCGGGGTGCAGGTGATGTCTTCATCGCCGATACGAATCACGGAACGGCACCTGCCGGACCTGACGGAGGTCCCGAGCTACGGGTCAGATGGGTTGACGCACATCATCTGATCTTGGCGTATCACGCTAGGGCGCGAGTCTTCAGTGCAACGACGCGAGCCCGTGGCGTGTCGATCCAGTTCGAGATCTTCGACTAGGAAAGCGACGCCCGGCGCGGTTGCTCCGGGCGTCGAGATTCTCAACGCGCCATGCGGCGCTTGGCCTACGCGCTAACTTGCCCTCGCCCCCATCGGTGCCCCGATGACCAGCGGCTTGCCGGTCTCGAGCAACGTCTTGAGACCGCTCAGCACCGGGTTCCAGCCCATCCCGACCTGCTTGTAGGTCGCGGTGATCCCGTCGAAATCGTCGTGGACGAGGGTGAGCCTGCACACCTCGCCGCGCGGCTCGATCTCCCAGGTCACGCGCGACGGCCGGTCCTTCGCGGTGACCGGGTCGTGGACGGCGCAGAAGGTGGTGACCAGCTTCCGCGGCGGCACCACCTCGAGCACCTTGCCGTCGAGCTTCACCTGGCCGTCGGGACCCCTGTGGCGGACGGGGGAGCCCACCTTCCAGTCGCTCTCGACGTCGTTGGCGTAGAAGAACTGCCGCGTCATCTTGGCGTCGGTGATCGCCTCCCAGAGCTTCTCGGGCGTGGTGCGGATGTAGATCTCGTAGACGTGCTTGGGCTGGTCCATGTCGTTCTCCTGTGCTCCCGCGGTGGGTGATGTGCTCCGGTGGTCAGTTCGCGCTCATCAGGGGTTGCCCGGTCTCGAGCAGGGTCTTGAGACCGTCGAGGATCACGCTCAGGCCGCCCTGCACGCACTTGAGCGTGGCCGTCTCACCGGCGAAACCCTCGTGCTCGACGGTGAGCTTGCACACCGGGCCCATCGGCTCGATGGTCCAGGTCACGCGGTGCGGGGCATCGGGCGTCACCGCCTCGTCCCAGAGCGCCGAGAACGTGTGCACCAGCCGGCGCGGCGGATCCGCCTCGATCACCGTCCCGTCGGCGGCCATGCTCCCGTCTGCGTTCCGGTAGACGAGCTGTGCGCCTTTCGCCCACGTGCTCTCCACCAGCGTCCGGTAGAAATAGTCACGCGTGAATCTCGACTGGGTGATCGCCTCCCACAGCCGCTCCGGCGTGGTGCGGATGTGGATCTGCTGGATGTGACGCAACGCCGTGGCCGTGGCGCCGCCCTCGGGTCGGTCGCGCATGGTCTCCTCCTCCAGTTCGCGTTTCAGGTCGCCGAGCGCCCCGACCCACGCCGCCGCGTACTTGGTGATCCAGCGGTCGTGCATGAGGCGGATGGGGACCGGGTTCAGGTAGTGGAACTTCTCGCGGCCCGATCGCCGCGTGGTCACGAGACCCGCCGCCTCGAGCACGCGCAGATGCTTCATGACCCCGAAGCGGGTCATCGCCACCCTGGAGCAGAGCTGGCTCAGGGTCTGCCCGTCGCGGTCGAACAGGCGGTCGAGCAGCGACCGTCGCGACGAATCGGCGAGTGCCTTGAAGACGAGTTCCACGGCCGGAACAATAGGTGACTGATTGGTCACCTGTCAACGATCAAGTGATCGCTCCCTCCCTCGAGGGGTGAGGAGCGGGAGAAAGACCGGTCCGTCGGGCCGGATCGGCCCGTTGGGGACCGTCACGCGTGATTCCGCGGCCCGGCGCCGACTCTGGTCTACCGGGGCCCTCCGTCGCTGTGCTAATGTGCCCGCCTCGCCGGACGGAAAGGGCACGTGTTCGAAGCGCTAAGCGACCGACTGCAAGGGGTTTTCAGGACGCTCACGGGCCAGGCGCGTCTCACCCCGGACAATGTTCGGGAGAGCCTCCGAGAAGTGCGTCGGGCGCTGCTCGAGGCAGACGTCCAAGTCGCTGTCGCGCGCGACTTTGTCGTCCGCGTCGAGGCGCGAGCGGTGGGCGAGGAGGTGTTGCGGAGTCTGACCCCCGGCCAGCAGGTCGTGGGGATCGTCCGCGAGGAGCTGGAGAGCCTGCTCGGGAAGACCCCGGTCACGCTCGCCGGCTCGCCGCACCTGCCGACGGTGGTCCTGCTTGCGGGCCTTCAGGGCTCGGGCAAGACCACCTTCGCCGGGAAGCTGGGGCTGTGGCTGAAGGCGCGGGAGAAGCGGACGCTGCTGGCCAGCGCCGACGTCTATCGACCCGCCGCCATCGATCAGCTGGAGCGCGTGGCCGAACAGGCCGGCGTCGGGTTCTGGCGGGCGCCCGAGGGGACGCCGCCGGTCGAGATCGCGACGGCGGCACTCGCCGAGGGACGGCGCCGCGGCTTCGACTTCCTGGTACTCGACACCGCGGGCCGGCTGCACATCGACGCCGACCTCATGCACGAGCTTCAAGACTTGAAGCGTGCGAGCCGCGCGCACCAGGTGCTGCTGGTCGTCGATGGGATGACCGGCCAGGAGGCGGTCCGCATCGGCCAGGCGTTCGCCGAGCAGGTGGGCGTGGACGGGCTGGTGCTGACCAAGATGGACGGCGATGCGCGCGGTGGCGCCGCGCTCTCGCTGCGGCAGGTGACGGGCAAGCCCATCCTGTTCATGGGCGTGGGCGAGAAGCTGGACGGGCTGGAGGTGTTCCACCCCGACCGCCTCGCCGGACGCATCCTGGGGATGGGAGACGTGATCGGGCTGGTCGAGAAGGCCCGCGCGGCGGTGGACGAGAAGGACGCGATGCGGCTCGCCGAGCGCGCGCGCAAGTCGGACTTCACGCTCGAGGATTTCCTCGATCAGCTCCAGCAGATGAAGAAGCTGGGCTCACTCGAGGAGATCATGAAGATGCTGCCGGGGGTGCCGAAGGCGGCGATGGCGCAGGCACAGCCGGACCAGGAGCGCTTCCAGCGGTACGAAGCGATCCTCCAGAGCATGACGGTGAAGGAGCGGCGCTCGCCCCGGGTCATCGACGGGAGCCGGCGACGGCGGATCGCGGCGGGCAGCGGTCACACGGTGAGCGAGGTGAACAGGCTGCTCAAGGACTACGACCAGGCGCGCGCGCTGATGAAGCGCCTGCGCCACGGCCCCCGCGGCCTGTCGGGCCTGCGCGGGCAGATGCGGTAGCACGAGGACGACCCGGACCCTGATGGAGCCCGGGCGATGGCAGACCCTGGAGGAGACAGACTCATGTCGGTGGTCATTCGCCTGATGCGGGCCGGTGCGAAGAAGCGGCCCTTTTTTCGGATGGTGGCGGCGGACTCGCGGCGTCAGCGTGACGGGCGCTTTCTCGAGATCCTTGGGCACTACAATCCGCTGACGCAGCCGTACGAGCTGGTCGTGCACAAGGACCGGGTCGAGTCGTGGATCTCGAAGGGGGCGCAGCCGTCCGAGCAGGTGGCGTCCCTGCTGCGCTCGCTCGGCATCGCGCTCTACCGCGCCACACCTCCCAAGCCGGCGGTCGTCGAGGGCGCTGTCGTCGCTCCGGCCAAGCCCAAGGCGAAGGTGAAGGCGGCGAAGGCCGCGAAGCCGGCCGCCAAGCGGA
>JBGPXY010000214.1:0-3407 GCA_041492985.1 Candidatus Eiseniibacteriota bacterium
ATCCGGCGGAACAGCGCGGCGTCGGCCTCGCCGACCGCGAAGCGCCGCGGCACGACCGGCCGGCTCAGCCACCACGCGGCCACCGGGGAGGCCAGCCACAGGGCCACGAACGGGAGCGCCACGGGAAGCGCGGAGGCGCGCATCGGCAGCACGCCCAGCAGCACCACCAGGGCCGCCACCGGGCCCGCCCACATCTCGGCCACGAACAGGCCCAGGCCCCGGCGTGCGAGCAGCCGCGTGCCGCGCGCCGCGCTCGCGGCCGCGGTCTCCCACTCGAGCAGCCGGCGCTGCGTGAACACCATGCGCACGAGGGTCAGCACGATGGCGTGCAGCATCTCGTAGGCGTGGTAGGTCAGCAGCGTGATCTCGAGCAGCACCTGGGCGCCCGCGGTCTCGAACTCCGAACCGACGTCGCGCAGGAACACCCCGAGCGGCTGCTGCGGGCGCGGTCCACGCGCGAGATGCGCAAGCGCCGGGATCAGCGGGAAGCCGAGGACCGCCAGCGCCGCGACCGTCCAGCCGGGCGGCGAGCCGGGCAGCCAGGTCCACGCCGAGACCAGCAGCGCCACCAGCGCCGGCGCCGTCAGGCTGCGCCGCAGATTGTCGAGGATCTTCCAGCGACCGATGACCGGCAGGCGGCTGCGCTCGAGGCCGCGCGGCGTCGGCACCAGCGGCAGCGTCCAGAGCAGGATCTGCCAGTCGCCGCGCACCCAGCGGTGCTGGCGGCGCGTGTGGGCCAGCACGCTCGAGGGGAAGTCGTCCACCACCTCGACGTCCGAGACCAGCGCGCACCGCGCGTGAAGCCCCTCGAATAGATCGTGGGACAGCATCGCGTTCTCGGGCACGCGCCCCTCGAGCGCCGAGGTGAACGACTCGACGTCGTAAAGCCCCTTGCCCGTAAAGCTGCCTTCCCCGAACAGGTCCTGATAGGTGTCCGAAACCGCGGTGGTGTAGGGGTCCACGCCGGTGTGTCCGGCGTAGACGCGCGCGAACAGCGATCCCGCCGCGCTCGCCATCGTGACGCTGACCCGCGGCTGAAGAATCCCGTAGCCCTGGACCACGCGGCCGAGAGCGGGATCGAATCGCGGGCGGTTGAGCGGATGCTCGATCACGCTGATGAGCTGGCGCGCGGCGTCGCGCGGCAGGCGCGTGTCGCTGTCGAGCGTGATGCAGTAGCGCACGCGCGACAGCATGGTCAGGTTGCCGACCTTCACCACGTAGCTGGTGTCGGTGGCGCCGCGCAGCAGCCGGTTGAACTCCTCGATCTTGCCGCGCTTGCGCTCCCAGCCCATCCACACGCCCTCGCTGCCGTTCCAGCGGCGCGCGCGGTGGAAGAGATAGAACCGGCCCCCGGCCTCCGCGTAGCGGGCATTGAGCGCTTCGATCGCGGCGATCGCCGCCTCGAGCGCCGCCTCCTCGCCGGGCACGTGCTCGGTGGGGGCGTCCGGGAAGTCCGTGAGCAGTGCGAAGTGGACGTGCGGGTCCATGTTGCCGAGCGCATTCACTTCGAGCCGATCGACCTGCGAGCGCGCACTCTCCGCCGATGTGATGAAGGTGGGCACGATCACCATGGTTCGGGCCGGTTCCGGCACGCCGCCGCGCAGATCGAGCCGCGGCAGCAGGCGCGGCTGCGCGATGCGGTGGACGACACGCTGCAGCAGGGCCACGGCGAACTCGCTCGCCGGGAGGAGCGCAACCACGCCCACCCAGGGGAGCATCCAGTCCGGTGCCTGCGCCGCCCGCGCCAGCGCCACCCCGAGCCCCACGCCGAGGGTCGTGAGCAGCGCGATCGATCCCAGGTAGAAGAGCGTGGCGTGCGCGAACAGCGTACGCCGCACCCGCTGGCGCAGGCGCGGTCGGTACGCGACGTCCAGCTCGAGCTCGCGTCGGCCCGGCCCGATCAGATGGTGCCCGACGTGGGACGCTCTCGAGTCCGGCCCCTGTTGCTCGGCCGCCTGGCGCGCGCTCTCGATGGCGCGTAGCGCGACCCTCACCTGCGCCTCACCGGTCGGATCCGCCAGCTCCTCGACCGAGTGCCGGTAGCGATCGCGGCTCGTGAACACCATGCGCGCATAGGTCCCGGATGGATCGCGCTGCAGGATGTGCTCGACCAGGCTGACGTGCTCGACGTACCGCTTCCAGTCGATCGTCGCGCACAGGCGCAGGCTGGTGATGGAATTACCCATCGAGAGGAGGCCCATCGCCTGGCGCTGATGCTCGGCGCGCACAGCGTCCTCGACCGTCGTGTCGGCCGCGCTCAGTCGCTCCTCGAGCTGCTTCCGCAGTCCGGACGCCCCCGCGCCGTATTCGCGCATGCGTTGGAGGAGCTGGTCCACGAACGCGACGTGGAACACATCCGGGAGCGGCCGCATGCGCCCGCGGGCCGGAGCCTGCTCGAAACCGGCGATGTAGCCATTCACCTCGAGGCGCGCCGCGCGGCTTTCGAGCAACTCGTCCGAAAGCCGGCGCAGATGCTCGATCAGGGCCAGCTTGAGCATGCTGGGCCACGCCCACAGCTCGCCCATGCCGAGCGGCGCCACCGTCTGGTAGGCGTTCATGAACCGCGTCAGCCTCTGCAAGTCCAGCCGTGCGTCGCTGCTGCGCAACAACTCGACGGCCATGGCGTGGACCCGCGCCCTCCCGGCCAGCTCTCGGGTCGCGAGCTTGGGCAGCTCCGCGTAGTAGCGCGCCGGCAGGTCGTGGCGGATCTCGCGGATCTCGCCCTCGACCAGGTGGAAGTTGTCGAGCAGCCACTCGCCCGCGGGAAGGAACGCCCCGCCGCGGCGCACGTCGCCGGCGAGGGTGCGGTAGGCGTGTCGCAGGGCGCGCGCGTCGTCGGCGAGTCGACGGAGCGGGTCGATCGGGCCACGCCGCGGATCGCGCGCCAGCGTGAATCCGGCGGCGAGCGACCGGGCGCGCTCTTCGAGCTGCTCGAGACCTAGAAGCTCACCGTGGAGGGGGCTGGAGTCGAGTCCCACCGGACGCAGGCGCGTCGTGGGGGACGGCGTGGGAGAGGTGCGGCGCGCGGTGGCGCCCTCTACGGACAACGACACCAGCTCCTCCCTCTGCGGCTCGATACCAAGATATCTCGAGCGCTCCCGACGCCAGGCCGGGGGGCATGGTAACACGGGGGCGCGGTCCCGGAGGCGCCGCGCAGGGGTGCCGTTGCCGCGGGCGCACCTCGGCAAATCGTGCGCAGCTCCGTCCCCCGTCGCGACACGTCGGGGGAGGGGCCGGAGCCGAACACGCGCCGTCGCCCTGATCGCGGTTGCAGGGTGGCCCCGGGGTTGCGAAGATGCCGAGCGAAGCGCGCCGGCCGCGACGGACGTGCTCGCGCTTATCACCCGGGGGGCCGCTGTGACCGACTCGACCGTAGACGATCGGCGCGCGGCAATCGCCGCCGCCGC
>JBGPXY010000020.1:0-22906 GCA_041492985.1 Candidatus Eiseniibacteriota bacterium
ATCACGATCGGGGCGACACGCGCGAATCGCGCTCGCGCCGCCGCGCTACGCCAGAAGCACGCGGCCGCCGCCGCCGCGAGCAGCCCCATCGCCACGAGCAGCGGGCGCTCCCATCTCGAACCGATGGCCGGGAGGCTGAAGAGCGCTCGCAGCGTTCCGCTCACCGCCCAGCGGCTGCGCTCCCACAAGGTGGCGCCGAGCCCGCCGAGACTCGATTCAAGGCCGCGCGGCAGGATCAGGCCGTTGCTCTTGCGGACCGCGACGTAGACCAACGCCCAGACCGCGGTCACCGCCGCGACGCTCGCGATCCAGCGGCCCCGCCCCGCGAGCGGCCCCTTGCGCGCGGGAACCAGCAGGGGCAGCACGATCGCCGTCGCCACCGCCGACTCCTTGCAGAGCAGCGCCGCCAGCAACGCCAGCAGCGCGCCGGGAAGCCGGCTCGCGGCCGCTTCGTGGATCGCCAGCGCCGAGAAGAGCAACAGTCCGACATCGACGAAGTGCACCGGCACGGTGATGAGCGCGCGGGCGGACTCGACCAGAAGCGGGAAGCTCGCCGCCGCCGCCGCCCAGGGCGCCGGCATGAAGCGCCGCGCGGTGCGATAGAGCAGGAGCACCGCGAGCGCGAGCATCGAGAGGTGCAGCACGACCACGACCGTCGTCGTCGTGATGAAGACTTTCGCGAGCAAGCCAAAGTAGCCCTGGTAGGCCAGAGGCCGCCAGAACGACTGCGAGCCGCCACCGTCGAGCCAGTTGTGCGGCGAGAAGAGCGCGTAGCGCAGGTGATCGAAGTCGTCGGCGACCGGCTCGCCGAGCGGGGCGCCCAGGCTGTGGAGCACCAGCGGCACGATGGCGAGGACGCTGACCCAGGCCCAGGGGTCGCGCCACGAGGGCGGGGCCGCGGGTGCGGCCCCGGCGGCGGGAACCCGGGCCCCGCCACCGGGCTCGCGGCCAGCCTTCGTGCGACGTCGTTCCGCGGCGCTCACGCCGGCACCTTAGCACCCCCGCCGAGGCCGTTGTCCCGGCCCCCCGTGCCGCGTATCCTAGTGGCCGAACCTAGAGGTCCTCGCCATGTCCCTCGCCATCCCATTGATCGATACGCAGGGCCGCGTCGTGCGCGACCTGCGCATCTCGGTCACCGACCGCTGCAATCTGCGGTGCGTCTACTGCATGCCCGCCGAGGGCATGCCCTGGCTGCCGAAGGGCGACCTCCTCACCTACGAGGAGATCACGCGGTTCGCGCGCGTCTGCCTCACGCTCGGCGTGACCGGCATCCGGCTCACCGGCGGCGAGCCGACCGTGCGCGCCGATCTGCCGGTGCTGGTGCGGATGCTCAACGAGCTGGCGCCCGATCTCGATCTCTCGCTCACCACCAACGCGCTCAAGCTCGAGGCCATGGCCGGAGAACTGCGCGACGCCGGTCTGAGGCGCGTCAACGTGAGCCTCGACACGCTCGACCCCAAGCGCTTCCACCAGATCGCGCGTCGCGACCGCTTCCGCGAGACGATCGCCGGGCTCGAGGCCGCGCGCCGCGTGGGCTTCTCGCCCATCAAGGTGAACGCCGTCCTGATGCGCGGGTTCAACGAAGACGAAGTGGTGCCGCTCGCCCGCTGGGCGCGCGAGCAGGGCTACGAGCTGCGCTTCATCGAGTGGATGCCGCTCGACTTCGGACACACCTGGGAGCGCTGGAAGCTGGTCCCGGCCTCGGAGATCCTCGAGCAGTTGAACGCCGAGTTCCCGCTCGAGCCGGCGCACGTGACCGACCCGAGCGCCCCGGCGACCCTCTATCGCTACCTCGATGGCCGGGGCAGCGTGGGCGTGATCGCCTCGGTGACGCGGCCCTTCTGCGGGCACTGCGACCGCATCCGGCTCACCGCCGACGGCCAGATCCGCACCTGCCTCTTCTCGCTCACCGAGTACGACTTCCGCCGCGCCATGCGCGCGGGCGAGAGCGACGAGGTGGTCGCCGAGATGCTGCGCGCCGCGGTGTGGCGGAAGGAGCCGGGACATCTCATCAACAGTCCGTACTACAAGCAACCCGAACGCGGCATGAGCGCGATCGGCGGCTGAGCCGCCCGCCGCACCGGATGGCCGCGACCGACTCCACCGCTCCAAAGCAACGCCTCGAGTCCGTGGATCTCCTCCGCGGGCTGGTCATGGTCATCATGGCGCTCGACCACGTGCGCGACCATCTGCACCTGGGCGCGATGACAAATGACCCCACCGATCTCGCCCATACCACGCCGGCGATCTTCCTCACCCGATGGATCACCCACCTCTGCGCGCCGGTGTTCGTGTTCCTCGCCGGCACCGGAGCGTTCCTGTGGGGCGCCCGAGGCCGCACCAAGGACGAGATCAGCCGCTACCTGCTGACACGCGGCCTGTGGCTCGTGGTGCTCGAGCTGACCGTGGTCAACTGGGAATGGAACATGAGCGTCACCTTCAGCTTCTTCTTCGCGCAGGTCATCTGGGCGCTGGGTTGGAGCATGGTGGCGCTGGCGGTGCTGGTCCGACTGCCGCTCCCGGCCATCGGCGCCTTCGGCTGGTGGATGATCCTCGGACACAATCTGTTCGATGGCGTAAAGAGCGACCGCTTCGGCCCGCTGGGCTGGCTGTGGAGCATCCTGCACGTGCCGGGCCCGCTCGTGTGGGCGCCGGGACACACCATCCTCATCGTGTACCCGCTCGTCCCGTGGATCGGCGTGATGGCGGCGGGCTACGCGTTCGGATCGTGGTTGGCGAATCCCGACCCCAAGCGGCGGCGGCGGCTCATCGCCGTCGGCCTTTTGCTCTTCGCCGTGTTCGCCGAGCTGAGGACGTACAACTTCTACGGTGACCCGGGGCCGTGGACGCACCAGAAGGACGCACTGTTCACCGTGCTCTCGTTCTTCAACTGTCAGAAGTACCCGCCGTCGTTGCTGTTCCTGCTGATGACGCTCGGGCCCTCGCTGGCATTCCTCGGCCTCATGGACCGTGGCATCCCTGCGCTTACCCGGCCCCTGGTCGTGTTCGGGCGCGTGCCGCTCTTCTACTACGTGATCCATCTGCTGCTGATCGATCTGATCACCGCCGGGCTCGCGTTCGCCCGTTACGGCAGCAAGGTGGCGCAGGCGTTCAAGGACGCCCAACCGCCGGCCGACTGGGGCTACGGCCTGCCGGTCGTCTACGCGGTGTGGCTGGGCGTCGTGCTGGCGCTCTACCCGGTGTGTCGCTGGTTCGCGGGGGTCAAGGCGCGCAGCCGGTCGAGGTGGTTGAGCTACCTCTAGGCGTGTGGCGCACTCAGCGCGCGGCGAGGTCGAGCTTCGGCTTTTCGCCGAGGAACATGACCTCTTCCTCCAGCTCGACGCCGAACTTCTCGCGCACGCGCGACTTCATCGTCTCGGCCAGCGTGAGCACGTCCTTCGCGGTGGCGCGCCCGGCGTTGACGATGATGTTCGCGTGCTTGGCGAACACCATCGCGTCGCCCACGCGCAGCCCCCGGCAACCGCAGGCGTCGAGCAGCGCGCCTGCGGGGATGCGGTGCGTGCCGGGCGAGTGTGGCAGCCCCGTCACCTGGAAGCCGGGCGGAAGATTCTTGAAGTACGAGCCGGCGGTGGGCTCGACCCGCCACTGCGGATGCTTCACGCGTCGGATCTCGAGCTTCTCGTCGATCACCGCCTGGATCGCCGCGCGCTCGCCCTTGCCGAACTGGAGCAGGCAGGACAGCAAGACCCAGGGATCGCGCTTGAGGCGCGAGTCCCGATAGGCGAACTCGAACCATGCGCCCGGACGGGTCACCACGGTCGCGCCGTCGAGCGAGGCCACGGTGCACTCGATGGTGAACGAGCCGATGTCCTGCCCGTAGCAGCCCGCGTTCCCATAGAGCGCGCCGCCGACGCTGCCCGGGATGCCGGCCGCGAACTCCAGTCCCGCGAGTTCGCGGTCGCGGCACGCGTAGATCAGCTCGAGGAAGTCGGTGCCGCAGCCGACGTGCGCGGCGGTGCCGTCGAACTCGACCCCCTCGATGGCGTTGCGCACCACCAGACCGTGGAAGCCCTCGTCCGACACCAGCAGGTTGCTGCCGCCACCGAGCAGGAAGAGCGGTAGCTCCAGCTCGATCGCCGCCTTCAGCGCCTCGACCATCTGGTGGCTGTTGCGCGCGGCGAAATAGAAGGCCGCCGGCCCGCCGATGCGCAGCGTGGTGTGGTGGCGCAGCGGCTCCTGGGTGAGCAGGGCGTCGCCGAGGCGTTTCCGCAGGCGTTCTTCGATGGTGGTGCTGCGCATCGGCATCGGTGGTTCCTGATCGGGAAGGGCCCGTGCGGTCGCGTGGGCACCGGGCGTTCCGCGCTAACTTGCCTCGCCGCCCGAGCGGGGTCTAATGCGACCCGGTCTTCTGTCGATATCGGCAGCGCTCGTCCGCGTCCGCAGCG
This sequence comes from Candidatus Eiseniibacteriota bacterium, assembly GCA_041492985.1. Lineage (GTDB taxonomy): Bacteria > Eisenbacteria > RBG-16-71-46 > RBG-16-71-46 > RBG-16-71-46 > WS-11. The sequence continues at coordinate 4,407 of JBGPXY010000020.1, forward strand.
CAACGCGAGACGCCCTTGCGGGGCGGCGGCGGGGCGCTATAGTCGCGACGGCACCGTACGCCCCTACCTGCCATGAGGAGATGAGATGAAGCTCGAGATCACCTATTGCGTGCAGTGAAACTATCTTCCCCGGGCCACCAGTTTGGCGGCCGAGATCAAGAAGGCGCGCGGCATCGACGCCACGCTCATCAAGGGCTCCGGCGGGCAGCTCGACATCGTGCTGGACGGTCAGCTCATCTTCTCCAAGAAGCAGACGGGGCGCTGGCCGGAAGTGAGTGAGGTGCTGGAGAAGATCCCGGCGGCGGGCTGAGGGTCAGGGAACCGCAAATCCGGTGGGGATGACTCACGGATCTCTAGTCGGGGGGAATCCGACCCGCTAGGCTTCGGCCACGGTGTCCGCGTACCCGAATCACGGCCCCGCACAGGGGCTCTCGATCGACTGGCTCACGCCCCGACCACTGCGTGCGTCACGCCGCGCGGCGTGGCTCATCCTGGCGCTCGTCGCTTCGACCGTGGTCTTCATCGCCGACGACCTGAGCGGCTCGGAGCTGTCCCTCTCGCTCTTCTACCTCGTACCGGTCGCAGCGGCCTCGTGGTTCGTCGGCCGCTGGGCGGGCCTGTCCGTGTCGCTGATCAGCACGATCGGGTGGGTCGCGGCGTACTGGCTGAATGGCCGGTACTTCTCGCATCCGGCGATCCTCTACTGGAACGTGGTCGTCGAGCTGGGCGTGTTCATCTCGCTCGCACTCTCCCTGTCGCTGGTGCGGCGTGGCATCGAGACCGAGCTGGGCCTCGTGACAGAGCTGAGAAAGACCTACGCGCAGCTCGACCGGGAGCTCGAGCAGGTGGGGGACATCCAGCGCCAGCTCCTGCCCAACGAACCCCCGCGGATCCCCGGCTACCGCATCGCCCTCCACTACGCCACGAGCACACGCGCCGGTGGCGACTACTACGACTTCTTCACGCTGCCCGAGGGGCGCTTCGGGCTGCTCATCGCGGATGCCTCGGGGCACGGCACGCCCGCGGCGGTGGTGATGGCGATGACCCGCGCGCTCGTCCATGCCGCACCGGAGACTCTGCAGACTCCTTCGCAGCTGCTGGCCACCGCCAATCGCGAGCTCGGGCGCAGCATCCTGCGCGGGCAATTCGTCACCGCCTGTTACCTCACGCTTGACCCCGGGAGCGGCCGGCTCGAGTACGCGATGGCGGGGCACAACCCGCCCTACCTGGTGCGCGCGGGCTCGGGCGAGGCGGTGGCGTTCGAGAATCCCACGGGACCGCCGCTCGGGATCTTCGAGTCCGCGACCTTCTCGTGCTGCTCGGCGCTGCTCGGGCCCGGCGACCTGCTGGCGCTCTACACCGACGGCATCACCGAGGCCCGCATGCCCGACGGGGAAGAGTTCGGCGAGGAGCGGCTGTGCGCGTTTCTGGTGCGCCACCGCGACGGGGACCCGGAGATGATCCGAGACCGTCTGCTGGCGGAGCTCGACGGCCGTGACAGCATGGGTGCGCCCGCGGACGATCGGACGCTGGTGCTGGTGAAGGCGGGAGCGTGATCGAAGCCGTCGCTACGCCCCGCGCTTCTCCAGAGACAGCCGGTAGCGGCGCTCGCTGAGCTTCTCGAACACCAGCGCGTCACCTTCCTCGATGCCGCACTCGCGGCACCAGCGCATCATGCCGGGCTGCTTCGGCGAGCGAGGGCGGAACACCCAGGTGCCGAACTGGATGTCGCTCTCGAACGACCAGCCACGATCGGTCTCGATGGTGACCGGCTTCACCTCGTAGGCGCGCGGCGCGTCGGACGGCCCGCGCGGGCCGACCGCATCGGACGGGAAGAAGTCGAGGATGTCCCAGAGTGAGACGTTGCGCTCCGTGAACGTCCACACGTCTTCCTTGCGCACCGGGATCCGGCGCGTCTCGCCCGTCACCGGATCCCGTCGCGGCTCACGTCAGAAGGACACGCCTGCCATGAAGGAGAAAACGCTGTTCACAGCGTCGAGACCGCCGGGGCCGGTGTCGAGAGCACTCGAGAGCCCCGTGGTGTAGCGAAGGTCAAGCAGCCCTTTGTACGGGCCGCGGCCGACAGAGAAACCCATTCCCGCCACGACGCCCAAGTCGAAGGTCTTGAGCTGGGTGAGTTCCGTGCTCGGGAACGAGGAGCCCTCCACGCTCAACTTCCCATCAAGCTTGAATCCGAGGCTCGGACCGAGAATCACTTCGGGCCGCACGCGCGCGGAGGGGGCGAGCGAGATCCGAGCCAGCACAGGCACCTCGATGTACTTCAGAACCCAATGGATGTGCCCCGGCCCGATCAGGGTGCCGGAGGCGTCGGTGATCTCGAAACTGTCCTTCGATCCTTTCATGGCATAGAGCGCTTCGGTCTGGAGTCCGAATCGCGGCGAGATCCGGCGGGTCACGAAGATCCCACCCACGAAACCGGTCCTGTGTTCGGACCCGACCAGGTCGGCGAAGTCCCCACGAAAGGTCGCAGCATCGGCGCCGATCTTGATCCCGCGCTCCCACGAGGCGGGCCACGCGGCCCTGGGATGGCCGAGCGCCAGCGCTATGCCCAGGCCGAGGAGCGCCCAACTCCCGAACGGTCTCGAGATCGATAGATGGAGGACGTGACCTCGTGCCTTCTCGCCGATCATGGACACCTCTTCGCCCCCCGGCCCGCTAGCGCGCGGCTCCGAGATGCCGCTCGAAGTGCTCGATGATGCGGTGGTTCACCTGTGTCACCCCCAGCGAGTCGGCAACCATGTGCGTGTAGCCACGGAGCGGCACGAACTCGAACGTCTTGCCGGCGCGGAACAGCGCGTCGCACAGCTTGAGGCTGTGGAGGAAGTACACGTTGTCGTCCGCGGTGCCGTGCAGGATGAGCAGTGGGCGGACCAGATCCCCGGCCCAGGTGAGCGCGGAGCTGGCGTCGTAGCCCTTTAGATTTTCCTCGAGCAGCCCCATGTAGCGCTCGGTGTAGTGCGTGTCGTAGTCGCGCCAGTCGGTCACCGGGGCACCGGCCACACCCGCGGCGAACACCGCCGGCCTTCGCTCCAGGGCCAGTGCGGTGAAGTAGCCGCCGAACGACCATCCGTAGATGCCGACGCGCGTCAGGTCCATCTCCGGATAGGCGCGGCCGAGCGCCTGCAGCGCTTCGACCTGATCGCGAAGCGGGATGTCGATCAGATCCCACTTGATCGCGCGCTCCCAGGCCCGACCGCGGTTCGGCGTCCCGCGCCCGTCGATCGAGACGACGATGAAGCCGTGGTTCGCCATCCACTGCTGGGTGAGATAGCCCCGCGCCGACTTCGTCACCTGCTGGCTGTGCGGCCCGCCGTAGACGCTGACGATCACCGGATAGCGTCGCGTCGGGTCGAAGTCGCGCGGGCGCACCACGACCGCATTGAACTTGAGCGAATCGCCCACGGTGATGAACTCGAGATGAGAACTGATCGCCGGCGTCTCGCCCACGGATCGCAACTCGCCGAGCGTGCGCCCGTCGCGGGCGCGCACGATCCAGCGCGTGGAACCCGCGATCGGGCTCGACGTGTGGACGAACGCGCTGTGATCCTCCGAGAACGTGGCGTAGTGCTGTCCGGGCTCCGCGGTCACGCGGACGCTGCCGGTGTGTCGCGGGTCGAGTGACACCTGGAAGAGCTGGGTCTCGGTCGGATCGTTGCCCCCGAGCACCCACACCATGGCGTGAGCCTCGTCGAGCTCCACCCCCGCGCGCAGTCCGGGCACGGCGGGCGTGAGGGCGCGGATCAATCGGCCGTCATGCTGGCGCAGCTCCAGCTGGGTCGCGCCCTTGCTCTCGGTCATCCACAGGAACGACCGACCGTCCTTGAACCACTTCGGCATGCCTCCGAAGAGGTTCAGCCACGCGTCGTCCGTCTCGGTCAGGATCGGCGTGGTCGCGCCGGTCGCGACGTCCACGGCGAGCAGGGTCTCCTCGGTCTGCGTGCGGTTCTGCACCAGGATGCTGAGGGGCGAGTTCTCCGACCAGACGACGGTCGCGAGGTAGGGGTAGCGCTCGCGGTCCCACGCGACCCAGGTGGTCGGGCCCCCCGACGCCGGGATGAGGCCGAGCGTCACCACCGCGTTCTTATTTCCCGGCCGCGGGTAGGACCAGATCTGCGGCGCCCGTTCGGGATGCGCGGGGTCGGCGATCCGCAGCACCTCGACGCCGGTGACGTCCGAGTGCTCGTAGGCGAGGGTGCGGCCGTCGGGCGACCACCAGTAGCCCTCGTCCCGGTCCATCTCCTCCTGCGCGACGAATTCCGCTTCGCCGTTCGTGAGGTCGCCGCCGCCGCCCTCGGTGAGTCGGTGCTCCTTTCCTGACGCCACGTCGATCACGTACAGGTCATGGTCGCGGACGCAAGCGACCTGCGCCGCATCGGGCGAGAATCGCGCGTCGATGGGGAAGCCGGCCGCTCCCTTGAGCTCGCGCACCGTGCCGCTCCCGCGCTCGATCACGAACAGCCGGCCCGAGAGCGGCACCAGGATCCGCCGTCCGTCGCGCGAGAGCTGGAACGAGGCGATCCCGCGCGCGGTCTGGCGCTGGCGCTCGCGCCGCGCGCGCTCCTCGATCGAGAGCTGCTCGTCGGCGCCGCTCAGGATGTCGGTCGCGGTCAGCAGCACGCGCTCCTTGCGTTGGGGCACGTCGTACTCGTAGAGATCCTGGACGACATCGCGCGGCCCCGAGCGCAGGAAGAGCACCGCCTTGCCGTCGGGAGTCAACGCGATCGAGTTGGGCCTGCCGCGCCGGAAGCCCCCGGTCGCGGCGAGCTGCGCGAGGATGGAGTCGGCAGGCGCTTCGGGAGCGGTGACGGCGAGCGCGGCGGTGCCCGGGGTCGTCGGTGGGAAGGCAGGCGGCACAGCGGACGCCACGAACATCACCGCCGCACCCACGAAGATTCGTCCCACCCCATGCATGTGGTCCTCGCTCACGAGATCACCCCGCCGGCTTCGGTTCCACCTTCGGCCGCGACATGCGCAGGACCTCTCGCACCACCGAGTAGCCGTCGCCGCCCAGCCGGCCGAGCGGGCGCAGCTTGGCGATGTCCACACGCCCGTCGGTCAGCACCTCGTCCTTCACGTGCGCGCGCACGATCTCGCCGACCACGAAGAACGTGGCGCCCAGCTCGACGATCTTGTGGAGCCGACACTCCATGCTGACCGGCGACTCGCCGACGCGTGGCGGCTTGACCAGGTCCGATGGCACCGGCGTCAGGCCGGTCAGCTGGAACTCGTCGACCTCCACCGGCCACTCCCCCGAGGACTGCACCATGCGCGGCCCCAGGGCTTCGTCCACCGTGTTGACGACGAACTGTTCGGTCTGCTCGATGTTGCGGAGCGTGTCCTTGGGCTCACCGCCGCGACGATTGATGGAGATGCCGAGCAGCGGCGGCTGGTTGGTGATGGCGTTGAAGTACGAGAACGGGGCGACGTTGTGCTGCCCATCCGCGCTCATCGTCGAGACGAACGCGATCGGACGTGGCACCACGACGCTGATCATGAACTGATAGAAGGCGCCGGGCGAGACGGATTTCGGATCGAGGATCATGGGGGCGCCGAGAGCATCGCCCACGGCGGGAGGGCGCGCAACGGCGGATTCCCGTGGCGGATCCCGGCAGCCGGCTGGGCCGCCTCACTCCCGGTCGAACGCGATCGTGCGCTCGACCTGAGTGCCTGCCGTCAGGTCACGCACCCGTACCTCGAGCTGGTAGCGCCCGGGCGTGAGGGACAGCACGGGGACGATGACGAACTGCCGGCGCAGCCCGGCCACCTGGGCCTCCTGCCGCGAGGACGACGAGAGCAGGGCCGGTTCCCGCCTCGGCCGTCGCACTCCACGCATGGGGACTTCGCTCAATCGGCGAACGGCGTACTCGACTTCGAAGTGGGCCATGCCATCGGTATCCGCGGCGAGCCGATAGACCTCGAAGTAGGCGGCGAGGGGGCCCGGGCCCGTCACGCGTGACTCGACGTTGGCATCGAGCCGCACGCCGGGGCCTCGCGCGACCATCGTCGGATCGCCGCAGGAGAGCACCACATCGCTCAGCTCGAGCGCCGCGTCCGGTCGCGGGAGTTCGACCGTGGCTCGGAACAGGCCCTTGCGGAGTTTCGCGCCGCGCACCGAGAGCACGAGCTGATAGCGCCCGGCGGGAAGCTCCTGCGAAAGCTCGGCGAGCTGGCGCGCCCCTGGATCGCACGCCGAGAGCGTGAGCCTGCCACCCCCGTGCGCCACCTCGCGGCCGGTCGAGTCGAGCACGACCCAGCGCGCGGCGAGCGTGTCCACGGGCGAGCCGATCGCCTGCACCTGTGCGAACAGGCGTGGAGAGTTCCCGCTCTCGAAGCGCGCCGCCAGCCCCGCCACCTCGATGCGCAGGTCGCGCGAGGGCAGCGTCGGGAACACCGCCCGCCCGCCGTCTACCCCCATCAGGTCGCCCCGATGCGAGAGCAACGCCGGATCGGGCACCGAGCCGTACGCGAAGTCGCGGGTGACGGCGGGCTCGAATCGGCCGTGCAGCGAGCGGTCGTTGAGCACCACTCCCATGCCGAGCTCGGGATAGTTCCAGCGCACCACGCCCATCGGGTACTCCGCGAGGCTGGTCGCGCGACCCGTGCTCACCACGTCCGGCTTGAAGCTCAGCGCCACGCCGCCGGGATTGATCTCGATGCTGCGCGGTGGCCCGTAGCGGATGTAGAGGTCGGCTCGCGAATCCATCACCGGGGTCAGCGGGTCCCAGAAGACGAAATAGGCGTGGGCGACGCGAGAATAGAACTCGAGGCGCACCTCGTTCTCGGAGGTGGTGGGGTCGGGGTCGAGCGCGGCCCACACCTCGGGCGCCGTCGGCGGCGCGAAGGTCGAGTCCCCGAGCGTCGGCTCCTCCTCCGGCGGCAGATCGCCCATGACCGAGCCGTGCGCGGCCAGTCGTGGCCGGGGACGCTTTGGCGCCGGGCCCGCCCCGGTGCCGGCGGTTCGGCCGAGGATCGGCGCCGCGTTCTCGAACAGCGCACGGAACGATGGCGTGAGGCGCGGGATGGTCGCGCGGAACAGGCTGTCGGCGCGCTCGACGTCTCCGAGTCGATAGGCCGTGTACGCGACCGCGAGCCCGGCCTCCACGCGGCGCGGACGCCCGGCGAGTGCGCGCTCGGCGGCCCGGGCCGCGCCCGCGATGTCTCCGCGCTCGTAGAGCATGGGGACCAGTGCGAGCCAGCCTTCGGAACCGTTCGGACGCAGCCGCGTCACCGTGTCGTAGTCGGCCGCCGCGTTTTCGCGCGCGAGCGTGTCGAGGCCGCGGACCCAGTTGCGCTGCCACGCGCGGCCACGTTCCATGTGGGGCACGGGGTCTCGCGGCGCGAGGCGGACCGCCTTGTCGAAGCAGTCACGAGCCTGCGTGGCCAGCTCGCCGACCAGATACACATGCCCGAGCGTGATCCAGTGACCGGAATTCGAGGGATCCAGACGGATCGCCTCGAGCAGGTCGCGCGTCGCGCGCTGACGCGATTCGACCGCTGGATCGAGCAGCTCGTCTTCCGCCCAGCGATGGAGGATCTCGGCCTTCTCGAGCGGGCCGAGGCGCGCGGTGTCGCGCGCGGCGCCGCTGCGGGTCGGCTTCGCCGCGCCGGGCGCGGACGCGGCCCACGCCGGACGGCATGCGGCGAAGAACGCGAGGGTGATGGCCAAGAGGAACGAGAGGCCGACGGAATCTTGGAACGTGCTGCAGTGCGCTTGCGGGCGCTCGCCTCGCTCGTTAGCGCGCAGCAGCGGAACCGTTCCCGCGTCGGACCGCTTCGTGCAGAACGACGGGGTCCAGATCGGCGCCGTTCGGCCACACTATGGTTCCCAGTTCGGGATCGACACGCACCGCCGCGAAGACCTCTGGCGCCCGTATCGCTGCGAAGACACCCTCGAAGCGAATCAGGCGCTCGAGATCGACTTCGCCCTCGACACCGTCGCCGAATCGCAGGTGAAGCGTGTATGGCGCTCGTGGCACGACATGGACAACGTCTACCAGCATGGCATTACTCCAGCGGCGCGATCTTCTTGAGCGGCGCCTGCCGACGCGCGAGGTCCCAATCTTCGTGAAGCTCCGCACGGTGCAGCGCGGACCACTCCATCACCAGCCCCAAGACTCTGGGGGGCAACTGTCCCTCGAGAACACTGAGGCTCTCGATCGCGACGATCGCCTGGGCGTCGCCGTAGCGCACATGGAAATGCGCGGGTTCGTGGTCACTCTAGAACATGGCGATCACAATACCGAATAACCTGCTGACCTCGGGCATGCTCCCCTCCGGGTCGGAGGCACCTTCGGGGGGCCTCTTCTCCCGGACGCAGGCGGTGCAATCACCGCCGTCGCCAGATCGGGCAGTCTACTCCTGCGCGGAGCGAAAACGAGTCGAAGCCATTGGGCTGCCCTAATGCAACCGCTTGCGACGGTTCCGCACGAAGTCGCGGAACACGTACGCGCCGATGTCGTTCGGATCGGTCTCGTAGATGCGCCCGTGGTTCAAGGCCGTGAGCTTGCGCACGAACTCGAGCAGCGGGTAGTCGGTGGCCAGCATGAAGGTGGTGATGGTGATCCCCTTGCGCCGGCAGAACGCCGCCTCCTCGAGGGTCTTGTTGACGATCTTGGGGTCGAGGCCGAACGGATTCTTGTAGAGCCGGCCGAACTCGCGAATTGCCGAGGGCTTGCCATCGGTGATCATGAAGATCTGCTTGTTCACACCCTTGCGCGAGGCGAGCACGCGCTGCGCGAGCTGAAGGCCGGCCTTGGTGTTGGTGTGGAAGGGCCCGGCCTGGATCTTCATGAGGTCCCTGAGCGGCACGCGCGTCGCGTCGTCCCCGAACAGCACCACGTCCAGCGTATCGCGCGGGTAGCGGCTCTGGATGAGCTGCGAGAGCGCGAGCGCGATCTTCTTGGCGGGGGTGATGCGGTCCTCGCCGTAGAGGATCATGCTGTGGCTCACGTCCACCATCAGCACCGTGGCGCACGCCGAAAGATGCTCGGTCTCGAAGACCTGCAGATCGTCCTCGGTGAGTGATAGATCGTCGATGCCGTGGTTCATCACCGCGTTGCCGACCGAGCCGAGCGGGTCCAGGTCCGAGAGGTTGTCGCCGAATCGGTAGGGTCGGGTCTCGGAGAGGCGTTCGCCGCCCTTCCCCGCGACCGGCGTGCGATGGTCGCCGCCGGCGCCCGCCTGCAACGTCGAGAAGATCTCGTTGAGCGAATCCTGACGGATCCGCTTCTCGCCCTTCGGCGTGACTTTGAAGCCCTCCGCCGTGCGCTCGACCTCGCCGCTCTTCTCGAGCAACTTCTTGAAGTCGGCGATGCCGAAGCGGTCGTTGAAGAATCCGTATTGCTCGCCGAAGTGCTCCATCCAGCGCAGCGCCTCGTCGGCGTCGCCGCCGGTCTGGAGCAGCAGGTTGCGGTAGATCTCCATGAGCTGCTTCACGAACTGGAGATCCTCGGGGCGCGGGCCCTGCCATTTCGAGTAGTCGAATCGCACGAGGGCCCCTCAGCCCGTCGCTTCCCGCAGCCGGGCATCCACCGTCTCCGCCACCTGGCGCCCGCGCGCGCGCCCGCACAGCCGTCCGAATCGCGACGCGGTCTCGTAGTACGTGCGGCGCTCGTCGCTCTGCTCGTCGGCCGCCTCGCCGAGATGCATGGCCGCGATCGCCGCCACCTCGCGCCCGCGGGCGTCGCCGGCATTGCGTCCCAGGTCGTACGCCCGGCGGCATTCACGCAACGCTTCCTCGGGACGCTCCAGCCCCAACAGCGCCTGCGCCAGGAGCATCAGGATCTCGGCGCGTCGCGATTGGCTCTCGATCGGGTTGTCCTGCGGCACCGGCGTCTCGAGCGCGCGGCGCAGATGCGGTTCGGCCTCCGCAGGCTGCCCGATGCGCATGGACACGCGACCCAGGTCGGCGGCCGCGGATCGCTCCAGCGCTGCCGCGCCGGCCTGATGCGCGAGCGACTCCGCCTGCTCGAGCGCATGGCGCGCGTCGTAGTACCTCTCCTCGAACAGGTACTGGATGCCACGGCTGTGGGCGGCGATGCCGGCGAAGGTGGGCCGCGCCTGCGGATCGAGCGTGGGCACGAGCTGCTCGATGACCTCCACGCAGCCGCGCGCCTCCTCGAGGCGCTCAGCTTCGATCAGCCGCATGTGCCGTCGGTAGGCCGACTGCACCGCCAGCTTGCGTGCCTCCGGATCCGGGTGCGCGCGCCCGCGGTCCACCGCCTGCTGCAGCGTCACGAGCGCCCCATCGTGGTCGCCGGAGCTGTCCTGCCCGAAACCCAGCTCCGCGTAGAGGTAGGTCAGGTTGTGCCCGGCCGCGGGCTCCACCATCTCGTCGGTCAGCGCGAGTGCCCGTCGCAGGTGTTCCTGATTCTTCTCGGGCAGCCCGAGCGGAAGGTACAGCGAGGCCCAGGCCGCCTCTGCCATGCACGCGGTCGTCTTCCCGTCGGCGTTCTCGCACGACAACGCCACTTCGACCGCGCGCTCGTATAACGCTTCGTGACCGCCGAGGCCGGTGAACGCGTCCACGGGCTCGTTGCCCGCGCGATCGATGAGCGCATGCGAGAGCCGCAGCCGCGCGATGGGCAGGTCGGCCCCCTCCACCAACGCGATGGCCTGGTCCAGCCACGCGAGCGCGCGCTCCCGGTCTCCGAGCGATCCGAGCACGTGGCCGAGGTCGCGCGCTGCCTCCGACGCCGCCTTGCGCCCGTGGGACCAGAGAAGCTCGCGCGCCCCGGCGTCCCACGCGGAGTCGGGCGCCGTCCGCGCCGGCCGTTCGAGCCGGAGGCCGATGGCCGCGGCCCGCTCGAGCAGCGACCGCGCGGTATCCCACCGGCCCTCCCGGTGCTCGATCAACGCCAGGTGATGCGCGGCCCAGACCAGCCGCAGGATGACTTCGGGGCGCCGGATCCTGGATTCGCGCTCGACGGCGGCTCGCCCACTGGCGACCAGCTCGGGCTCGGTGGTCGAGTCGGCGGAGAGGCGACCGAGCGAAGCCTCCGCGCGCGTCCGCAGCTCGAAGGCCAGCACCGGATCGTCGATGCCATCGACCAGCGTCAGCGCTTCGCGCAGCTGCGACTTCGCCGCGTCGGGTTGCTGCGTCCAGGCGAATAAGTCGCCCGCCACGAGGCGCAGTCTGGCGCGCAGCACCTCTCCGTCCTGTCCCTGGATCTCGAGGATCGGCGGCTCGATCTGCCTGAGACTCTCGGCGGCAAACGCCGGTCTACCGCCCAGTAGCAGCGTCTCGAGCCGGTCGAGCTCGCTCGTGAGGGCGGGCACGGTCCACACCGGGGCCGCGGGTGGTCTGGTCACGGACCACATCCAGCGGATGACGAGAGACAGCAGGATGATCGTGAAGAATGCGCCGCCCATGTCTCAATCGTCCGCGCCCATTCCGCTCAGCATGCTCTTGAGCATGTCCTTGTACGACGTGACGGCCCCTTCCGTGCGCTCGCGCGAGAGGATGGAGTTCTGGTGCAGGCCCTCGAGCGCCAGCTCCATCGCCACCGCCGTCTCCTCGGGTGAGACGGGCGCCAGATGCTTGACCGTGAGCCGCTCGAGGCCCTTCACCGCGCTCAGCTGCTTCGCGTACTCGGCCTGCGGCATGTCGTCCGAGATCGACACGTGGTTGCCGCTCGCGAACCACTCCAGCACCGGCCGGTACTCGGAGGACGCGAGCTCCTCCCCTTCCACGGGCGGCGCGGGAGCGCCGGGCTGGCGCCGCGCCCGCTTCGGCTTGTAGGCGTCGGGGAAGCGCTGCGAGAAGAGCGCCTTGACCCCGCGCCCGAGCAGCGCTCGGGCGACGTTCATCGCCCCCTCCTGCTCGCCCTCGAGCACCAGCTCCACCTTGCCGCCCACCGCCGAGACGGCGTGCTGGAGATCGCAGACGCGCGTGAAGACCCGGGTCTCGCCCGTGAGCAGGCCACGGCGCTCAGCGTTCGACACCAGGTTCTCGATGAGCGCGATCGGCAGCCGCGCCGAGACTCCGGAGTTCTGGTCCACGTATTCGCTCTTGCGGGCCTGGATCGCCACCTCTTCGACCAGGTCGCGCATGAACGTGGGCACCACCACCTCGATCCCGCTGTCGCGCGCGACCCACGACTCCTGCGCGGTGATCGCCAGACCCTGCTCACGCGTGAGCGGATAGTGGGTCATGATCTGCGAATTGATGCGGTCGCGCAGCGGCGTGATGATGTTGCCGCGGTTCGTGTAGTCCTCGGGATTCGCCGAGAACACGATCAGGATGTCCAGCGGCATGCGCACCGGGAAGCCGCGGATCTGGAAATCCTTCTCCTCGAGGATGTTCAGCAGGCCGACCTGGATGCGCGCTTGTAAATCTGGCAGCTCGTTGATGGCGAAGATGCCACGGTTGGTGCGCGGGATGATGCCGAAGTGGATGACGCGCTCGTCCGAATAGTCGAGCTTGAGGGTCGCCGCCTTGATGGGGTCGATGTCGCCGATCAGGTCGGCGATGGTGACGTCGGGCGTGGCGAGCTTCTCCTGGTAGCGCGCCTCGCGCGGGATCCACTCGATCGGCGTCTCGTCGCCGCGCGCCGCGACCAGGGTGCGGGCGTGGTGCGTGAGGGGCTGGAACGGATCGCTGTGCAGCGGGCAGCCTTCGATCGCCGGCATCCACTCGTCGAGGAACTGGATGAGCGCGCGCAGGATGCGGGTCTTCGCCTGCCCGCGCAGGCCGAGCAGGATGAAATCGTGGCGCGACAGGATGGCATTCACGATCTGCGGCTGGACGGTGTGCTCGTAGCCGACGATGCCCGGGAACAGCGGCGCTCCGGAACGGAGCCGCGCGATGAGATTCGCGCGCAGCTCGTCCTTGACGGTGCGCGGGCGGTGCCCGGCGGTCTTGAGCTCGCGAAGGGTGCGGGGGCGCGACATCGACATGGACCTCCCGAGGCGGGATGCGTGGCTGGTGCGTGCGCGGAGGCCCGGAGTCCGTCCGGTTTGGGCGCGCGGCCCGGTGCTCCACTGCGGCGATCGCAAGTCTAGGAGGTCGGGGGTCGGAGCGCAACGGTCCCGGGTGTGCGCCGACGACCGCCCGGCGACGGTCTGCTATGCTGCCCGACGTCCGGCGCACAACGCCACCCATCGGAAGGCACGCCATGGTCACGAGAGTCGTTCGCACCGCCCTGCTCGGTCTTTTCCTCCTCACGGGAACCGCGATGACAGAGACCAGCACCGCCCAGGAACGCACGAGCCCGCCCCAGCCACCGGTCGCGAAGAAGGTGCCGCGGATCGAGATGCTCCACGGCGACCGGCGCGTGGACGACTACTACTGGCTGCGCGAGAAGTTGAACCACGACGTGATCGCCTACCTCGAGCAGGAGAACGCCTACACCGAGGCGATGACCAGCGCGAGCGCGCCGTTCCAGGAGACGCTCTACAAGGAGATGCTCGGGCGCATCAAGCAGACCGACCTCTCCGTGCCCTACCGGCTGCGCGGCTACTTCTATTACTCGCGCACCGAGGAGGGCAAGCAGTACCCCATCCAGTGCCGCAAGAAGGGCAGCCTCGAAGCGCCGGAGGAGGTGCTGCTCGACCTGAACGACCTGGCCTCGGGTCACAAGTTCCTCGGCCTCGGCGCCTTCGCCGTGAGCGATGACGGCAACCGGCTCGCGTTCTCGGTCGATACCACCGGGTTCCGGCAGTACACGATGCACGTCAAGGACCTCGTCACCGGCGCCTGGGGCCCCGAGAGCGTGGATCGCGTCGGCTCGGTCGTCTGGGGGGCCGACAACGCCACACTCTTCTACACCATCGAGGATGCGGCCAAGCGTCAGTACCGCATGTACCGCCACCGGCTCGGCGCGCCGCACGCCGGGGACGAGCTGCTCTTCGAGGAGAAGGACGAGCGGTTCTCGATCGACGCGCGCCGCTCGCTGAGCAAGGCGTACATCTTCCTCACCTCCGCGAGCCACACCGCCTCCGAGATCCACTACCTGGCCGCCGACCACCCCGCCGACGCGTTCAAACCGGTCGCGGCGCGGGAGGAGAACCACGAGTACTACGTGGAGCACCACGGCAACCGGTTCTTCATCCGCACCAACAAGAACGCGCCCAACTTCCGCCTGGTCTCGGCGCCGGTCGCCGATCCCGGCCCGACGAACTGGACCGAGGTGATCCCGCATCGCGTGGACGTCATGCTCCTCGGCATGACCTGCTTCGCCGATCACTACGTACTGGCCGAGCGCGAGGGCGGACTGCCTCAGCTGCGCATCACCGACTTCCGCACCGGCGCATCCCACCGGATCGCGTTCGCGGAGCCGGTCTACACCGCCGGCTCGAGCACCAACGCCGAGTACGAGACCACCACCTACCGCTACTCGTACCAGTCGTTCGTCACGCCCAGCTCGGTGTTCGACTACGACATGGAGAAGCGCACCTCGACGCTCCTCAAGCAGACCGAGGTCCTGGGGGGCTACGACCCCGCGAACTACCAGTCCGAACGGGTCTGGGCCACCGCGGGCGACGGCACGCGCATCCCCATCTCGCTCGTCTACCGCAAGGGCCTCAAGCATGACGGCAGCGCGCCGATGCTGCTGAGCGGTTACGGCTCCTACGGGGTCTCCACCAACGCCACGTTCAATTCCAATCGCATGAGCCTGCTCGATCGCGGCGTGGTGTTCGCGATCGCCCACATCCGCGGCGGCGGCGAGATGGGCAAGGTCTGGCACGAACAGGGCCGCATGATGCACAAGAAGAACACGTTCGCCGACTTCATCGCCGCCGCCCAGCATCTGGTCGCGCAGAAGTACACGTCGAGCGACCGCCTGGTGATCACCGGCGGCAGCGCCGGCGGGCTGCTCATGGGCGCGGTCACGAACATGCGGCCCGACCTGTTCAAGGCGGTGATCGCCGAGGTGCCGTTCGTGGACGTGGTCAACACCATGGATGACGCCTCGCTGCCGCTCACGGTCGGCGAGTACGAGGAGTGGGGCAATCCGCAGATCAAGGCCGAGTACGACTACATCAAGACCTACTGTCCGTACACGAACACCGCGGCGAAGGCCTATCCCACCATGCTGGTGAAGACCTCGCTCAACGACAGCCAGGTGATGTACTGGGAGCCGGCCAAGTGGGTGGCGAAGCTGCGCGCGCTCAAGACCGACAAGAACCCGCTGATCTTCAAGATCAACATGGGTGCGGGCCACGGCGGCTCGTCGGGCCGTTACGACGCGCTGCGCGAGACGGCCTTCAACTACGCGTTCATCCTGAGCCAGTTCGCCATCCGGAGCTGATCGGGGCGCGTGACGCGTCCCACGCCCGAGGAACCGGGCCCGATCCGCTGATGCCGCGAGACCCCGCGCTGCTCGCCGAGTGTCGGGCGCTGGTGGGCGAGCTTCGCCGTCTGCCGACACTCGCGACACTCCACGCCGCGCGGGAGTGGCCGGAGCTGGAGCGCAGGCTGCGCGCCTTGCTCTCGACCGTCCGCCGCCACACGCCCGCCCGTGAGCCGCGCGCCCCGGTGGACGCCGGGCGCGTGCACGCCGCGCACTGGAACGTCGAGCACGGCAACTGGTATTCGAAGGTGGAAGCCGCCTGCCTGACCCATCCGCAGCTCGCCGGCGCCGACCTGGTGACGCTCTGCGAGGTGGATCTGGGCATGGCGCGCGCGGCCAACCGCGACGTGGCCGCGGACCTCGCCGCCACGCTCGGGCTCCACGCGGTGTGGGCGCCGCTCTTCCTCGAGACCACCACCGGGCGCGATGACGACGCGAACGCCTCGGCCGGCCGTGACAACCAGGAGTCCCTGTTCGGCCTCGCGATCCTCTCGCGCTGGCCGATCGGCGAGACCCGGATCATCGAGCTGCCCAGCCCGAGCGAGTACCAGTTCGACGTGGAGGGCATGTACGGGCGTCACATCGGGCTGGTCGCCGCGATCGAGCGACCCGGCGCGCCGTTCGTGGCGGCCGCGGTCCACCTCGAGGTCCACCGCACGCGCCGGCACCGCGCCGCGCAGATGCGCGTGCTCGTCGATGGACTTCGCGACGAGCGGCGGCCCGTGATCGTGGGCGGAGATCTCAACACGAACACCTTCGATCGCGGCCGCCCGTGGGATCCGCTCGTCGGCGCGATGGTGTTGGCCGGCTGGCCCGAGGTTGTCCTGCGCCGTCGGCTGCTCCGGCCCGACCGGGGGTGCGAACCGCTGTTCGAACCGCTGCGCCAGGCTGGATTCGACTGGGAGCCATTCAACGATCGACAGCCGACGCTGGCGCTGCGATTCGTCCGGCTTCCCGAGGCGACCGGCCCGTTCGGCTCCCCGCTGGCGCGCCCACTCCTGCGGCGGGCGGAGCGACGCGCTCTGCTGCGACTCGACTGGTTCGCGGGGCGTGGCTGGAGCGCGGGCCGCGGCGAGACGGTGCACGGCCTCGACGGACCGGGACGCGGCTCCGACCATGCGCCGCTGGTCGCGGAGTTCTGGTAAGGTCCGGCCTCCCCCGCCAGGAGCGTGTGTCGCCCAGTCCAGTGATCGAGAGAGCCTCATGCCCGTCCCCGCCCGCAATACCCTCGCCATCGTCGGCGCCGGGCCGATCGGCCTCGAAGCCGCGGTGGCGGCGCAGGATGCCGGATTCGACGTGCACGTCTTCGAGCGTGGCGAGGTGGGAGCGCACGCCCTGGCCTGGGGCCACGTGCGCATGTTCACGCCCTGGCGGATGAACGTGGGACCCGCCGCGCGCGCCCATCTCGAGCGCTCCGGCTGGATCGCACCCGCGCCGGACGCGCTGCCGACCGGGCGGGAGCTGGTCGAACGGTACCTCCAGCCCCTCGGGCTCCTGCCCGAGCTCAAGCCCCGCGTCCATCTGCACGCGCAGGTCGTGCACATCAGCCGCCAGGGCATGTTGAAGGGCGACGCGATCGGGCTCCCTTCGCGCCGCGAGCATCCGTTCCGCCTGCTGGTGAGGGATCAGGGTGGGCGCGAGAGCTTCCTGCACGCGTTCTCGGTCATCGACGCCTCGGGGGTCTACGGCCAGCCCAACTGGGCGGGCGACGGCGGCATCCCGGCGCGCAGCGAGCTCTACCTGGCGCCCCAGCTCTCCTACCACCCGGACGATGTGATGGGGCTCGGCCGCGAGCGCTACGCGGGCAAGCGCGTGATGGTCATCGGGGCGGGAACCAGTGCCGCGACCACGGTGATCTCGCTCGCGGAGCTCGCGCACGACGCCCCCGGGACCCAGGTGGTGTGGGCGACGCGCCGGCCGCGCGAGGAGCTCTTCCCGCCGATCGATGGGGATCCGCTCTCCGAGCGCCACGCGATCTACACGCGCGCCCGGGCTCTGGCGGGCGGAGCGGAACCCGGGGTCACCCACATCGGCGGCGCGCGGGTCGAGGGCTTCGAGTTCAACTCCGCGACCCACCGCTATCGCGTGACGCTCATGATCGGCGATCAGCCCCGGGTGGAGGAGATCGAGCGGGTGATCGTGAACACCGGCTTCGGGCCGGACGATTCGCTCTACCGCGAGCTCCAGGTGCACCAGTGCTACGCGACGCGCGGACCGATGAAGCTGAGCGCGGCGCTGATCGATGCCGGCGCGGGGGATTGCATGACCACACCCTCGTTCGGCGTCGATGCGTTGACCAGCCCCGAGCCCGACTTCTACATCCTCGGTCACAAGTCCTACGGTCGGAATCCGAACTTCCTGCTCCAGACCGGATACCAGCAGGTGGCCGACGTGGTGCCGAAGCTAGCGACGGAACTGTCGGTAGAGGCGCCGGCGACCTAGTCGTTCCGCACCGCCGCCCGCATCACCTGGAGGCACGCCCATGCTGGTCCGCGACGCGCAGCGCGAGGTGCGATCGGTGTTCTTCGGCGGAGCCATCGGCCAGCTCGTGTCGGGCGTGCTTTGGGCGACCTCGGCCGCGCTCGGGACCTGGGGCTCGAAGCGACAGGCGATCCTGTTCCTGGTGTTCGGCGGCATGTTCATCTATCCCGCCATGCAACTGGTGCTCCGCCTCATGGGGCGCCAGGCCTCGCTCGCAAAGGAGAATCCCCTGAGCGGGCTGGCGATGCAGATCGCGTTCACCGTGCCGTTCAGCCTGCCGTTGATCGGCGCGGCGACCATGCACAATGTGGCGTGGTTCTATCCCGCCTTCATGGTCGTGGTCGGCGCCCACTACCTGCCGTTCATCTTCCTCTACGGCATGTGGGAGTACGCCGTCCTCGCGGCGCTCCTGCTGGGGGGAGGGGTCGCGCTGGGGATGCGGATGCCACACGACTTCATCATCGGCGGCTGGTACACCGCCGCCGTGCTGTTGCTGTTCGCCGGCTACGCTGCGGGCGCCCGGCGCGAGCCACAGGAAGCGGGCGGGCAACCGCGCGGAGGGTCGGGCCGATGAAGATCGTCGCGATGTCGCTCGTCATCGCTGTGGCGCTCACCGGGTGTTTCGCCTCGAAGCCACCGGGCAATGTGGGATTCGCGCGGGCGCCGTCGCTTCACGACCTCGAAGGCACCTACGAGAATCGCGGC
>JBGPXY010000163.1:0-6272 GCA_041492985.1 Candidatus Eiseniibacteriota bacterium
ACGCGCACCGCGGCGTCCGCCAGCACCGCGTGCAGGCGCGGGTCGAGCGCGTGGCGCTGAACCCCCTGCATCAGAGTCTGGACCGCCGCCGTCGAGTTCCCGGCCGCCAACAACGCGGCGGCACGGTCGACCTCGGGCGCTGGTCCACGATCCGGGATCAGGTTCGCCTGCCGCAGCAGACCGGCGGCGCCGATGGTGTCTCCCCCCGCCCACTCGAGCCAGGCGAGGAAGTAGTGCACGTCGGCTGCGGGCGGCTGGTGCTCGTTGAGATAGACGAGCACGTCACGGGCGGCGTCGATGCGCTCGTTGAGCAGCACGCGCAGGGCGACGCCGCGCAGCTGGGACAGTTGGCGCGCTTCTTCGCGCAGCGTGTCGCCCGCCACCGCGAAGAAGTACACCGGCCCGCGGCCCGCGCGCTCGAGCGAGAAGTCGCTCTGGTAGAACGAGCGCAGACTGGTATCGCGGTACGCCCAGCGCACCAGCGGGCCGTCCGCGCTCTGCCAGGCGAGGAACGCCGGCACGCCGGCGAAGAAGAACGTGCTGCGCGGCGGAACGGTGGGCCTGGCCTGCTTGAGATCCGCGAGGTAGCGCGCGAGGCGCTCGGTCGCCCGGTCGATGTAGAGGCGGTTGATGTGCGACTGCCAGGTCCACGCACCTCGGCCGGTCGCGAACTCCTTGCCACCGCGCCCGACCTGCGAGCTGGTGGCGAGGAGGACCACGACCGCCACTGCGACCCAGCGGGGCGTGCGGCCGACCAGCGAGCCGAGTACCAGTGCCACGCCGCACAGCGCAAACAGGTAGTAGTAGGCGGACCAGATGGAGGCCACGGCGATGATCGGTGCCGCCCCCACGACCGCCCAGACCGCGCCGGCGATCAGAACATGGAACGACGCGCGGCGCTCCCCCTTTTCCCGGCGCGACGCCAGCACCGCGAAGACGATCGGTATCAACGGCAGCAACGGCAGCACGGCCTCGCCCATCGCCAGGAACGCGCCGCGCCACTCGAGCCCCACCGAGACGTGAACGAGATGAGCGAGTACGGCGAGCGTGCCCAGAGGCTCGGGGGCGAGCGAGGCGGCGAGTCCGTGCCTCTGCGGCTGCGTGGCGAGCCACACTGCCGCCCAGAGCGCGGTCGCCGCGGCGAGCGGCCAGGCGCGCACGACAGGCACGCGCCAGCGCTCCCCCGGTCGCCAGTCGGCGGCGGCAGCGATGAGCGGCGTGAACACCACCGCCTCCTTGGCGAGCAGCCCCACCAGCAGCGCGACCGCTGCGAATGCGCGTCTCCCCGCCAGGTGGAGGGCGATCGCCGCGAGCGCGCCCAGCACCGCGAGCAGATCCTGGCTCCCCGATACCCATCGCAGAGGCACGTCGGCCGCGTAGTGCAGCGCCAGGAACGAGGCGGCCACCGCCGCGGCCACGTTGCCGGCGAGGCGGCGCACGATCGCGAACAGGAGCGCGAGGATGCCGAGGAACAGTCCGAGATTGACGGCGTGGAACGCGCGTGGGGATTCGCCAGATACGTGGCCGACCACCCAGAAGTAGAGCTGCCGGCCCACGGGCCGGAAGAAGTTGCCGATGCCGTCCGGCGCCATGAGCGCGGCGAGCAGCGACCGACCCCGGACCTGCTCGAGGAAGAGATAGTCGTCGGCGAAGAACGGCAGCCTCAGCGCGCTCCGATGCAGGATGATCGCGCCGAACAGGATGAGCGTGAGGATCGACCACGGTGGCAGGGAGGGCGCCGTGCTGCGTCTCGTGCCAGGCGTTGCGCCGCGCGGAAGCTTGTGCGCCGCGCTCCGTTCCGCTCCCCGCGCGTCGGCCTTTCCCGCCGCGGGCGTGGCTCGGGGCCGCTCACGCGCGGAGCGCCGGCTCATCGGGCGCCGGACCGGCTAGTAGTAGCGCCGACGCCGACGGGGCGGCGGGCCCAGGAGCGCGCCGAGCAGCCCGCGGGTAACGGCCCCCGCGACCGTGCGTGCCACCGGTGACTTGAGGATCTGCTCGAACGTGCCGATCTCCGCCGCCGCTCCACGCCGTGCGGCGGGCGCGGGCTCCGCCCCTGCCCCAACCGGCGCCGCCACCATGCGTGCGGCCAGCAGCTCGCGCGCGCTCTCGCGGTCCACGGCCTGCGCGTACTCGCGCACCTGATCCGATGCCGCGAGGCGCTGCGTCATCTCGCTGTCGGTGAGCGGGCCCATGCGCGCCCCGGGCGGCACCAGCTTCGTGATCACGGGGGCAGTCGGTACACCGTTGGCCGTCAGCACCGTGACCAGTGCCTCGCCGATGCCGAGCGTGGTGAGTGTTTCCTCGATGTCGTAGAAGGTGGTCTTGGGGAACGTGCGCGCGGCACTCTTGAGCGCCGTCTCGTCGTCGGGCGTGAACGCGCGCAGCGCATGCTGGACGCGGTGTCCGAGCTGGCCCAGCACGTCGGCCGGCACGTCGCGCGGGTTCTGGGTGACGAAGAACACGCCCACGCCCTTCGAGCGGATCAGACGCACCACCTGCTGCACCTGGTCGAGGAACGCCTTGCTGGCGCCATCGAACAGCAGATGCGCCTCGTCGAAGAAGAACACCAGCTTGGGCTGCTCGACGTCGCCCAGCTCGGGCAGCTCGTGGTAGAGCCGGGCGAGCATCCACATCATGAAGGTGGAGAAGAGCGCCGGCCGGTCCTGCACGTCGGCCAGCTCGAGCGCGCTGATCCGGCCGCGCCCATCCTTCTCGACCGTCATCAGGTCGTCGAGGTCGAACTCGGGCTCGCCGAAGAACGCCTCGGCTCCCTGCTGCTCCAGCTCGACCATCTCGCGCAGGAGCACGCCCACGGTGGCCTTGGACATGCCGCCGTAGTCCTTGAGGTCCGCCGCACCATCGCCGGTGAGGTGCTGGAGCACGGCGCGCAGGTCGGCGAAGTCGAGCAGCGGCAGTTTGCGGTCGTCGCAATACTTGAACACCAGGCTCATCACGCTCGCCTGCGTCTCGTTGAGGCCCAGCACTCGCGAGAGCAGCAGCGGTCCGAACGACGACACGGTGGCGCGCAGCTGCGCCCCCTTGGAACCGGTGAGGCTCAGGAACTCGACCGGGCAGCCCATCCCCCGCCACGCGTAGCCGGTATCTTTGGCCCGCGTGGTCACGCGGTCGTTGGGTTCGCCCGCCGCACCCAGGCCCGAGAGGTCCCCTTTGATGTCGGCGAGGAAGACCGGAACGCCCGCGGCCGAGAGTTGCTCGGCGAGCAGCTGGAGCGTGCGTGTCTTGCCGGTGCCGGTGGCGCCGGCGATCAGTCCGTGGCGGTTCATCATCGCCAGCGGCAGCGAGACGATCGGCTCGGGCAGGCACTGGCCGCCGTGCATCGGCGCACCGAGTGTGATGGACTTGCTCCCGGCGGGGAACGCGGCTTTGGTCTCAGCGATGAACTTCGGATCCATGCGGATGACCTCCTCGGTCGATGGCGAGGCGCCATGCTACGCGCTCGCCGGTCGGTTCATCCAGACCAATCGCCGGGGGTTCGCTCGGCCGCACGCCGACCCGTGCTAGAGTGCCGCCCGCATGATCGGCCATCTCCTCCTGACGGCGGCGCTGTTCGCCGCCGCGCCCACCGCGCCGTCGGCCGCGCCCGCGGCGGCGGAGCTACGGCTCGTGCCGGCACCGCGCTCGGTGACGCTCGCCAGCGGTCGCTTCCCTTTGCGCGGCGAGATGCGCATCGCGGTCGCCGCAGGGAACGCGGAGGACGCGGTCGCGGCCGGGTTCCTCAAGGACGAGATCGAGGCCGGCTCGACGGCGAAGGTCCAGGTCGTCGAAGGCGCGGACGGCGAGATCGTCCTGGCGCGCGACGCGAACCTCGCCGAGGCCGGCGAGGAGGGCTACCGCGTCGAAGTGATGCCGACCGGCGTGCGCGCCACCGCCCGCACGGGCGCCGGCATCTACTACGCGGTCCAGACGCTGCGACAGATGGTGCGCGGCGGCGGGATCACGGCGGCGACCGTCGTCGATCGCCCGGCGCTCCGCTGGCGCGGCGTGCAGGACGACATCAGCCGCGGCCCCGTGCCGACGCTCGGCGCACTCATGCGCCGCATCCGCACCACGGCCGAGTACAAGCTCAACCTGTATGCGCTCTACATCGAGACCGCATTCGACTACCGGAGCCAGCCGCTCATCGCCGCGCCCGGCGGGGCGCTGACCGCCGCCGAACTGAGGCACCTCGACGAGTACGCGACCCGTCACCACGTGACGCTGATGGTGCAGCAGCAGAGCTTCGGCCACCTGCAACGCCTGCTCGGTTGGGAGAAGTACCGCGGGCTGGCCGAGGTGGACGGCGGCTCGACGCTGGCTCCCGCGAACGAAGGCACCTACGCCCTGCTCGATTCGCTCTACCGCGAGATCGCACCGCTCACGAGCGCTCCGTTCCTGCACGTCGGTGGCGACGAGCCCGCCGACCTGGGTCAGGGCCGCTCGCGAGCGATGGTGCAGGCGACGGGATTCGCCAACACCTACCTGCGCCACCTGCAGCGACTGCGCCAGCTGCTGGCCCCGCTCGGCAAGCGGCCGATGGTGTGGGGCGACGTGGCGCTCAAGTTCCCAGAGCTGCTGTCCAAGCTGGGGCGAGATTTCATCGTCGCAAGCTGGGAGTACCTCGCCCACGAAAGCTATGCCGAGTGGATCAAGCCGCTGAGTGCTGCCAAGGTCGACTTCTTCGTGTGCCCCGGTGTCAACAATTGGAATCGCGTGTTCCCGAACCTCGACCAGGCGCTGCCGGGCATCCGCGTGTTCACTCGCGAGGGCCAGCAGGCGGGCGCGATGGGCCAGCTCGACTGCACGTGGGCCGACAACGGCGATGCGCTCTTCGGGCTCGTCTGGTACCCCGTGCTTTACGGCGCCGCCGCCGCCTGGCAGACGGGCGACAGCGACCCCCAGCGCTTCGCCCGCGACTTCGACTGGGCGTTCTTCCGTAATCCCGGCGACGAGATGGCGCAGGCGATCCGTCGCCTCAACGCAGCGCACGGGCTGATCTCGAGGGGGCGCCCGACCGACGCCACGCTCGAGGTGTTCTGGCTCAACCCGGCGCGCAGCAATCTCGACCGCCAGCTATGCGGCATGCTCGACTCCGTCGCCGTGCCGCTGCGCGCCACCGAGGAGGAGGCCATCGAGCTGGTCGAGCGCTGCCGCGCGCGAGCGACGCGCAACGTCGACCTGCTCGACGAGTACTCATTCGCCGCCCGCAGGCTGCACTCGATCGGGACTCGGGCGGTGACCGCGCGACGCATGCGCGAGCTCTACCTGCTTGCGCTCCAGGCGCAGGACGACAAGACGCGCGCTCCGCAGGTGGTGGCGCTGATGACATCGATCCTCGACCTGCTGGTGCAGAGCCGGGCCGATGCCGCCGCGCTCAAGACCGAGCACGAGCGGCTGTGGCTCACCGAGAACCGGCCCTACTGGCTCGACAACATCCGCGCCCAGTACGACCAGGATATGCGCGCATGGATGGACAAGGCTGACGAGCTACGCGCTTACACGGTGATGTTCCGCAACGGGCGGCGCCTTCCCCCGGCGGAGCAGATCGGCCTCGGGCCCTAGCGCGGCGACGCGATTGGAAACGAGACGGCGGCGGGCCGATGGAGACCGACCCGCCGCCGTTCGCTTGAGTCCGAGAGCGCTCTACTTCTCCATCCGCAGCACGACGCGGGACTCGTAGGTCCTGGCGCGCGCTACGAGCCGCACGTGATCGACCTTCCGTCCATCCTTGAAGTCGAGCAACGGGTAGATGCCGGCGCCGCGGGTCCATTCCTTCATGTCGACGACCCGCGTGTCGCCGTTGTCGAACACGACCTCGGCCCAGTCGAACTGCATCCTCCCCGAAACGACTTCGAGCCAGAGTTTCGTGCCGCGCGAGTCGGCGTCGAGCGTGACCTCGGCCCAGCCGTCGTCCTGGCTGAGCGTCTCACCGTCTTCCCAGATGAGGACGTCTGTAGCCGGACGAGTGGCGACCACCACGCCGGTCCAGAACACTACCGGCATGAACACGGCGGGGTGCACACGCACCGCCACCCGGGCCGGATGGATGACGACGGTGCGCAGCGGTCGACGCAGCGGCCAGCCACGGTGGACGACCACCACGGTGCGGTGATGAGGCCCGCGGCGGACGACGGTGCGGCGAGCCGCATCGGCGGGCGCGGCGGACTGGAAACCCAGCACCGCGAGCAGGAACAGAACGACGAGGCGCTTCATGGGGAGGCCTCCTTGGTCCCAGGGTCTGAAATCAGGGCGACGTCGCTACTGAGTCCTTCAGC
>JBGPXY010000093.1:0-10549 GCA_041492985.1 Candidatus Eiseniibacteriota bacterium
GACGGCCTCACCGGCCGGCCACGTTCGGCGCTCCATCACGGGCGGGCGGCGGTGCGGCTCGCGCGCCGGCACCTGCCGGATTCCGAGCCTTACGGCTGGCGGTCGATCGCGCAGGCGCATCGGATCGCCGGACGGCTGGCACGGGCCGAGCGCTGCGCACGCCGCGGGCTCGCGCTCGCCATGCGGGCGGGACACGCGCTTCAACTCGACTGGTGTCGGATCGAGCTCGGACGGATCTGGGTCGCCGCGGGCCGATGGCCCGAGGCCGGCGAGCTCTGGGCTCGCGCGCTCGACGCGACCGCGAACGGTGACTCGCTGGGACAGACGCTGCTCGCGATCCTCGCGGGGCGAGCTGCCATTCGGCGCACCGACACCGCCGCCGCCGCCGCGTCCCTCGCGTCGGCCGAGCGTTGGCTCGGGAGCCACACCGCTCCCTACGCCGCGGCGGTGGCCGACCAGTTGCGCGCCGAACTGGCGCTGGCGCAGGGAAGGAACAAGGAGGGGGTGGACTTCACGCGCCGGGCGCTCTCCGCTCTCGCCGGGCTGCCGGCGCCTCCGGATCGAGCCCAGGCCCAGATCGAGTTCGCGCGTCTCGCCCTGACGGGAACCAGCGATGGGCGCATCCCGGTGGGCGAATGGCTCGACGAGGCGGCGGCCACCTTCGAGCGTCTCGGCGACCGGCGCAGCCACGGGCGGGCGCTGGCCCTCATGGTGGAGTGGTTGCAACGCACCGGGGGACGCGGCACGGTCGGCGCCCGCGACCGCAACCTCATCGAATCGGTGAGCCGGCTGCTCAATTCGCTCTCCGACCTCAAGGAGCTGACCCAGCGGGCCATGGAGCTGGCGGTCGAGCAGTTCGACGCCGAGCGCGGCGTGCTGCTGCTCGCCGACCCCGAGAACGGCCGACTCATCCCGATGGCCGACCATGGGGCGGTCGATGCCACGACCCGGCGCGAAGCAGTGAAATACAGCCGCCGGGTGGTGGAGCGGGTGACGCGGAGCGGAGGGAGCGTGGTGATCGCGGACGCGCCATCGGACCCGCGGGCCGCCTCCGAGAGCGTGCTCGACCTTAGGCTGCGCTCCATCGTCTGCGTGCCGATGTACCTGGGCGGCCGGGTGGTGGGGGCGGTCTACATGGACGACTCCCGCAGGCCGGACGCGTTCAGCGATGCCGACCGGGGGCTGCTCGAAGGGTTCGCCCACCTGATGGCGGTGGCGATCGAGAACAGTCGCGGCCACGAGGAGGTGCGGCGCGCCAACGAGCAGCTGGTGGGCGAGAACCTGTCCCTGCGCCAGGCGGTCGGCGCGCGCTTCCAGGCCCAGAACCTGATCGGCACCAGCTCGGCCATGCAGCAGGTGCTCACATTCATCGAGCGCGCGGCACGCACCAACACCACCGTGCTGATCACCGGCGAGAACGGGACCGGCAAGGAGCTGATCGCCCGCATCCTCCACCACAGCGGCAAGCGGCGACTGCGGCCGTTCGTGGCCGTGAACTGCGGCGCCATCCCCGAGACGTTGCTCGAGAGCGAGCTGTTCGGGATCCTGCCGCAGACCGCGACCGACGTGCGAGGACGCGACGGCAAGTTCGTGCAGGCCGACGGCGGAACGCTCTTCCTCGACGAGGTCGGCGAGATGCCGCACAAGCAGCAGGTGGCGTTGCTCTCGGCGATCGCCAACCGCGAGATCACGCCGGTCGGCGGCAACAAGCCGATCCCGGTGGACGTGCGCATCATCGCCGCGACCAACAACGATCTGAGACGCCTGGTCGAGGAAGGGAAGTTCCGCGAGGACCTCTACTACCGTCTGAACGTCATCCCCATGGAGGTGCCTCCGCTGCGGGATCGCAAGGCCGACATCCCGACCCTCGCCCACCATTTCGCGGCCCACTTCGCGAAGCAGCAGGAACGCGACCTCCCCGAGCTGTCGCCCGAGTTCCTGGCCGCGCTCATGCAGAGTGACTGGCCAGGCAATGTGCGGGAACTCCAGAACTACATCGAGCGCGTGCTGGCGATGAACCCCGGGCGGACGCTGCGTCCCAACCCGCCACCGCGCGATCTCGAGGAGCGGGGGACCACGCTGCGCCTCGGCCGCACCCAGCGGCTGACCGACCTGGTCGAGGACCTCGAGCGCCGCATGCTCTCCGATGCGCTCCAGAAGACGCGCGGCAACCAGAGTGTCGCCGCTCGCGATCTCGGCATGACCGAGCAGTCGCTCCGCTATCGCATGAGGAAATACGGGCTTCCCAGCCCTCGCCAGATCCTGCGAGTTCGCCGGAATCTGCGATAGCATCACAACTCACTGCTGGTACAATGGTTGAAGTCCGAATTGCCACCCGAATCGCGGAAATCAGCGAATCAGGCGCTTGCCAGGACTTCGAACCACGGAGGGTGATGGTCATGTAATGGATTGAAGGTCAACTGGTTGCGCTGACATTCCAGCGCGAGCCCGGAGTGGCACGCTCTTCGCCTTAGTGGGTATTTGTCTGCCCCAGCGAAGCAACGCTCTCTCCGCAGGAGGCTCCAGAATGTCCGCCGCTAGAAGGCTCGTGCTCGTCATCACCATCGCCACGCTGACCCTCGCCCTGAGTGCCGCCTCCGTCCTTGCCCAGGGGGGCGCCCCGAATCCAAGCGGTGGCACCAGCCTCCGCCCGACGATCGAGGACGGAACGGGCTCGGTCGCCCTCGGCAGATTCCTCTCATCCGGTTACACCATCGACCTCGCCGCCCGTGGCTGGATCACCAACTACGCGGCGTCGCGGTTCACCGTTCCCACGGCCTCACGTCCGGTGGCCGGCCGCACGCTGGCCGCCGCCATGCCGCGCAAGGTCTGGGAGCGCTAGTCAGGTGGCACTACGGCCCGGCCCGTACCGGGAGCAGTCGGCGGGGGGAGGCTCCGGCCTCCCCTCCGCACGACTGATCCGGCTCCACCGGCACAGCCTGACGAACGTGCTGGTCGTGGGCGGCACGGCCGAGCGGCGCGACCAGGTGGCTCGGGCGTTCCACCAGGAGAGCCCACTGCGCACCGGCCCGTTCGTGCACGTGGACTGCAGGCGCGAGGAGGAGCGGCTGCGCGTGGCTCTCGAGGATTGGACGGCGGCGCCGACCGACCTCATCGGCACGCCCATGAACCCGTATCGCGATGCCGAGCAGGGCACGTTGTATCTGGACCCCGTCGAGCAGCTGTCGCCCGACACCCAGCGCCTGCTGCTCGCGCTGGCGCGCCGGCTCCACGGCGAGCCGGCGGGCAACAACGATGCGCCGTGCGCGGGACGTCTGGTGAGCGGCAATCCGAGAGGGCTCGGAGAGGCCGTGTCCGAGGGACGGTTCATGGCGGCGCTCTACGACGCCCTCGACAAGGTGCGCGTGGAGCTCGAAGCCGGAACTCCGGAGACGTCCGCGTGATGATCGAGATTCGAGATGGGATCCTGTTGTACAGCGCCCGGCCGGAGGCTCACGAGCCGATCGAGAATGCTCTGAGCCGTGCCGGCGTGTACGTCCGTGTCGCGCGCCACCCGGACCGGGCGCTGAGTCAGTTCCGCAAGCGGCCGACCCTTCACTCTCGGGTCGGGAGCATCGCCACAGGGCCAGCGGAGCCCAGGTCGTAACGCGGGGCTGGCGGTAGGGGGACGGGTCGGGGAGCCTTTTCAGGCGGCTTCGGTTCGTTTTCGCCGGCCCCGCGATTTTCTGCGCTCACGCGCCCCGCCGGGGACCGTTCCCGGCCCCCGCGCGCCGACGCCCGAGCGCAACTCGCCCGGGCCATCGAGCGCGACGCACTGTTTCCGACCCGCGCGGGCGCATTCCCACACGCGCCTTGCACCACGCTCGGGTCCCCCGGGGCGACCGATGTGCCGCGCCGGTCCGGGGCCGGCGCGGCAGAGGTGCATTGACGGGATCGAAGGCTGGCCGCTAAAGTGCTTGGCCTTATGTAGCCGATACCACGGATGGTTCGGTTGGTCGGCCCCGCCGCGGGGCCCCACGGAGGTCCTCTTCATGACACGACGCCCCCGGCGGCTCTGGGGAGCTTTGCTCCTCGCCGCCTTCACGGCGTGCCCGGCCACGATGGCCACGGCCGCCACCTCGAACACACGCAGTCCCAACGGCTCACAGGCCCCGGTCTTCGCCGCGGCCTCCACCCACACCCGGACGACCACCCGGCGCTCCGGAGCACGCCGCTCCGCCCGACGCGCGCCGCCCGGCGGCGTGGTCTGGGCCCGCAACGCCATCGTGCTCGACCCGGTGAGCGGCGAGGTGCTCTACGAGAAGAACTCCGCCGCCGCCGCGCCGTGCGCGAGCCTCACCAAGCTGATGACCACGCTGGTCTTCCTCGAGCAGGCACCCGACCTGGAGCGCGTCGTGGAAGTCACCCAGTCCGAGATCTCCGGCGGTGGCCACACCCAGCTCCGCCGCGGTGAGCAGGTGAGCCTCGGCAACCTGCTCCACATGAGCATCATGTGTTCGGACAACGTCGCCACGCGCGTGCTCGCGCGTGAGTCGGGTCTGCCATCCGAAGACTTCCTCGCCCGCATGAACCGCAAGGCGGTCGAGCTGGGCCTCGCGCGCACGCGCTTCGTCGAGTTCACCGGGCTCGATGGACGGAACGTCTCCACCGCCGCCGACATCGCGCGACTGCTCCGCGCCGCCGCGGCCAACGAGACGATCCGCGAGATCAGCACCACGCGTGGCTACGACTTCCGGAGCCTCTCGGCCCGCAACCGGGCGCGCGTCCACCACATCTCGAACACCAACCGGTTGCTCTACGGGCGCTACGAGATCCGCGGCGGCAAGACCGGCCACATCTCCGAGGCCGGGTACTGTCTCGCCACCTGGATCCGCACCGAAGGCCGCGACATGATCGCGGTCGTGCTGGGAGCGCCCACCAACGCCACGCGCTTCGCCGACGTCGTGCGGATGGTGCAGCACACGTCCACGCTCAGCGTCGCCCCCAGCGGCCTCTAGCGGTCCGGAGCACGCTCACCTCGATGTCCGCCGGCGATCGCCTCCGCGGCCTGTTGGCCGGGGCAGCGACCGGGATCGCGGGTGGCATGTTCGGCGTCGGCGGCGGCATCGTCCTGGTGCCGATGCTCACCAGCTTCTTCGGCCTCACGCAGCATGAGGCGCACGGCACCTCGCTGGCGGTGATCGGCGCGACCGCACTCGCGGCACTCTTCGTCTACGGCGCCCATGCGAACGTGGCGTGGAGTACGGCCGCCTTCGTCGCGCTCGGCAGCATCGTCAGCGCCCCCTTCGGCGCGCGCTGGGCGTCACGTGTCTCGGCGCGTGGGCTCAAGCGCACGTTCGCGGTGTTCCTGATGCTGGTCGCATTGCGCCTGCTCTGGCAGGTGCCCGCCGGCGGCGGGGTTGAGACGATGCCCCTCGCGGCGCGGATCGGCATCGACCTGCTGGTGGGCCTCGCGACCGGGACGCTGGCCGGGTTCATGGGTGTCGGCGGCGGCTTGATCATCGTGCCGGCGTGCACGCTTCTGTTCGGTATGACTCAACAGGCCGCGCAGGGCACCTCGCTCGCCGTGATCCTGGTGACCGCACCCGCAGCGGCCCTGGAGCACTCCCGCCACGGGAACGTGGTATGGCGCGTCGTCCCCATGCTCGCGCTGGGCGCCGCGTTGGGGGCGCCGCTCGCGTCGTGGGGGGCCCAAGTGCTGCCCCATGCGTGGCTCGCTCGCGCCTACGCCACCTTCCTGCTTGTCACGGCCGTGAACACATGGATCCGGGCGGGCGGGGGGCCCCCGCGGCCGGCCACGCCGGAGGTCGCCGTGATCCGTTGACCGTCCGGGCACCGGGTTCCGGAGCTCGGATGACCGACCGGCGCCGCGCCGCGACCGTCGAATACTCGCGGACGCGGCACTTGAAGCTTGTCCCACCACCCCCGGCTGTAATAGCCTTATGTCGGTTTGAATGTGTATCTGGGCCGCTGGAACAGCCCCCGGTCTTGCCGTCGCCCGCGAGCGCGGACCCTGGGTCCTCCCAGTCGCAACGGGTGGAGCCGCCGCTGGCCTCGCCCCTGTGTTTGGCCCGAATAGTCATCGCTCATCGGGTTGCACGAGCATCGCTCTGCGAGCCCCGCATCGCACCCAGCAGCAGAAGGAGACTCCCGACATGCGGAAGATTGCTATCGCGCTCCTCGCACTCAGCCTCACCGCCGCCCTCGTGGCGCCCGCAGGAGCGGTGAGCCTGCTCAACGAGACGTTCTCGTATCCGGACGGATCTCTGGCCGGGAATGGTGTTCCCGCCTGGGCGACGTTCAGCGGTGCCGGGACGGATATCCAGATCATCAGCGGCACGGCCAACGGCAACTCGCAGAATGGCCCGGACGATTCGCGCGGATTCGCCGCGCAGTCCACGACCGCCAAGACCTACTACTGCATGAATCTGACGGTTCCCGCGGGACAGCCGGCATCCACGGGCATGTCCAGCTTCGCGTTCCTCATGGACGCGACGACGACGAACTTCTTCGGCCGTTGCTACCTGATCCCGGCGGGCGCCACCAACTACACGGTCGGGCTCTCCCCGGGAAGCTGCAACGCCCCGGCGTGCACGCCCGCCGTTTGGCCCGGCACGCTGAACCTCGGTCAGATGTACGTCATCACGATCTCCTACGATCCCGTAGCCGGCAGCTCGGAGATGTGGGTGCAGGCGGCCAGCGAGCTGGACCCGAAGATCACGACGTCGGTGTTCTCCGGTACCGCTCCGGTGAACGCTGCGGTCCAGAAGTTCGGGCTGCGTGAGGGCGCGCCCCCGACCGGCCAGACCGGCACCGCCAACTGGCAGTTCGTGATCGACAACGTGGGCGTCGGGACGAGCTTCAACGATGCTTGCGCGTCCGGGCCAGTGCCGACGAACAACAGCACCTGGGGCCGGGTGAAGACGCTCTACCGGAACTAGTTCATTCCGCGCATGCGCGCGAGCGGTGGCGACCACTTCCTTCGCGGGAAGTGGTCGCTTCGTTTTGTGGCCGGGAGTCGCTCGCCCGGTTCGCCCGGCAGGGGTGGAGGCCGCTAGACTGATCGCGTGAACTCTCCTCACCTGGGAACCCCCCGGAGCGCGCCTGCCGTGAGCCGGCCGGCGCCGCGTCGCTGGCTCACGCTGACCGTGGCGCTGGCCCTCGTCGGCGCGTCCGTCAGCGCGGTCCACTGGCCGGTCCTCGAGTCGCAGGCACTGTCGCTCGACGACCCCGTGTTCGTGACGTACAACCCGCTCGTCACGCATCCGGGCTGGGCGTCGACCGGGCGATTCTTCCGCGAGGTGCTCCATCCGTCCACCGTCGCGGGCTATTACCTTCCCCTCACCATGACGTCGCTGATGCTGGACTACGCCATGGGCGGCCGGCCCGACGATCTGCGCGTGTTCCACAGGACCAACCTCGCGCTGCATGTCCTCAACACCCTGCTCATCCTCCTCATCCTCTATCGCCTGTTCGGCGCCGTGATCCCCGCGGTGATCGCGGCATTGATGTTCGGTCTGCATCCTCTGACCGTCGAGCCGGTCGCGTGGATCGGCGAGCGGAAGACGCTGCTCGCCACATGCTTCGCCCTCGCCTGCCTGCTCGCGTACCTCGAGAGCTGCCGGCGGGGCCGCGGGGCGTGGCGGGTCGCGTCCGTCGCGCTCTACCTGCTCGCGCTGCTGTCCAAGCCCACCGTCATGATGCTCCCGGCGCTGCTCGTGCTGCTCGACTGGTGGCCGCTGAATCGCCTCAGCAAGCGCGCCCTCCTCGAGAAGTGGCCGTTCTTCGCCGTGTCGCTGGTCCTCGGCACCATCACGTTCGTGTCGCATCAGCTCACCGCGGGGTTCATGCCCGCGTCGCAGGCCGATGCCCTTCCCTCGCCGCTGCGGGTCTGCTATCTCATCGCCTTCTATCTGGGCAAGATCGTCGGCCCGGAGAATCTCTCCTGCATCTATCCCTCGCCCCCATCGTCGTGGTCCAGCCCGGCGGTGCTCGCGAGCCTGGTGGCGATCCTCGGGTCGACGCTGCTCCTCGTCTTCGCGTCACGGCGCGCGCGTGGGCCCCTTGCGGGCTGGCTGTTCTTCGTGATCGCCCTCGCGCCGACGCTCGGCCTCATCCGCTACAGCTGGGTGTCCGCCTCGGACAAGTACCTCTACTTCCCGGCGCTCGGCGTCCTGATGGTCCTCACGTCCGCGCTCGCGGCCGCGTGGAACTCGCCCCGGCTCGGCGTGGCCGCAAAGGTCGCGACCCTTCTGCTGGTCGTGCCGATCGTCGGCGCGGAAGCCCGCGGCGTGCGGGGGACGCTGGGGCACTGGTCGGACAGCATGACGCTCTTCCGCCAGATGGAGCGGGTCGCCCCCGACTCGCCGGTCGTCCACGCGCAGCTCGGCGTGCTCCTGGAACGAGCGTCCCGGCGCGAAGAGGCGCTCGTCCACCTGCGCCGGGCGCTCGAGCTCGCGCCGGAATTCCCGGTCGCGTACTTCAACCTCGGCGTCGTGCTGGCCCGTCAGGGCCAGCTCGAGGAATCCGTCCGGCTGTTTCGAATCGCCGACGAGATGACGCCCAACACGGCGCTGACGATCTACAACATCGCGCTGTCCCTTCGCCTGATGGGAAAGCTCGACGAGGCCGAAGCGCAGTACCGCCGTGCCCTTCGGGTCAAGCCGGATTACGTCGACGCGCTGAACGAGCTCGGTGGCCTGTTGATCCACCGCGGGCGTCCCGCCGAAGCGGTCACCGAGCTGCGCAAGGCGGTGACGCTCGCGCCCGCGGACGCGGCCCTGCAGCACAGACTGTCGGTCGCGCTGCTGATCCGCGGCGGCGATCCGTCCGAGGCGGTCGATCATCTTCGTGAAGCGATCCGGCATCAGCCGGACTGGCCCGAGCCCTACAACACGCTCGCCTGGCTGCGCGCCACCAGTCCCGATCCTGCGTTCCGCGACACGACGGAGGCTCTGCGGCTCGGCACCCGAGCCGCGGAGCTGACCGGCGGCCGCGATGCCAGGGTTCTGGATACGCTGGCAGCGGCACAGGCGGCGGCGGGGCGCTTCGCGGAGGCGGTTCGAACCGAACGCGACGCGATCGCGATCGTCACGCGTTCACCCGCCGACACGCTGGCGCGCGGGATGCGCGAGCGCATGCAGATGTACGGGCGCGGGCGCGCGTACCGGGAACCCGCCAGCGCCGGCGTGACGCCCGCCTCCTAGCCCGCCCTCGGGTCCTTCCGGCATCACTTTCGTGCGACCTGCAACACCGCATGGCACTTCCCGGACGTTCGGGTCCACCGGCCCACTTCGGACCGCCTCCGGAAGCCCGGCCACCCATTGACTCCCGTGGCGGGCCCCCCGCCTTCCCGGCCATCCGCCCATGCGGTACGCCGAGATTCAACCCCGATAATGAGTTGCCGACGCCCGCGTGCGCGGCTGGTCCCCCCTCCTCTCCCGGCCGGCGATTTGCTTGCTCTGAGGTTGGAGGGCCCGACTTCCCGACCGGGTCGCTCCTGGTGCGCAGGTTTCTACCCGACCCGTCCACTCACACGAGGCGCCCATGGCCAGACCCCTGCGATCTCGCTCCGCGAACAACCGCAAGAGTCTCCGTGTCCAGGGCGTGGCTCCCGGAACGGGGTCGCACGGCGTTGACCGCGATGCCGACGCGGTGGTCAACGGACGCCCGCTGAGCCTACCGGTCGAGATCGCCCGTCAGGCGCAGCGCGAGATGGATCGCCTGCGCCGCCTGTCCACGAGTGCTCCCGAGGCCGCGCAGGTGCGCGGCTACCTCCAGTGGCTGTGGTCGCTGCCGTGGGATACCAGCGCGCCCGAGGACGCGGACCTCAGACGCGTCGAGTCCGTGCTGCGCCGCGAGCACCTCGGCCTCTCGAAGGCCAAGGAGCGCATCCTCGAGTACCTGGCGGTGCGGCGGCTCAAGCCCGACCTGCCCGGTCCCGCGTTGTGTCTGGTCGGGCCTCCGGGCACCGGCAAGTCGTCGCTGGGTGCGGCGGTCGCGCACGCCCTGCAGCGGCCGTTCGCGCGCATCAGCGTCTCGGGCACCAGCGACATCGACGAGCTGGGCGGTGTCGCCCGCACCTCGCCGGCCGCACAGCCCGGCAAGATCCTCCGCGCCCTGCGCGAGGCGGGGGTGCGGAACCCGGTGCTCATGATCGACGGTGTCGATCGACTGGCGGGCGAGGGCGGACTCCAGGTGATGGAGCTGCTCCTCGAGCTGCTCGATTCGGAGAGCAGCGCCCGCTTCACCGACCGCTATCTCGGCCTGCCGTTCGATCTCTCGCACGCGGTGCTGCTGCTGTGCGCCAACAATCTCGACATGGTGCCCGACGCGCTCCAGGAGCGCATCGAGGTCATCGAAGTGCCCGGCTACAGCGAGGACGAGAAGCTCGAGATCGCGCGGCGCTTCCTGGTGCCACGACAGCTCCACGACCACGGCCTGTCGGCGCGCGACGCGACGTTCCCGGACGATGCGCTGCGGGCGATGGTGCGTCACTACACGCTCGAGGCCGGCGTCCGGGGGCTGGCGCGCCAGATCGCGACCGTGTGCCGCAAGGTGGCGCGCGCGCACGTGACCGGCGACACCC
>JBGPXY010000184.1:0-5274 GCA_041492985.1 Candidatus Eiseniibacteriota bacterium
CCAGGGGGCGCGGTACCTATCCGCTCTGGCGAGTCTGCCGTGATTGATCGCGCGCCGCGGCACCCATCGTCATGGCGAGGTGCATGCGGTAGGCGAGCTCGGCCCGGCGCTGGCGGCTCAACATCATCACGATCCGGATCGCCCACACGCTGACGACGACGACGAACAGCAGCCAGATCACGAACAGCGCGGAGATCTCTGCGTAGATGTGCATGGTCCGTTACACTCCTTCTCGACCCGCGTGCCCGAAAGGCGACGATATGGTCGCCTCACTGGCACGCCGCCGGCCGTCGATTAGCCGGTGGGAGGGCCGCTCGGTCCGCCGCCGTTGCCACGTGGGCGGATCAAGAACGAACTCAGCAGCAGGGCGACGCCGACCGTGGCCGGGATGATGCCGACCGCCCAGGCGTTGCCGTGATCTTCCATGAAGTTGAGGAAGGCCATCAGGCTGATCCCCACCGCCATGGTGACGATGCCGCCGACCATGAGCCCCTGCGACCGCCGACGATCGCGATCGTACTGGCTCACGTGCCAGGTCTCCGGCTCGTCGTCGAGGAGCGCCGTCGCGGGCAGCGGGGCCAGCTTGGCGGGGTCGACGCCGCGCTCGATGGCGGCGATGCGCTCGCGCTGGGCCAGCTCGATCAGGCGCTGACGTCCGAGCGTGCGGATGATGCCGGCGGTGATGCCGCCGACGATGGCGACGATGGGGATGGCAAGGGCGACGATGGGTACGAACTCACCGACTCCCCAGGAGGTGATCCACATGGCGGCTCCCTTTCTTTCGGGTGTCCGAGGGTTGATCCCGGCGCCTGCGCCGGCATCCTGTCTCATTTGCTCCACCCCCTGAGACGGCCCCCGGGGGGTGCCGGGTTTCAATCCGGCCCGCCCCGGGGCCGCCGGGGCTGAAACCCCGGGAGGCCCCCATCCCGTCCAAGTCATCGATAGAAGCCCGGGTCGGGCCGCTCCCCGCCGGTGAGGATGCCGCGCGGACGGCCGAACGGGCGGAGGATCGCGAGCTCGTCCAACGGGCGCAGGGCGGGGACCAGGCGGCCTTCCGGCGTCTGGTCGAACGGCACGGGGATCGCGCCCACGCGCTGGCGTTGCGCATCGTGCGCTCGGCGAGCGACGCGGAAGAGGTGGCCCAGGACGCATTCGTCCGCGCATGGCGGGCACTGCCGCGATTCCGCGGCGACTCGGCGTTCTCGAGCTGGCTCTACCGGATCGTCGCCCGGCGCGCGTTCGACCGGGTGGCGGTGCTCAAGGGACGGCGGGCCAGGGAGGCCGACATCGAACGCGCCGAGGATCTCCCGGCCGCGGCACCGCCGCTGGATCCCGAGGCGCGCGAGCGGACGCGGCGGCTCGAGCGGTTGCTGGCGGAGTTGCCGGAGGTGCCGAGGTCGGTGGTGACGCTCTACTACTTTCAGGACCGCTCGGTGGAAGAAGTGGCGAGGACGCTGCGCATGCCTGAGAATACGGTGAAGACGCATCTCAGCCGCGCTCGGACGGCGCTCAGGGCCGCCTGGTCGCGCGAGGAGGAAGACCGGTGAAGTGTCACGCGCTCGATCGCTGGCTGGACGACGGCGCCCCGGATGCCGGGCGCGCCGACGCGGTCGGGCATGCCCGCACCTGCGCCCGTTGTTCCGCTGCGCTCGCTCAGGCGGAGGCACTCGAGCTGGCGCTCTCCGCGTCACCGCCCGCCGCCCCGACCGGATTCGCGGGCCGGGTCATGTCGCGGGTCGCCGATGCCAGACAAGTGCGCGCGTGGATCCCGGTGATGGAGCTGCTGCCGCTGCTGCGGACCTTCCCGTGGTGGGTGCGGTTGGCGCTCGAGCCGGCGACGCTTCTGGCGGCGTTCCTCGCCTCGGTGCTGGTGGTGCGCGGCGACGCGCTGTTCGCGCTCGCGCGCAGCGGCGCCGCCCACCTGGCCTCATGGCTCGCCGCAGGGCTCGCGTCGGCCGCTCCGGTCCCGCCGCCCGTCCCCTCGGTCGACCCGCTCACCACGCTGCTGCTCCAACCGACCATCCTCACCTGCCTGGTGATCGGTGCGGTGCCGCTCGCGTGGATGATGTCACAGGTCCTGTTCGGCTGGACGTCGGGTC
Source organism: Candidatus Eiseniibacteriota bacterium (assembly GCA_041492985.1). Taxonomy (GTDB): domain Bacteria; phylum Eisenbacteria; class RBG-16-71-46; order RBG-16-71-46; family RBG-16-71-46; genus WS-11. The sequence continues at coordinate 2,100 of JBGPXY010000184.1, forward strand.
TGGTCGGGCCGCACCGTCTGCACACACGGACCCGCTGACACTTCGCTGACAGCACGCACGGGCCCTGACACACCGGCCCCCGCGCCCCGTATACTGTGCAGCTCGTGAACCCAAGAGATCCTCGCTCGACGCGCGGTGCGCGCGCGCTCATTCTCGGCCTGCTGGTGCTCGCCGTGATCGCCGCCGTCTGGCTCGTGCGTTCCCGTTCCGTGGGGCGTGGCGGAGCGGCGGCCCCGCTCGCCGCCCTCATGGCAACGGTCGCCGGCACCACGCAGGCGCAGGAACGCCGCAAGCCCAACCGGCTCCTCCACGAGAAGAGCCCCTACCTGCTCCAGCATGCCTACAACCCTGTGGACTGGTACCCGTGGGGCGAGGAGGCGTTCGAGAAGGCGCGCCGCGAGAACAAGCCGATCTTCCTTTCGATCGGCTACTCGACCTGCCACTGGTGCCACGTGATGGAGCGCGAGTCGTTCGAGGACGACTCGATCGCCGGGCTGCTCAACCGCGACTACGTGGCCATCAAGGTGGATCGCGAGGAGCGACCGGACGTGGACCGGCTCTACATGACCGCCATGCAGGGGATGGGGATCGGTGGCGGCTGGCCACTCAATGTCTTCCTGACGCCCGATCTCGAGCCGTTCTTCGGCGGCACCTACTTCCCGCCGCACACGACGATGGGCCGTCCGGGGATGACCGAGGTCCTGCCGCGCGTCCACGAGGTGTGGGTGCAGCAGCACGACCAGGTGGTCGCGAACGGACGCAAGGTGCTGGAGGCGATCGCCTCGATGAGCGCCCCCGATACCGCCGCCGCCGACCGGGAGGCGCTGTTCGCCGAGTGCGAACGCTATCTGGCGCGCGGATACGATCCACATCAGGGTGGCTTCTCGCCCGCCCCCAAGTTCCCCTCGACCGTGAACCTCAACTTCCTCATGCGCTGGTGGGCGCGCGACCCCGCGGCGCATGCGGAAGCGCTCACCATGGCGCGGAAGCAGCTCGACGCCATGCGCGCGGGCGGCATCCACGACCAGCTCGGTGGCGGGTTCCACCGCTACTCGACCGATGCCGAGTGGCTGGTGCCGCACTTCGAGAAGATGCTCTACGACCAGGCGCAGCTCGCATGGGCGTATCTGGAGGGCTTCCAGGCGACCGGCGATCCGCGCCACGCCGAGACGGCGCGCGACATCTTCGCCTACGTGGCGCGTGACCTGAGCGCGCCGGAGGGCGGGTTCTACTCCGCCGAGGATGCCGACAGCGAGGGCGAGGAGGGCAAGTTCTTCGTCTGGACGCCGGGTGAGATCGAGTCGATCACCGGCAAGGAGGACGCCACACCATTCATGTTCCGCTACGGCGTCTCGCCGAAGGGGAACTTCGAGCACGGCACCAGCATCCTGCACGAAGCTCACTCGCTGGCGGAGACCGCGGCCCGATTCAAGCTCTCGGAGTCCGAGTTGAGGCCGAAGCTCGAGCGCGCGCGCGCGCTGCTGTTCGCGGCGCGAGAGAAGCGCGTCCGGCCGCATCGCGACGACAAGGTGCTCACCGCCTGGAACGGGCTCATGATCTCGGCGTTTGCCCGCGGCGCCCGCGTGCTGGGCGACGGCGCGCTGCGCGATCGCGCCGCGCGGGCGGCCGAGTTCATCTGGACGCGGCTTCACGACGAGCGCACCGGGCAGTTGTCGAGACGCTGGCGCGACGGCGAGGCGGGCGTGGCGGGCCAGCTCGATGACTACGCCTACTACGCGCTCGGCCTGATCGACCTGTACCAGGCGAGCCTCGATCCCAAGTGGCTGGCGCGCGCAAGGACCATCACCGCGGCGATGGTCGCGCGCTTCTGGGATGAGCAGGAGGGCGGTTTCTTCGAGAGCCCGGCCGGTGACCCGCACATCAAGGTGCGGATGAAGGACGGCTTCGACGGCGCCGAGATGGCCGGCAACTCGATCGCGGCCTTCGACCTTCAGCTGCTGGGCACACTGCTCGACCAACGCGACTGGCTCGAGAAGGCACGCCGCACCTTCGACTACTACGCGGGCCGGCTCGCCTCCGGGGCGGCGGCGATGCCGCAGATGCTGGTGGCGATGGACCTGGCGCAGTCGACCCCGCGCCACATCGTCATCGCCGGCCGACCCGACGCACCCGACGCCCGCGCGATGATCGCCGAGTTCGATCGGCGCTTCCTGCCGCACGACGTGCTCCTGCTCGTGGACGGTGGCGCGCGGCAGAAGGCGCTGGCGGCACTCGCGCCGTTCGTGGAGCCGCTGGTGGCGAAGGACGGCAAGGCCACGGCGTACGTGTGCGTCAACTACGCCTGCCGCCTGCCGACCACCGACCGCGCGGCGTTCGCTGCACAACTGGATGAGCACGCGGCCACGACCGGAGGGAGACGATGATGAAGCGGGCGCTGTTCCTGGGCGTCGTCCTGGCGCTGCTTTCGGCAGCCGTGGCCAGTGCCCAGCTCGGCGGCGCGCAGAGCGCCATCCCGGCGGCGAAGGACCTCGTGCAGGCGGCCGCGACGCCGATCACGATCGCCGTCGGTGGCCGCGCGAGCGCCAGGGTCACGCTGCGCGTGCGCGAGGGCTGGCACGTCAACGCCAACCCGCCGGCGCTCGACTACATGATCCCGACCGTCGTGAAGCTCACCGCCGTCGGTGGGATCACGGCCGGCCCTCCGGGGTATCCCGCCGCGCACCAGCAGAAGCTCTCGTTCGAGGAGACGCCGATGCTGGTCTACGACGGCGAGGCGGTGGTCACGCTCCCGCTCACCGCCACGAGCGATGCGGCGCAGGGCGCGTACACGCTGCGCGGCACCGTGAGCTTCCAGTCGTGCAACGACCAGGTGTGTCTGGCGCCGGCGAGCATCCCGTTCGAGCTGGCCGTCACGGTGGCGGGCGTCGCCGCCGGAGCGCCTGTGACCGCGGTGCCCGCTGATTCGACCCCGAGCGCCCCGGGAGGGTCCGGGTTCGCGACCGCCCCGCCCGCCGGGGGCACGAGCGGTGGCGCGACCGTCGTGGACAACCCGATCGCCCGGCTGTTCGCGGGCGGATCGCTCGCCGCCTTCCTCGGTCTGTTCTTCATCGGCCTGGCGCTCAACCTGACGCCGTGTGTCTACCCTATGCTCGGGGTTACGGTCTCCATCTTCGGCGCGCGCAAGGCCGCGCCACCGATGCAGGTGTTCGGCCTC
>JBGPXY010000034.1:0-17440 GCA_041492985.1 Candidatus Eiseniibacteriota bacterium
CCGAGCAGGATGCTCGGGCGACTGGCCGCCCACAGAGCCCCACCACTCCGCACCCGCGCCCGCGCCCGCGCCGCGCCCGAAAGGAAAACGAATCGAGCCCGGCTCGTCGTCGCCCGGCCGGGCTCTCTTCGGTCACCGCCGCGTAGAGGGAGCGTCGCGCTGCACCTTCCCGCCCGTATATCGCCCCTTGCTGGCACCGTACTGGTGGGGCAGGTCGGATCGACGCTCCCCCTCCGCGGCGGCGACTACCCTCTGGTGCGGGTCATTCGGGGGATGTTGCGGGGCTAGTTCCTGTCCATCGCCTCCAGCTTCTGGCGCAGCTCGCGCAGCTCCTGCCGGAGCTCGCGCAGCTGCCGTTCCAGATCGCCACGCTGCGTGTCGTTGTCGAGGTCGCTCAGGTCGCGCATCGTCCGCGAACGGATCTCCGGGATGCGCAGCATCGTCGGGGTGTCGCCGCGGCGCAGCCGGATGACGCCGCCCTTCGTATCCCGCTTCGCATCGAGCTCGGCGTCGACCGTGCGGCGCACGCCCTTGCGCATGACCGTGATCGACACGTGCCCTTCGCGCTCACTCAATGCGCGCGACAGATCGTCCGTGTCCTCCACCTGGCTGTCGCCGACGCGCGTGATCACGTCACCGGCCTTCATCCCGGCCCGCTCCGCGGGGGTGTCCTCGAGCACCTTGGACACCAGCACGCCCTTGCCGTCCGGCACGCCCAGCGCCTCGCCCAGTCCGTCGTTGAGGTTCTGGATCTGCACGCCCAGCCTGCCGCGGCCCATGCTCCGCAGCGTCATCAGGTCGTCGCCGTTCCAGTCGAACCCATCGCCGTTCCAGTCGAACCGGTACGCCCGCGGCGCTGTGGGCGGCTCCGGTGTACGAGGCGCCCGAGGCGCCCGCGGTGCGCGGGGCGCGATCTCGGGAGTGGGCGTGTCGGAATCCTCATCGATGGTGTCGGGCCACTCGGCGAGCCGCGCGTTCAGGCTGCGCCGCGACCCGTCCCTCATGACGGTCACGGCGACGCTCTGCCCGACGCGGGCCGATCGGACGACATCCACCAGCTCCGAGGGCGTGTCGATGGTGCGCGAGTTGAAGCTGACGATGACGTCCCCCTTGCGAATACCGGCACGGTCCGCGGGACTGTCCGCGACCACGCGATTCACCAGCACGCCGCTGCCCCGGTAGTCGAGGCCCTCACGCAGCTCGTCGGTGATGTCCTGGGTCGTGACGCCGAGCCACGGCGTGCCACCGGATTGCGCCGACGCACGGCCGGCCATGCCCCCCGCCAGCGCGACCGTCAACAGCGCCGCGCTACAGGCAGCCCATACGTTCCCCCGCTTTCGCATCGTTCTTCCTCCTTGTGCTAGCGTGCGCGGGAAGGCGTTGGCCCTGCAGGTGTGCAGAAGTACAGACGCCTCTCGCCGCACTGTGGTTCCCGGAAGTTCCCCGCCGAGCCGGTGTTCCCCGAGCCCATACCCATGAAGGTCAATGACCTGTTAAGCCTGACCGTCACCGACGTGGCGTTGGGTGGCAAGGCGCTCGCCCGGCACGAAGGCCGGGTGGTGTTCATCGATCGCGGGCTGCCCGGGGACGAGATCGAGGCCCGCGTCACACGCCTTAGACGTAACTTCGCCGAGGCAGGGTTGGGAAGGCTCCTGCACGGCGCGCCCGAGCGCGTCGCCCCACCGTGCCCCCATGTCCAGCGCTGCGGGGGGTGCCGCTTCCAGGACCTGGATTACGCGGCCCAGTGCCGGCTCAAAGAGCGCCAGGTGCGGGAGACCCTGGTCCACCTGGGCGGCCTCGTCGAGCCCTCGGTGCTGCCGATCACCGGCGCGCCGGAGACCTTCCACTACCGGAACAAGATGGAGTTCAGCTTCCACCCCGGCGCGGACGGGGCACCGGTGCTGGGCCTCCACGAACGCGGCACGTTCGATCGCGTGTTCGCGCTCGAGACCTGCCTGCTCCCGAGTGCGCTCACGGTCGAGATCGTGCGCCTCACCCAGCGTGTGGCCTCGGCGCGTGGCTGGGCCGCCTACCACCCGCGGCATCACGGCGGCGTGGTGCGCTATCTCACCGTGCGTCACCTGCCCACCACCGACCAGTGCGCCGTGCATCTCGTCGCGGCCTCCGATGCGATCCCCGGGCTCGCGGAATGGGCGCGTGCGGTGGCGGATCTCTCGACCGCGGTGCGTTCCGTCACGCTGCTCATCAACGACTCGCGCGCCAACATCGCTTTCGGCGCCGACGAGCGGATCCTCGTGGGCGGCGGCACCATCGTCGAGCGACTGCTCGGCCTCGAGTTCGAGGTGTCCGCCAACGCGTTCCTGCAGACCAACAGCCGTCAGGCGGAAGCCCTTTACTCGGCGACGCTCGAAGCGGCGCGGCTGCGCGGCGGCGAGACAGTGCTGGATCTGTACTGCGGCACCGGCACCCTCACGCTGCTGTTCGCGCGCGCGGTGGAGGGTGGCGCGGTGGTAGGGGTCGAGAGCGTGCCCGACGCGATCGAGCGCGCGGTCCGGAACGCCGCGCGCAACGGCCTGCCCGGGACCCGCTTCGTGACCGGCGAGGCGCGACAGGTGCTGCGCGAGTGGGCCCGAGGCGAGCGCCCGGGCGCCGTGCGTCCCGACATCGTGGTCGTGGACCCGCCGCGCGCCGGGCTCCACCCGCGCGTGGTGGCGCGCATCGCCGAGCTCTCACCGCGACGCGTGGTCTATGTCTCGTGCAACCCGGCCACACTCGCCCGCGACCTCAAGGACTTCGCCGGACTCGGCTACCCGCTGGCCGACGTGCGGCCCTTCGACATGTTCCCGCACACGCCGCACATCGAGTGCGTGGCCCGGCTGGAGCGGGCGGACAGCGCCTAGCGCCCCGCCGCGGAACCCTCGCTCTTCCGCCAGGCCTCCATGCCGCCTTCGAGGTGGATGACCTGCTGATAGCCCGAGGCGATCAACAGCTCCGCCGCCTGCTGGCTGCGCACGCCGACGCGGCACAGGACCACGACCGGTCGATACTTCCACGCGGCGATCTCCGCCATGCGCGCGGAGAGCTGCGGCAGCGGGATCTGCCGGGCACCCTCGATGTGCCCGAGGTCGTCGTCCCATTCCTCAGGATCCCGCACGTCGAGCACCAGCGCGTCGGGATGCGCGGCCAGGAACGCGCGGGCGGCGGCCGGCTGCATGCTCTCGAGCATCGCGGGGGCGGCCGGGGTGGCGGGCGTCCCGGCACCGCCGGCCGCCGGGGAGGACGATCCGCCGGGCGCGCCGGAGCAGCCGGAGAGCAGCAGGAGCACCAGCGTCCATTGACAACCCCTTCGCATCCGGGCCCCCTCTCTATGCTAGCCTTTCATGTCCTATGCACCGCCTGCGCATGATACTCGCAGTCCTCGTCGCCGCCTCCACTGCCGCATCGGCCCTCCCGGCCGGCGCCCGGGCCGACATGATCGACAAGGGAAGCTTCAAGATCTTCCGGGGCGAGCACGCCCTCGGCGTCGAGACGTTCGAGATCGAGGAAGCCGCGGACAGTCTGGTGGTGCGCGCCCGCCAGTCCCTCACGCTGCCCACCTCGCAGGGCGATCAGCCGTTCGAGAAGGGCGCGGACGTGCTGCTCAGCCGACACGACTACTCCCTGCTCCAGTACCAGTCCACTCGCACGTTCCATGACGTGACCCTGGTGCGTGGCCTGGTGGTCGCCGACACGCACTACGTGGCCTATCGCGAGGGCGATGGCCGGGGCGAGGGCGACTCACGCGTGCTGCCGCCGGGCCGCCTGTTCGTGATGGACTCGCAGCTGATCACGGTCTTCGACCTGCTCTGCCGCAGCCTTCAGGCCACCACCTTCGCGAGCCGGCCGATCAACCTGCTGGCGCTCGGGCCCCGCGACACCATGCTCGACGCGCGGGCCGAGGTGCTGCCCAGCGAGACCATCCGGTGGGGAACCCGTCCGGTGCTCGCGCGCAAGGTTCAGCTGATCGCCGACAGCCAGACCACGTTCACGCTCTGGGTGGGCGAGCAGGGCCAGCTGCTGCGCCTGAGCGAGCCGGTCGGCGGGCTGCGCGCCGAGCGCGACGCGCCGGACGTCAAACGCCGGCCACCACCGCCGCCGCCGAAGCCAAAGCCTAACGAGACGCCGGTGCCGAAGCCCGGCGGCTGAGCCACTCGAGCAGCAGTCGCACCCCGAAGCCGGTGGCGCCCTTCGGCTCGTGTGGCCGCTCGACATTCGCCCACGCGGTGCTGGCGATGTCGAGGTGGACCCAGGGCAGGTCGCGCGCGAAGTGCTTGAGGAAGATCGCCGCCAGGCACGCCCCACCCTCGCGCACCGAGGAGTTCACCAGGTCGGCGGTGTCGCTGCGCATGTCGGGCGCGTAGTCGTCCCACAGCGGCATGCGCCAGAGCCGCTCGCCACTCGCTTCGGCCGCGATCCCCAACTCCTCCGCCAGCCGATCGTCCGCGGTGAAGAGCCCGGCGGCGAGGTGCCCGAGCGCCAGCGTGATGGCGCCGGTGAGCGTCGCCAGGTCCACCACCGCGGCCGGCTTGAAGCGGCGGGCGTAGCCGAGCGCGTCGGCGAGCAGCAGCCGGCCCTCGGCGTCGGTGTTGGTGATCTCGATGGTGGTGCCATCGATCGCCCGCACCACGTCCCCGGGCTTGACCGCGCGGCCGCCGGGCATGTTCTCGGCCGAGGGGATGACACCCACGACCCGGAACGGCAGCTCCAGCGTCGGCAGCGCCGAGAACAGGCCGAGCACAGCGGCCGCGCCCGACATGTCGTACTTCATCTTGTGCATGTTCTCCCGCGGCTTGAGCGAGAGGCCGCCGGTATCGAAGGTGACCCCCTTGCCGATCACGACCACCGTGCCGCGCGTGCCGGCCGCCGGGGCCGCGCGCCGGGCGCCGCGACCAGGACGCGAGCGAGCAGCACCGGCCGCGGCGCCCGGGCGCTCGAGCACGATCAGCCGCGGCGGGTGGATGCTGCCGCGCCCGACCGCCAGCAGCGCGCCCATGCCGAGGCGCTCGAGCTGCGGCACGCCCAGCACCTCGACCCGGGCGCCGGCGTTCCTGCCGATCTCGCGGGCTCGCGCCGCGAGGCCCTCGGGCGTGAGGTCCTGGCCGGGCGTGTTGGCGAGGTCGCGCGCGAGGCAGGCGGCCTCGCCCCAACGGGCGCCACGCGCGACCGCGGGCGCCAGACGCTTCGCGAGGGCGGCGTCCCGCTCCATCACCTCCACGCGCCTGAGCGCGGCGGGCCCGGGATCGCGCCGATAGGCCGTGAAGCGATAGTGGCCGAGCATCGTGCCTTCGGCGACGGCCTGCGCCGCCACCGCGGGCTCGAGGCCGCCGCGGCCCGCGCCGTGCGCCACGGTCACCAGCGTGCCGGAACCCAGCTCGCGCGCCCGCTTCGCCGCCTGCGCGGCGGCAAGCCTCACCCGACGCGCGTCGAGCGACGCGCGCGGTCCCAGTCCCACGAGGATGACGCGCTTCGCGCGCAGCCCACCCGGGTAGAGCACGATGGTCTCGAGGAATCGTCCACGGAAGTCGCGCGGCTTGAGCACCGCGCTGATGGCGCCGTGGCTCGCGCGGTCGACGGCCGCCGCGGCACCCGTGAGCGCGCCGCCATCTTCGAGGAGGCCGAGCGCGAGCGCGCCGGCCGCGCGGGCGACGACATCGCCGCGTCGCACCATCATCTCCATGGGGATCCTCCCGGGGTTGCCGTGATGTCGCGCATTGGAACGTGCGAAGCCTAACCGAGGTCCCGATAACGTCACAGGCGCGTGGCGCGTGGCGGACGCGCGTCCTGGCCGCGCCGCGCGCGGGGCCTCATCGCGGCGGTTGCGGCTTGTCCCCGCGGCGACGGACTGGCATGCTGCCGCCCGTACCACCACCGCGTCGCACGGCACTGACCGGCGACGCTGAGCATGGAAGCCTCTGGCCAGAGGGGTCGGGGGATGACGGCGCCGGCCCGGATGTCGGCGGACGACAGGGAGTGATCGCGATGCGCAGGATCCTACTCATGCTGTGTGCAGTCCTCGCCGTGGCCGCGTTGCTCGCGGGGTGCGGCGCCAAGAAGACCGACCAGGCGGCGGAGACGAGCAGCGACAGTCTGCTGTCCGCGAACCCGAGCGAGCCGGCCACCGGGAGCATCACGCCGCAAACCGACTACCAGCAGCCGGCCACCGGGAAGCCTTCGACCTCCGCACCGGCGCCCAAGCCGTCCACCTCCGGCCCGAAGCCCGCGCCGTCGCCGAAGCCCGCGAGCAACCCGGGCGTGACGGTGCCTGCGGGCACGCCCATCAAGGTCGCGGTGGACGCCCAGATCTCTTCGGAGACCGCGCAGCCGGGTGACACGTGGACCGGCGTCGTGAAGGAGCCGGTCGTCATCGGCACCGCGGCACCCATCCCGGCCGGCAGCATCGTCCGCGGGGTCATCACCGGCTCCGAGGCGGCGCAGCGCGGGAATCGGGCCTTCCTCGTGCTCTCCGTCAGCTCGGTCACGATCGACGGGGTGGAACATTCGGTCGCCGCGGGCACCGACAGCATCATCGCTGGCTCGCCGCGCGCCCGGAACCTCGGGGCGATCGCGGGGAGTGCTGCCGCCGGCGCGTTGATCGGCAAGGCGATCGGTGGTGGCGGCAAGGGCGCCCTGATCGGCGGCCTGCTCGGCGCAGGGGCGGCGACCGGGGTGGTGGCGAAGTCGAAGGGCTACCAGGTGGTGCTGAAGCCCGCGACCGAGCTGACCTTCACCGTCAACAATGCGGTGGTGATGAAGTAGCTCGTCGACCCACGGGACAGCGCGCGGGCGGGGCCGCTCGGCCCCGCCCGCGGCGTTTCCGGGAGGTGGATCTCTCGCCTGAGGTGTGCACCGGGCCTCGTGCGCCGGTGTCCCGCGGCGGCCTTTCGTCGCCACCGGTTGCACCGGCACGTACACGCGGGCAGGCACGCTCGCTCGCGCCCCCGCTGCGTCCCAACGGCTTGGCCGCTCGGGCCCGGGTGGCATGTGGCCTGCAGAACCCATCCGCCATCGAACCCCACCCTGCCCTGCAACGGCGCGCACGGCCGATCCCGGACGGCGCGATGGAGGCCACACATGACATCCCAACACCGTTCCGCCCTGACGCTCCCGCTCCTGCTGACACTCCTGGCCGGCTGCTCCAGCCAGGGCACGCTGAACGCCCCGAACCAGCCCGCCGCGGGCACCAGCGCGGATCAGGCCGAAGTGGCCTCGACCATGGCGGCAAATCCCGCCTATGTCGATGACGAGCTTTCGGAGTCCCCCGATCAGATGTCCCTGGGCGCCACGGCCACCGCGGGCGGCGCCGGCACGCTGGGTGCCACCGCCGCGATCCAGCCGCTCACGTTCTGGCGCGACATCCGCAAGGTCGAGCGCAGTTTCGAGTTCGCCTTCTCGGACACCGACTCGACCGGCCGGCCCACCACCGCCGTCGTCACCATCCACAAGTTCATCCACGGCAGCTTCAACATCCTGGTCTCGGACCCGGCCGGTGAGGGCAACCCGCCCGAGGCGCATGTGATCCACAAGCCGCTGGCCGACCACTGGGTCCGTCGCCTGCTGCTCAAGCGCGTGCGGCTGGCGGCGTCCGATCGCCGCGCGTGGCGGATCGTCGCCACCTCCGGCGTGAAGATCACCTCGCGTGACGCCGACACGAAGATCGAGAGCCTCCGCATCCAGAGCGGCCCGCTCGACACCACCATCACCGATCCGCTCGCCTTCTTCCGGCTGCGCGCGATCCTCAAGCTCGACACGGGCGCCGATGTGACGCTCACCGCGACCACGCTGAAGAACGACGACGTCGTGCTGCTCTACCTGCGCGACCACCGCGTCCGGTTCCACAACAACGGCGACAACACCTACACCGCGGTGTTCCAGGCGCCGGATCGTCTCGGCCTGCATCACGTCGGGGTGAACGCGCTCGCCAACGGGACGCTGTATGACGACACGGCCCGGTACGATTCGCAGTCGTGGATCGAGCCCTATGTCGTGCACCCGCTCGTGGTGGCCGAGGGGACGCCGATCGACTGATCGCACGAACGAAACGCAGCGGGCGGTCCGTCGCAGAGACGGGCTGCCCGTTCGTTTGCTCGCTCTCGAGGCCGGAATGGATGCCGGCGCGGACACAGGCGCGCCGGGTCCAGCTACTCGTCCGCCTCGGGCTCACCTTTCGGCGGGCGGCCGCGGAACAGCTCGGCCCACTCCTCGAGTTCCTTCTTGGTGATGGTGGTTGGCTTCTCGGCCGACTCGGCCGCCGCCTGGCCACCGCGGGGCCCGAGCATGCTCGACATGAAGAGGTCGGCGAGCGCGATGTCCGCGCCCATCGCCCGCGCGTGACGCGCCACCTCCAGGTCCGAGGTGACCACCGTGAGGCGCTCGACGCGCTTCATCCGCTCCTCGACCAGCGCGCGGATGAGATCGTCGGCCTTCTGCGGCGGACGCGAGAAGCGCACCTCGACGCGGCCCGTGCTCTCGTCTTCGCCGCGCTGCTCGGTGCCGTCGAAGACCACCAGGAAGCGAGCGTTTCCGGTGCCCACCGCCCAGGCGAGCAGGTTCACCAGCTTGTCCCGCGATTCGCGCAGCGTGCGATCCGGGCCGGGTTTGAGCGACGGCGAGCGGAGGATGAGGTTGTACCCATCCACCAGGATCAGCCGACCCTCGCTCAGGGGCGCCCCACTTTCTCCCGCCGATCGAAACGGCGGGCGGCGGTCAGTTTCGACCGCCGCGCGCGGTGTGGACGATGGTGCCACCCTCGCCGACCGCCCAGCCTCGCAGGGCGTCGACGAAGTAGACGTCGTTCAGCTGGTTGCTGGTGTGTGAGGCCTGCGACTGCCAGACGATGCCGCCGTCCTCGGTGCGCAGGATGGCGCCGACGCCGCCATTCTTGCCCACGGCGAAGCCGGTGAGGGCGGTCGGGAAGTGGACGCCCTCGAGCGCGTTCGAAGCGCCCGCGTTGCGCAGCTCCCAGACGACCGAGTCGGGGCCAACGATGGTGCGCGGCGTCACGCCCGCGGCACCCGCCGCCCACGCGGCCGCCGCACTCCGCCGAGACACGGCCAGGAGGGTCTGAAGGGTAGGCGACGGCAACAGCGGGTACCAGGAGAGCCCGGTGTCGTGCGTCCCGAAGATCTTGCCCCCCTCGCCCACCACCCAGCCGTTCGCGGTGCCCGCGAACGCGACGCTGTGGAGAATGGTGCTCGTGATGTTGGTCTTCGCCCAACCCCCTGCGCCGATCACGGTCCGCAGCACCACGCCGTTGCTGCCCACGGCCCAGCCGGTGTCGGGGTTCGCGAAGGTGACGTCCATGAGGTTGTCACTGACGACGAAGGGCTCCGTCGTCCAACCGGTGCCGCCATTCAGCGTGTGCAGCACGGTGCCGTTATTGCCCACCGCGAAACCCTCGAGCGCGCTCGTGAACCACACCGAATTGAGCGTGAACACCGTGCCGCTGGTCTGCGGCGCCCAACTCTCGCCCGCGTCAGACGTGTGGACGATCGTGCCCGCATTGCCCACCGCCCATCCGGTGCGTCCGTCGTCCAGGAAGTAGACGCCGTTCAGCGCCTGGATGGTGGAGCTCGTCTGGTTGACCCACCCCGTGTCCGCGTACACGAAGACGAGCGCGATGCCGGTCTTTCCTCCCACCTTCGCGAACACCGTGTCGAGCCCCTCGGCCACCGCCGTCACGCGGCCGGTCCCGCTGACGCTGAAGACCGCCGCGTTGCCACCGCTCCAGGTGAAGCCCGCGCCCGCCACCGGTTGGTTCAGCGTGTCGTACGCGACCGCGCTGAACTGCACCGACTCGCCGACCTTGAGGGTGTCGTTCGCCGGCGTCACCACCACGGCCGAGAGCGGCGGCAGGATGATCGGCACGACCGGGAGCACGGAATTGCAATCGCAGCCCGCGATCGGAGCCAGTGCGGTGAGGAGCAGGAGCAGCCACACCGCGGGGCGGCGTGAGAGAGCGGGCTTCGCGTGGTCGTTCATGGGCACCATCGTAGGAGAGAGGTGGATCGGGCGCCAACGGGCGCCCCCGACGCTTCGCGGGCCCCCGGGATCCGCCGGAACGCCCACGAACCGGGGGCGCAGTTGCAAGACCGGGGCCCTCGACGGCCCCTTACGGGGCGCGGAGTTGCGGCGCCTTCCCGGGAGCGCCCGGTCGGAGATTGCACGGCAGGGTGGACACCTACTGCCCGCGGTGGCCAGCGCTGGGCCGTGCGGGACCGCACCCGTCCGCCCGGGGCCCACGCCCGTCGGTCGGCGAGAGGCGGACGGGGCGCATGTCTTGTGAGCCCCCGGACCTTGCTCTAGTCTGCCTGCCCCGGTCACGCGCCGCGTCGCGGCACGGTGGTCGGATCCATCCTCCCGAGGGGACCATGCTCGAAGTCCGCGACGTGCTGAAGAGCTACGACGGGCGCGCGGTGGTGAACCGTGTCTCGTTCGATGTCGCCCCGGGGGAGATCTTCGCCCTGCTGGGACCCAACGGCGCCGGCAAGACCACGCTCATCCGGATGATCACCGACATCCTCAAGCCCGACTCAGGGACCATCCATCTGCTCGGGCGCGCCGTGGACGGCACGTCGCGGCACGAGATCGCCTACCTCCCCGAGGAGCGCGGTCTCTATCGCCGGGTGAAGGCGCTCGATACGCTCGCGTACTACGGGGAGCTCAAGGGGCTCAAGGCCCGCGAGGCGCGCGACCAGGCCATGACGCTGCTCGAGCGCGTGGAGCTGCGCGAGTGGGCGCTCAAGCCGGTGCAGACCCTGTCGAAGGGCATGCAGCAGAAGGTCCAGTTGTGCACGGCGCTCATCGGCAACCCGCGCCTGCTCATCCTCGACGAGCCGTTCACCGGGCTCGACCCGCTCAACACCCAGCTCTTCGAGGACATCCTCCAGGAGCGCCGCGCCGCGGGCACGACCGTACTGCTCTCCACCCACCAGATGAACAAGGTCGAGGAGCTGTGCGATCGCGCGCTCATGATCAATCGCGGCCACATGGTGCTCTACGGCGCGGTGCGCGACATCCGGCGCCAGCACTCGGACCACTCGGTGATGCTGCGCACCCCGAGCCCGGTCGAGCGCGTGGCGGGGGTCCGGTCGATCGAGACGTCCAACGGGGACGTGAAGCTGACGCTCGAGAAGAGCGCCACGCCGCAGTCGGTGCTGCGCGAACTGCTCGATCGCGGGGTGGAGGTCGAATCGTTCTCGATCGCCAGCCTGCCGCTCGAGGACATCTTCGTGAAGGTGGTCCGTGAAGGGCTGGGGCTGGACCATGGCCAGAGCGCTCCACCCGCCGCGGAGCCGGTGGCGGGGGCGGCGCGATGAACATCTCCTGGGGGCGCGTCTTCACCGTCGCGCGCCGCGAGTTCCTCACCACCGTGAAGCGCAAGGCCTTCCTGTTCACCGTCATCGGCACGCCGGCCTACTTCGCGTTCGTGATGTGGATCTCGAGCGCCGGCGAGATGAAGGAGAAGAGCCAGGTGCTCAAGGAGCTGTCGAGCATCGGCGTGGTGGACTCCTCGGGCCTGTTCAAGGACGCGGCCCCCGAGATCGTCACCGTCATGCGCGCCGACGAGAGCAATCCGTTCGGCCGCAAGACTCCGGCGCAGATGCTGCCCGAGACCTCGTTCCGCACCAAGGTCCGGTTCTTCACCGACGAGGCGAGCGCCGACTCCGCGCTGCGCCACCGCGAGATCAGCCAGATGGTCGTGGTCCCCGCCGACTATCTGGCCACCGGCCTGATCCGCCGCTACGCCCGCACCAGCAGCCTGTTCTCGTCGGCGGACAAGCGCGCGGTCGGGACCTGGCTCGCCAGCAACCTGGTCCGCGGCCGCGTGGACTCGCTGCTCGCCTCGCGCGTCGCCCGCCCGTCCGAGAACGAGGCGCTCTTCACGCTCGGCAAGGGCGGCGTCTACGAGCTGAAGGACAACAAGCGCGAGATCGTCGACTTCATGCTGCCGTTCGCGTTCTCCATGCTGCTGGGGCTGTGCATCATGCTCGGCGGCCAGTACCTGCTGCAGGGTGTCGCCGAGGAGAAGGAATCGCGCATCCTCGAATCGCTGCTCTGCACGGTCAGCGCCGAGGAGCTGATGGCCGGGAAGCTGTTCGGACTGGGGGGCGCCGGCCTGCTGGTCGTGGCCATCTGGGCCGGCACCGGGATGGTGGTGTTCGGCCCGCTCATGCTGATGGCCGGCGTCCATCTGCCCGTGAGCCTGCTGGTCATCGCGCTCGCCTACTTCCTGCTCGGGTATCTCTTCTTCGGCAGCATCATGACCGGCATCGGCGGCGTGACCAACAACATGCGCGAGGCGCAGCAGTTCGCGGTGTGGTTCACGTTCATGAACTTCGCCCCGTTCATCATGATCACGTTCCTGCTCGGGCGGCCGAACTCCCCGCTCGCCGTCGGCCTCTCGATGTTCCCGCCCACCGCCGCCGGCGCCATGATGCTCCGCATGACCGCGCCGTCCTCGGCCGTGCCGGCCTGGCAGATCGCCGTGTCGCTGACCCTGCTCGCGAGCGCGGCCGCGTTCGCCCTGCTGGTGGCGGCGCGCGTCTTCCGCATCGGACTGCTCATGTACGGGAAGACGCCGACGCTGCCCGAGATCCTGCGCTGGGTCCGACAGCGCTGACGTCCGCCGCCGGGCATCCGCCGCGGATGCCGGGACGCGACCACAGCGAGACGTCATGACGGCGCCCGCCGAAACGGGGGCATGGCCCCGGTGGCGCGTCTTCCCGGTGCTGGCGCTGGGCACCCTCATGGCCACGTTCGACATCAGCGTGGTCAACATCGCCCTGCCAACCCTGTCGCGCGACTTCGGCGTACCGCTCACCACCATCGAGTGGGTGGTGCTGGCCTACGTGCTCACCATCACCGGCCTGCTGCTCGCCCTCGGGCGCATGGCCGACCGCTACGGTCGACGGCGCATCTATGGGATCGGTCTGGGCGTGTTCACCTTTGCCTCGGCCCTGTGCGCGGCCGCCCCGGGTCCGCACGCACTGATCGCGGCGCGCACGCTGCAGGGACTCGGCGCGGCGATGATGACGGCCAACAGCGCGGCACTCCTGGTCGTGAGCTTCCCGTCCAGCGAGCGCGGGCGGGCGCTCGGCGCCTTCGGTGCCATGGTGGGCGTGGGGCTGGCGCTCGGCCCGCCGCTCGGTGGGGCGCTGGTGCAGTACCTGTCGTGGCGCTGGATCTTCATCATCAACCTGCCGCTGGGGCTGCTCGCGCTCGCCCTGTTGCGGGGGCGCGTCCCCGCCGACCCGCCGCGCGCCTCGGTGGCGGGACTTCATCTGACGGGGGCGGCACTCTGGTGCGCCTCGCTGGTGCTCTTCACGCTCGCGCTCTCGCGCGGTCCGGCGCGCGGCTGGGGCCTCGCCGGCGTCGGCCCGTGGTTCGCGGTCGCGGGGGCGCTACTCGTCGGCTTCCTCATCGCCGAACGCCGCACCCGCGATCCGCTGCTGCCGCTCGCGGATCTCAAGGGCCCCTTGGGGATCGCCGTGACGCTCACGCTGCTCGGCAACCTGGTCTCGATCGCGGTCGGGTTCCACCTGCCGCTCTACCTGGAGGAGGTGCTGGGCTTCGACGCCGGCCGCAGCGGGGCCTGGCTCGCGATCCTCCCGCTCATGGCGCTGGTGTTCGCCCCGATCGCCGGGCGTCTGTCCGACCGCTGGGGTGCGCGGCCGCTCTCGGTGGTGGGCTTCGTCCTGACCGCGGCCGGGCTTGCGTTGCTCGCGGGCGTCGGGGTGCGGCCCCACCCGGTGTACATCATCGATGGGATGGTGCTGGTGGGCGTTGGCCAGGGTCTGTTCGCGATCCCCAACGCGCGGGCGCTTCTGAGTGCGGTCCCCGCCGAGCGGCTCGGGCTCGCCAGCGGACTGCAGGGCACCATGCGCAATCTGGGCTTCTCGGGCGGGGCGGCGCTGACCGCGGCCCTGCTCGCTTCCCGATACGCCGCCCACGGCGCCGGCACGCTGGGGGCCGGGACACTTGCCGCCTCCGGCCGCCTGGCCTTCGCCCGGGCGACCGCCGATACCTACCTGGTGATGGCCGCCATCGCCACCCTGGGAGCCCTCCTGGCGACCCGGAGCGGGCCGGGAGCGCCGGAGACGGCGGCGTAGGGTGGCCGGAGGCGGCCGACCAACCTCCAGGCGGCTGGGGCGCCAACCCCGGCAGCCGTCGCAAAAAGCCGACAGTTTCGAGGCGGGGCGGCCAACCCTGGACCAGCGAGATTCGGGCTTGGCAGGGCGTCCCCCTGATGGGACAATGGTTTAGGTATGTGTGGGGGCGACGGGTCCCCGGGGAACGGCTCTTGCCTTCCTCTGCTACCCGGCAGCCGGACTGTGATCCGGCGCCTCACAGTGACAGAAGCCCTCTGCCGTCCAGTAAAGGATCGGGTCCGAGAGACCCCGGCCGCGTGGAGGGTTGGAAGCGCGGACTTCAGGCACCAAGAGCCTTGATCAGTCGCTTCCCTTCTGGAGGGCGGACTCGGTGTCCGCCTTGAAACGGGATCGCCCGGTTATCAGCCGGGCGTTTTCGTTTCTACCCGCGTCGCACCGCGAGCCCGCGGGCGGCGGCGGGAGCGACTCCCGCCGCCGCCCTGCGCTCAACTCGCTTGCTTCGCCGTGTCGGCCGCCGCGGGCTTCGGCGCGTCCCACGCGGACGGCGCCGGAATCGTCATCGCCGACCCGGTGACCCTCGCTCCTGGTGCCAGGTCGGCGGGGGACTTGTGCTTCACCGGCGGGATGCTCTTGAGGTACGCCGCGATCGCGTACGCATCCTCGTCTGAAAGCCGCGAATAGTTGGGCCACGGCATGGGCGGCAGCACCGGCGAGCCGTCCGCCCGCTGCCCGGTGCGGATGGTCTTGACGATGTCGTCTTCGCTCCAGCTGCCGATGCCGGTCTCGACGTCGGGCGTCAGGTTGCGGGCATAGGACGTGCCCCAGGGCCCGACCCAACCCATCTCGGCCCCCGCCAGCCGACGGTCGAAGTCCGGGTTCCCGAAGAACGCCGCGGGCGTGTGGCAGTCGTTGCATCCACCGATGATCGTCAGGTACTCGCCGCGCTCGAGCTTCTGATCCTGCGTCATGACCGCCGGCGCCTTCACCTGGGTGGTGGCGCACGAGAGCGTGATCACCGCGATCGTGGCGAGAGCGAGCGTGGCGCACAGAGCGGTCCAGCGGGTCCAGCGCATGTGGGTTCCTCCGGGAGAAGGGCGTGGGGTCGAACGCGGCGAAAAATGCCCGGCGTCGCGCCGGCTGTCAACGGGAACGCGGTCATGCGAGCGGGGTGAGGCCATGCCCAGGCCGCCGGCCCGCCGCCTTGCGCCCGTGCGGGCCAGGCTCCACAATCGGGCCCGCATGCGTGAACTCAGGCTCGGGCTGGCCCAGATCAACGCCACCGTCGGCGACCTGGACGGCAATTTCGCCAAGATCGTCCACTACCTCGAGCGCGCCCGCGCCCTCGGCGTGGACGTGCTGGCCTTCCCCGAGATGGTCATCACCGGCTACCCGCCCGAAGACCTGCTGCTGAAGCCGTCCTTCATCGAGACGGCGATCGAGCGCACCCGGGACCTGCTCCCCCACACGGCGGGGATGACCCTGATCGTCGGCACCGTCGACCGGGACGTGGATCTGTACAACGCCGCGGCGGTGCTCCACGACGGGCGCTGGGTCGGCAGCTACCGCAAGCGCTACCTGCCCAACTACGGCGTGTTCGACGAGAACCGCTACTTCATGCCCGGCACGCGCAACCCGGTGTTCGTGCGCGACGGGACGGTGATCGGCCTCAGCATCTGCGAGGACATCTGGTACGCCGGCGGGCCGCTCCAGGAGCAGGTCATCCGCGGAGGCGCCGAGGTGGTCATCAATCTCTCGGCCTCGCCCTACCACGCAGGCAAGGCGCAGGGTCGCCGCCGCATGCTGTGCACGCGCGCCGCCGACAACCTGGCGGTGGTGTGCTACGCGAACCTGGTCGGCGCCCAGGACGAGATCGTCTACGACGGCAACAGCCTGATCGTCAACGAGCAGGGAGAAGTCCTCGCCGAGGGCGAGATGTTCATCGAGGACCTGGTGGTCGCCGACGTCGAGCTGGACGCGGTGTTCAACGCCCGGCTCCACGACCCGCGCCTGCGCAAGGAACGAGCACTCGACACCGGCGAGACCACACCGCGCATCGAGCTGCCCATGGGCGGCGGAGCCTCCCGGTCCACCGGCGGCGGACTGACCTCCGGCGGAGGCACCCGCGGAGCCCCCGCGGGTGGAGATGGCGGGGCGGCGACGATCGTGGCGACCCGGCCGGCGCTCGAGCTGCGCACCGCCGTCGTGCAGCGCGACCTGGTGACCGAGATCTACGACGCGCTGGTGCTCGGAACACGCGACTACGTGCACAAGAACGGGTTCCAGGCCGCGGTGCTGGGGCTTTCGGGCGGCGTGGATTCCGCGTTGTGCGCGTGCATCGCCGCCGACGCCATCGGCGCGAAGAACGTGGTCGCCGTCGGGATGCCCTCCCCGTACACCTCGGGCGCCTCGAAGGAGGACGCGGAACTCCTCGCCCGCGCGCTCGGCCTGCGCTTCTACTCCATCCCCATCCAGGATTCGTTCGACGCCGCCCTGCGCTCGCTCGCCCCGGCCTTCAGCGGCAAGGCGCCCGACACCACGGAGGAGAATCTCCAGGCGCGCATCCGCGGCAACACGCTGATGGCGCTGTCGAACAAGTTCGGCTGGCTGGTGCTGACGACCGGCAACAAGAGCGAGTTCTCGGTGGGCTACAGCACGCTCTACGGCGACATGGCGGGCGGCTTCGCGGTGCTCAAGGACGTCTACAAGACCATGGTCTACCAGCTGGCCCAGCACCGGAACAGCCGCAGCGATCCACCGGTGATCCCCGAGCGCACCCTCACCCGCGCGCCCAGCGCGGAGCTCAAGCCCGACCAGACCGACCAGGACACGCTGCCGCCCTATGATGTGCTCGATCCGATCCTGCGCTTCTACGTCGAGGAGGATCGGTCGGTGAAGGAGATCGCCGGGCTCGGCTACGACGACGAGCTGGTGCGGCGCGTGGTCCGCATGGTGGACCGGGCCGAGTACAAGCGCCGCCAGAGCCCGCCGGGGATCAAGATCTCGCCGCGCGCGTTCGGCAAGGATCGTCGCCTGCCGATCACCAACCGCTGGACGGGCTGAGCCCCCACCGCTCGCCGGCGCCGGAACGCGCAAACGAAAGGCCGCGGCGTGCGGATCGCCGCGGCCTCGTCGTTTCGTCCGCTCGCCGGCGGAACGTGGCGCGTCTAGTCCGGCACGCTCACGCTCACCTTGCCCGTGACCGCGAGGGTGATCTTCAGCTGCCAGGAGAAGTCCGTGATCCCTGCGGGCGGTGACGTGCCCGTCGCGTGGTAGGTGATGGTGGTGACCGCCGCCGCGCCGCCCTGCACCTCGGCCAGCCAATCGGTCAACAG
>JBGPXY010000134.1:0-7578 GCA_041492985.1 Candidatus Eiseniibacteriota bacterium
CGGGCGGGGATCTCGCGGTGCTGGGTCCATGCGTTCTGCATCGGCGCCCCACCCACAAACCCCCAGATGAACGCGTCGAACGACCCGTGTTCGTCCTGCACGGCCAGGAACGCGCGCGCGTTGGTGATCGCCGCGGCGATCTTGAGCCGGTTGCGCACGATGCCGGCGTCGGCCAGCAACGCACGTACTTTGCGGGCGTCGTAGCGCGCCACCTTGCGCGGGTCGAATCGGTCGAAGGCGCGCCGGTAGGCGGCGCGCTTGTTGAGGATGGTCTCCCACGAGAGCCCGGCCTGGGCGCCCTCGAGGATCAACATCTCGAACAGCATCCGGTCGTCGTGGACCGGCACGCCCCACTGTTCGTCGTGGTAGGCGAGATAGAGGGGCTTGTCCGCCGGCGCCCAGTGGCAGCGAATCCTATGTCGCACCGCCATGGCTACTCGCCCTCCCGGCTCAGGCGCCGCGCGCGGATACCGCGCAGCAGCAGCGGGTGGAGGATGGCCAGCGCCGCGACCTCGGCCACGATCAGATTCCAGAACCAGTGTGCCCGGTCGCCGATGATCCCGAGCACCACGAACACGATGCCGCCGATGCCACCGATCAACATGGTGCCCACGTTGATGGCACCCTGCCGGCCGGTGGTCGGCGGCAGCGACAGCGGGATGTAGTCGCCCGAGAGGCCCGTGAGGAGCGACAGCGTGGGAAGCGCCAGCAGGGCGGGCAGCGCGGTGAGCAGCGCGTGGTGGTCGGGCAGTCCGAACCAGAGGATGGATCCCGAGATGATCAGCGCGGGCACGACCAGCAGCACGAGGCTGGCCTTCCGCACGCCGTGGAAGATGGACGCCGTGCCAGCGATCGGGGCATAGCGGAAGAGGTCAGCCGCGGCGTGATGCGGGCTCGCCTTGAGCGTCATCATCATCGACGCGGGGATGGTGGCCGCGAAGTAGACTGACAGCAACACGCCGAATCGGCTCCCCTGGCTGCGATCGATGATCGAGATCACCGGGAACACCACGAACAGGGCGAGCTGGGGGTAGATCCGCATCCGCACGTCCCGGTCCCGCCCCAGGTAGGCGGCCGCGAGCCGGAACGCCCCGCGCTCGACGGGGTCGCGCAGCCACGGCGCCAGCAGCGCGTCCACGCGGATCCCGCGCCGGGGGCGGATCGCGTGCGGCTCCGGCTTCGCCGCCACGGGGGTCTCGCCCAGGGCCGAGAGCTGACGGGCGTAGTCCCCGGCGAGGTATCGCAGCGCCGCCCAGCCGATGACGGGCGTGGCGAGCACCGCGGCCGCGGCCATCGCCATCGTCCGCGTTCCGGTGTCGGCACCCAGCAGCACCTGCGTGACGGCCGCGAACCAAGTCGGCGGCAGGAACAGCAGGATCGGATTCGCGGCGTCGATCCGGAATCCCTGCATGCGATCCATGAGCCGCGGCACCAGCTGGTAGGAGACGATGAGCACCGCGGTGACCACGACCTGCGACCACGATGCGACGGTGTCGAACGTGCGCCGGCTGACCATCCGAGCCAGCAGCGCGTAGACGAACACCACCGCCGCCGAGCAGAACAGCACCAGCAGCGTGAGGCTCACCACGTGCGCGAGCGGGAACCACCATCTCGCACCGCGCGTCGCCAGTCCGGCGAACATCGGGAACAGGTTGATCGCCAGCCCCAGCGCCAGCGTCAATGAGATCATCCCGAGCGACTTGGCGAGCAGCAGCGTGCGCGGATGGATGGGCCGGTGGCCGAGGATGTCGTTCTCGGCCGGATCGAACAGCATCGTGCTGGACTCTCCCACCATCGTCATCCCGGCGACCATGAACGTGTAGGCCCCCATCACCAGGCTGAAGGTGAAGACATCAGGATGGGCGAACGCCAGCATGCTGAGGAATCCACCCAGCACCCCATACATGACGAGGACGAAGATGAGCCCGCGAGGCTTGCCGCTGCGGCCGGCGATCATCCGGCCACGCGTGGAGCGGCGCAGGATCACGCGCAGGATGGTCCGCACCTGGGAGAGATCGGGCACCGGGCGCGCCGCCGGGCGCGGCGACTGGGGCCCGACGGCGACGGTCGGGGCCAAGCGCACTGTCATTGCGAGAGTACGCGAGCGAACTCTTCGGCGCGCGCGAGGAGGTTCTCCGTGGCGGTCAGCTTGTTGAACACGCGCTCGAGCGTGGGCTCACCGGCCTGGTCGCGCAGCGCCTGCACGGTGCCGTCGGCCACGATCCGGCCCTCGTGGATGATGATCACGCGCTCGCAGACGCGCTCGACCACGTCCAGGATGTGCGAGCAGTAGACGATGGTCTTGCCGTCGCGAGCGAGCGAGGTGATGAGCGTCTTGAACGACAACGCGGCGTTGGCGTCGAGCCCGTTGAGCGGCTCGTCGAAGAACACGGTCTTCGGGTTGTGGAGCAGCGCCGAGGTGATGACCACCTTCTGGCGCATGCCCTTCGAGAACGCGGACAGCGGCTTACCGGAGAGATCCGCCTGGGCGAGATCGAAGAAGGCCGCGAAGCGGTCGATGCGCAGGTCGGCTTCCTTCTCCGGGATCTGGTAGAGCGCGGCGACGAAGCGCAGGTACTCACGGGCGGTGAGCGCCTCGAACACGGCGCCGGATTCGGGCACGTAGCCGACGAGCCGCTTCACCTCGAGCGGGTCGCGGACGATGTCGTGCCCCTCGACCTGGGCGGTGCCGGAGGTCGGCAGGAGCATCCCCGTGAGCATCTTGATGGTCGTGGACTTGCCCGCACCGTTGGGCCCGAGCAAGCCGACCAGCTGGCCGGTCGGGATCTCGAGGCTGATCCCGCGCACCGCCTCCTGGGCGCCATACGACTTGGCCAGCTGCTCGAGGACGATCATGAATGGCTCCCGCGCAACTCTCCGGTGCCGACCTGCTCGAGGAGTCCATCGCGGGAGAGTCGTGTGCTTTCCATGTTGCCTCGGGTGGACACGGGGCCGGCCGCACGTGTGACAACGTGGAGAACGGGCTCGCATCCTATCAGGGCAGCGGGGTGGTGACCATGCTCGCGCCGGGCCTCGATGATCGAACGGGTCGCGGTCGCGGCGCCGATCCTGGAGCGTGGGAGGCTCGTGCCTGGAACTCGTCCGCCGAGTCCGAAACGGCGCGGGGGCGGTCGCGAGACCGCCCCCGTCGTCTGAGCGCCGTGGCCGATCAGGGCTCGCGCAGCACGATGATCTTGCGCGAGAGCGTCTCTCCGGCCGCGCGCGCGCGATAGAAGTAGATGCCGTCGGGAGCAGGCGATCCGTCGGGGCCCCGCCCGTCCCAGTGGAACGTGTGACCACCCGCGGTCGCGGCGCCGCGATGGAGTGTGGCCACGAGACGTCCGGTCAGGTCGTGGATGGAGACCTCGAGATCCGCCGTCGCGGCGAGCGTGACGTCGAAGTGCATCTCCCGCCCGAAGGGATTCGGCTGGCCGGGGCCGAGCGCGAGCCGGCCGCCACCGAGCACGACACCCGGCGCGCCCAGGTCGGCGATCAGCGCCACCCCCTCGGGATCGGAGAACTCGGCCGACTCGAGCGCCACCTCACCCCCGGCCTGCTGCCCGGCCCGAAGCGTCAGCCGCAGCGTGAACGAGTGCTGGAACGACGTGGCTGGGAGACCGCCCAGGTCGAGCAGCCCCACCACCACGCGCCCGCCGGCGACCTCATGCAGCTCGAGCCAGCTCGATCGCCCCGGGAACTCGACGCCGGCGACATCGAAGCGCTCGCTCGGATAGCGCAGCACCAGCCGCACTCCGGCGACCGGATTCGCTCCTTCGAGCGTCACCGGAACCGCGACCGTGCCCGCGCCCTCGACCGGAGCGCCGAAGCGCACCTGCAGCGAGGGATCGGGGCGGCCCCCGGTCGTGTCGGGCCGTCCGCCACCAAGGATCACGTGGGCACAGCACAGCACGTCGTCCAGGTCCAATCCACCATCTCCATCGCAGTCGGCACGGGTCGGATCGCAGCGCGTCGAGTCATGGAGGCAGTTCACCATGCCCACGAGATCGCGGACGTCGGTCGCGCCGTCGCGGTTGAAATCACAGGTGCCGCCCGCGCAGAAGAGGACGTAGGAATCGAACGGCTCAATGAGGAACTGGATCGGACAGAGGTTCACGCCGTTTCCGCTCGCGTCGGCGCCAAGCAGACCGTCCGCCCGCATGACGTTTCGTACCGGCGGTGGACCGATCGGGTGGCGCAGCTCCACCTTCACGCCCAGGATCGGCAGGTGCGCGGAGGACGGCATCGGGGGTGCCGCCGGGATGTGCGCTCCGCCTTGTGAGTAGAGCACGAACCGTGCGCCGTCGTCGGTCGGCTGCCATGCAAGCCGCATCCCGGTCGCGGCGCCGACGGTCTCGATCCCGGTCACCACGAGATCGGGTGATTGGAACACGAACTGGCCTTGCAGCCCATGAAGCGGCGCGCCCGAGCCGATCCGGAACGTGGCGTATCCCGGCTGGCCGGGACCCACGAACGCATCACACCGAGGGCCGGGTGAGGGCCGCACGTCGAAGCTGGTGAGGAAGCAGTCGCCGAACTGGGTGCTGCATCTCTCGGCGACGGCGAACGGGAACTGCGCCTCGCCGATGACGCTGCTGTCGGGGGGCGGGATGCAATGCGAGCGACGGAGCACGGTCTCGACCTGCAGCCAGTACACGTGATTGATCAGGGCAGGGAGCGGCGGTAGCGCCACTCGCGCCTCCCACGGCACGACCACGAGCGCGCACGGCCGACCGAGGCAGTCGTTCACTCCATAGGTGATGCGCAGGGTCGGCGGTCGCGGAATCGGTCCCATGCTCGCATCCGGGATCAAGTCCACGCCGAGCAGCTCGATGCAGTTGTGCGGGAACTCGCCACGGATCAGGACGGGGATGCTGTCGCCGGCGCAGACCTGGGGCGGGCAGGCCAGACAGGGGCCAGGCGCCCCGAGCACGATCTCCTTCACGTATGGGAGCGTGTCCTGCGCGCACGTCGCGGTGACGTCGAACTCGAGGGTGTCGAGATTCACGAACGTGCAGCGCACGGTGTCCGCACTGTCCGCGCGCACGACGTTGGTAATGAACCGAAGGACGACCGCGTGATGTCCGGCGGCGAACGAGCCCAGCCCGACGCTCGCCGACTCGGGCAGGCAGAGGGTCGGAATGCAGCCATCCGGCCGCTGATCTGTCCGAACGGTGATCCCGTCCGCGCCCTGGCTCACGTCGACGATGTCCCAGCACGGCGCGCAGGTGGCGAACAGGATCCGGACGTCCTGGGCCGGGCAGGGACGCGGCGGCTGTAGGAAAGCTCGGGTCGGCGGGTAGATCGGGGGATCGGGGCACGGGAACCCGCTCGCACCGACAGGGCCCGCGAGCACGGCGAGCAGGACGGCGAGCCAGGGGGCTCGCGAAAGGCGGATTGCCGGACGCATAGCTGACCTCACTTCATGCGCACGGCGCCCGGCGCGCTGCGCGCGGCCCGCTCCTCGCGGAGCGGCGGTGGATCCCGGTCTTGGTGGCTTCCCGGCCCACGGGCAACGGCGGAAGGCTCCCGCCGGCGCGGGGCCATGTCAATGCCCGATTTGTCGTGGAAATCCGCACCGGTGGTCCACGCCCGGCTCGCGGTCGACAGCGACACGACGCCAAGCGCGCCCGTGACCGCGACATGGTCGGGCCTCTGGCCCATCCGCCGCCTGGACCGCATGGAACGAGCGGCACGCGGTCGTGGCGTCGAGCTCTGGCGAGAGAGACCTCTCTGGAGCCGCGCTCACCTGCCGCGGCGTCCGATCCATGAGAGTGGGACGTCTAGGCTCGAGCGGGAAGGGAAATGTATCACCTGGAGTCATAGTCCTCAGCTCGAGACAAGTCGGAGTGGGGCTTCGGGGGTGACCGAATCCCAACTCCACCTCATCGGACGAGAAGCGCCTTTCTCGCGAGTTCGACTCCCGGGGCCGAGAAGCGGACGAGATACACGCCGGTCCGTGCCGCCGATCCGTTCGCGGTCGCGCCGTCCCATGAGCGCTGGTGATGACCGGGCGCAAGGACCCCATCCTGAAGGGTCCTCATCCACCTGCCCTGCACGTCGTAGATCTCGAGCCGGACGAGCGCCGGAGTGGAGATGGCAAGATCGAATGCGACACCCGAGCGGAAGGGATTCGGGTGCGGCGGCGCGAGCTCGAAGCGGGCGGGAATCCGGTCCGATTCGACCGAGACCGTCGCGTGTAGGTTCAACAGCACCAGGACCCGGCTGCCTTCGGTCGCCACCGCCAGGTCGGGTTTGCCGTCGCCGTTCAGGTCGCCGATCGCCGCGGACCTGGGACTGTTCCCGGTGCCGTAGTCGGTCTTCACGCCGAAGCTCCCGTCCCCGTTGCCGAGCAGCACCGAGACCGTGGAGGAGGAGTAGGGGTTCGCCGTCGCCAGGTCGGGCTTGCCGTCGGCATTGAGGTCGCTGATCGCCACTGTGGAGGCGTGCCCGGCGGCAAAGTCGGTCCTCACGCCGAAACTCCCGTCACCGTTGCCGAGCAGCACCGAGACCGTGCTCCCGTTCGCGGTCACCAGGTCGGGCTTGCCGTCGCCGTTGAAATCGCCGATCGCCAGGAAGTTGGCGAACTTCCCGATGTTGATGTCGTTCCTCCACCAGAAGGCCCCATCGCCGTTGCCGAACAACACCGTGACCACGTAGGCCTCGGAGTTCGCCACCGCCAGATCGGGCTTGCCGTCGCCGTCGAGGTCAGCGATTGCCACGGAATAGGGACGCCATCCCAAGCCAATGGAGAGGTCGGTCTTCACCCCGAAGCTCCCGTCGCCGTTGCCGAGCAGCACCGAGACCGTGCCGGAGACGTTCGCCGTCACCAAGTCGAGCTTGCCGTCGCCGTTCAGGTCGCCGATCGCCACGGAACGGGAACCGGTCCCAGTGCTGAAGTCGGCCTTCGCCCCGAAGCTCCCGTCTCCGTTGCCGAGCAGCACCGAGACCGTGCTTCCGTTCGCCGTCGCCAGGTCGGGCCTGCCATCAGCGTTGATGTCCCGGATCGCCACTGAATTGGGACTGGACCCCGTGCCGAAGTCATTGATCGCCCCGAAGCTCCCGTCGCCGTTGCCGAGCAACACCGAGATCGTGCCGGCATAGTCGTTCGCCACGGCCAGGTCGGGCTTGCCGTCGGCATTGAGGTCCACCATCACCACAGATTCGGGAGTCCACCCCGCGCGAACGTTGGTCTGCGCTCCGAAGCTCCCGTCGCCGTTGCCGAGCAGCACCGAGATCATGTTGGAGTTGGATTGGGCCACAACAAGGTCCGGCTTGCCGTCAACGTTAAGGTCGCCGATTGCCACCGCGTGGGGATAGGTGACCGTCCCGTAGTCGGTCTTCACCCCGAAGCTCCCATCCCCGTTGCCGAGCAGCACCGAGACCGAGCCTATGAAGATGTCGTTTGCCACCGCCAGGTCGGGCCTACCGTCGGCGTTGAGGTCACCGATCGCCACGGAGTAGGCAAGGCCCCCCGTGACGAAATCGGTCGTAGCTCCGAAGCTCCCGTCGCCGTTGCCGAGCAGCACCGAGACCGTGCCCACGGCATTTGCAACCGCCAGGTCGGGCTTGCCGTCCCCG
>JBGPXY010000191.1:0-5016 GCA_041492985.1 Candidatus Eiseniibacteriota bacterium
CTGGGACGGCGCGAGCCCAGGGCGGGCCCGAGTCTCGTCGTCTGCCCGGCATCGGTGCTGCACAACTGGGAGCGCGAGGCGCAGCGCTTCACTCCCGGCATGCGCGTGTTGATCCTCGCCGGCGAAGGCCGGCACGCGCTGCGGCGCGAGATCTCACGACACGATCTCATCGTCACGAACTACGCGCTGCTGCGCCGCGACCTCGACCAGTTGTCGAAGGTCGAGTGGAGCGCGGTGATCCTCGACGAAGCGCAATTCGTGAAGAACCCGGACGCCGCGGTCAGCCGCGCCGCGCGCGCGCTGCGCGCCCGGCATCGGCTCGCGTTGACCGGCACGCCGCTCGAGAACCGCGCGCTCGATCTGTGGAGCATCATGGCGTTCGTGAACCCCGGCTACCTCGGGGCGCGCGCATCGTTCGTGCGGCGTTTCGACCGGGCGGACGCGCCCCCGCACGCGCGGCGCCTGCTGGCGGCCAAGCTGCGCCCGGTGATGCTCCGGCGGCTCAAGAAGGACGTGGCGCCCGAGCTGCCGCCGCGCATCGAGGAACGCCGCGACTGCGAGATGACGACCGGCCAGCGCAAGCTCTACCTGGCCGAGCTCGAGGTCGCCCGCAACGTCATGACGCAGCTCTCCGCACGCGGCGGGCTCGAGCGGAACAGGATCTCGATCCTGGCGGTGCTCACGCGCCTGCGTCAGTTCTGTTGCCATCCCGCGCTGGCGGGGGGCCGGCTGGACGTCGGCTCGGGGAAGTTCGAGGCGCTGTTCGAGCTGCTCGAGCCATTGCTCGCCGAGCGGCACAAGGTGCTCGTGTTCTCGCAGTTCGTCGAATGCCTCAAGCTCATCGCCCCGGCCCTGCGTGAGCGCGGGATCCCCTACCACGTGCTCACCGGCCAGACCACGAAGCGCGCCGAGGTGGTCTCGGCGTTCGAGAACGACCCCGAGCCGTGCGTGTTCCTGATCTCGCTCCGCGCCGGGGGCACCGGGCTCAACCTCACCGCTGCGAACTACGTGGTGCTGTTCGACCCGTGGTGGAATCCCGCGGTCGAAGCCCAGGCGATCGATCGCACCCATCGCATCGGTCAGGACCGGACCGTGATCGCCTACCGCATGCTGACCGCGGGGACGATCGAGGAGCGGATCTGGGACCTGCAGCAACGCAAGGCGGCGCTGGCGCGCGACGTGCTCGGCGAGGATGGCTTCGCGAAATCCATCACGCGCGAGGATCTGGAGTACCTGCTCGCGGAGGTGTAGGGCGGGGCGGTGATCGCGCGCCTCATCGGTAGATCGACTTGATCGACTGCTCCATGGGCGGGCGCGGCGGAGGCGTCCGCACCGACCGCACCGCCGCTCCGTCTAACAGGCGCTCGAAGATGAGCCTGGTCTCGATCCTCACGTATCCAAACATGAATTCGAGGTCGCGTCCCGTGGCATCGATCGCCACGCGGACCTCGATGCGGTCGCCGGGGCGGGCACGCCACGGTATGGTGATCGTGTCCCCCGGGTAGCCGAACGTGTGGGGCAGCAGCGGGCGCAACGAGCGGGTCACGCGTCGCTCGGGATGGTCGGGCTCCATCACGATCAGGTACATGGCGACGTCGGCGGCGCCGCCCGGCTTGGCGAGCTTCACGCCCTGCGCGACCAGGGTGATCATGGCGTCTTGCGTCTCCGGCTCACCTCCTGGCTTTGCCGTGTCATCGAGGATCATCTCGAACACGTCGCCGTAGCTCAGACGGATGCGGCTCGAATGCGCGTTCGGAAGGCGGAGGTAGCTCGTGCCTTTGAGGATGTCGTACTGAGCGAATGTGATGGGCTCCACCACCGTGTCGTACGTTGTCGACTGAAACCCACCCCGCCCGTCGGGATAGTGCAGTCCCCGTCTCGTCGGCATGGTGTATTCGCCCTTCAGCGTCGAATCCACGAGCGCCGCGGGCGAAGCACCCTCGTCGATCCACCAGCCGACCGTGTCGGCCGTCGCCGAGGAAGCGCCCCGGTCGCCTGCCTCGGCGCGCGCCTCGCAGGCGAGAAGCAATGCGACGGTCAGGCACACCAAGGCGGCTCGCATGTCTCACATCTACCCCGGAGCCGCCTGCTTTGCTCCCGGCTGGCAGGACCGGAGCTAGAACCCCCAGTTGATCCCGAAGCGCCCACCAACTCCGTTGGTGCTCACGGTCTCGCGGAAGCTGGTGCCGGTCGCCCCGTCGGTCACGTCGCGGCCCAGGTCGGCGTTGTTGAGGAACACTTCGCCCACCAGCCGCGAGCGACCCGAGAGCGGGACCGCCGCCCCACCCCACAGCTGCCAGCCGAAACCGTCGTAGGTGGCGTCGAACGACTGACCGGTCTGGAAGTCGTCCGCGTTGAGGAATAGCACCTGCCAGCTGGCGGCGACACCGACGTACGGGATGAGTCCCAGATCGGAAGGGCCTGAGATCTGGAGATAGGCGATCCCCGGGAACAGGTTGGACGAGTACTTCGAGATGTCCCGCCGGGTGACGATGGTCTCGCCGCCCGGTCCGATGCTCTCCTGCAGCACCTCGGTCGACCGGCCCGCCTTGTGGCGCCAGTCGACGCCGAGTCCGATCTGGATCATCTCGTCGATCTGCTGACCGCCGCGGAAGCCGAGAAGGAAGCCCGAGCTGGCGTCACCGTCGGGGTCGAGGAAGCCGGCGTGCAGCTGGCTCACGCCGCGGGCACGCGAGTAACCCCCGTCACGAAAGTGATCGCGACCGCGGTCGCGGCGCGGGCGGTAGCGAGACGACTCGTAGCGCGACGAGGCGAGAAAGCCGCTGGCGATCTGTGCGCCGCCATCGCTCTCGGCGTCCGTCACGAGCGTGGGGGCTTCCATCGCGGGGATGGTGAACCCGGTGACGCCCGAGGCGCCGATCGTGGTGACCGTTGAACCAGTGAAGTCCGCCGCGGTGGACGCGAGTGCGGACCCGCTCCGGGCGAACAACGGCGCGACGGGGGAAACGAGCAGCGCCGCCAGGGCGGCGCACGTCAGATGACGCTTCATCGCATGCCTCCTTCTCGATCAACCGCGCGGGTCAGGGCGGGGAGACCCATGTCTCTCGACCGTGTCCGCGGCCTCTCGAGCTCCGCCATCCTGCACGGGCCGTGCCGGACGGATTCTTGCAGAAGCGACGCCCCGATGCGCTAATCCGATGTCCCGGCCGCCGGATGTGTCGCGCTGTCGCGCCGGCGGTGTGGCGGCGTGTTGCGGGGCCGCCGCACCGATGCTAGCGTCCCGCGCCCGACGACCCCATCGGGGACCCTATGTCCTTCCTCGCCGCACTGTTCGCCGTCTCGCTCGCCGCCGTACCCCCTCCCGCATCGGGTCCCACCCTCGCCGTCGAGGACACGATGCATACCGAGGTCCCGGAGGTGCTGGTCCGGGCGCCCCGGGTGACCCTCGATGAGATCCTCGACCGGGTCGCGCGTGGGGAGGCGCGCCGCGACTCGCTGCTCCACGACGTGGTCTTCACCGCCACGCTGCGCGTGGTCCGCGGCGCCAGCGGCGACAGACCCGCTCAGCTCCTCCAGGAGACGGTCAACCGCGTCTACAAGCGAAAGCCGGATCATGTGCGCAGCGTGGAGCTGCGACGCTGGGAGATCAAGCCGGGAAAGGGCGGCAACGCCGACATCAGCTTCTCCTCCAGCACCGAGGAACAGGTCGTCAACTTCGCCTTCCGCCCCGAGGCGCGCCGTGACTACCGCTACCGTATCGTCGGCCGCGACCTGCTGGGCGATCATCTGATCTACCGCATCGCCTTCGAGCCCAGGTCGCTCATCGGCGCCGGCGATCCGGGCGGCATGGTCTGGGTGGACACGCGCGACTTCGTCATCGTGCGCCAGGAGCTGGACTTCTCGCGCTCGCCGGTGCCGCTGATCCTCAAGGGCGTCGACCGCGTGGTGATCGAGCGCCAGCAGGTGGATGGCCATTGGGTGCTGCGCCGGCTGCTGATGCGCGTCACGCTGACCATCCCGATCCCCAGGTTCGGCCGCTCGGTCGACATGGCGATCCAATTCGACGACTACCTGATCAACCACGGCATCGACGAGGCGTTCTTCGCGCGCGGGGCCAAGCCATGATCCGGCAGATGCTGTCCGTGCTCGGGGTCGGGCTTGCGTTGCTGGCATCCGTGCCGTCCAACGCACGCGCTCAGGATGCGCCGGCTGATACCACGCTCCATCAATTCCTTCGAGGCTTGTCGGACTCCACCGACAGCTACTTCGGGCTCACCGCCGCACCGCTCGACACGGCCGGGCTCGACAGCGCGCTGGTCGCGGGCCTCGAACACCCCTGGCGCGGCCCGCGCACGCGCACCCGCTTCTCGTACGGGCCGGTCTACCAGTTCAGCCGCGTGGACGGGACGCTTTGGGGCGCCTCGGCGGGGCTCTCCAACCGCGGCAGGCGTTTGTACCTGGACGGCGATCTCGGATACGCGACCGGGGCCCACCAGTGGTTGGGCGGCGGAAGTCTGGGACACGGCCACCGACGCGGGGATGTCTACTGGTACATGAAGATCGGCGGCAGCCGGCGCGGCGCGAGCATGGACCGCGACAACGAGGAGATGCGGATCGCCACCATCCGCGCGCTGGTCTCGGGCACCGACCATCAGAACTATCTTCGCCGCGAGGGCTTTGACGTCTCGCTCAGCGCGCAGGGGTCCGCGTGGTACTCGGCGCTGCAATGCCGCGACGTGGTCGAGCGACCCCTGGACGTGACGACGCGCTGGAACCTCACCGACCACGAGCTGGAGTCGCCGACCAACATCGCCGCGGCCCATGGCCGAGCGCGCGAGCTGGGGTTCGAGACCCGCATGCGCCTGCCGGTACTCCCTCTCTGGGGCTACCTCACGCACCAAACTGCAGACAAGGCGTTCGGCAGCGACTTCGACTACCGGCGCACACGCGTGGCGGTCGGAGGTGAGGTGGCGGTCGGCCGACATGTCTCGTTCCTGCCGCAGCTCGCCTACGGGCGGCTGGGAGGAGATCCCATCCCGCAGGCCTCGTTCTACC
>JBGPXY010000046.1:0-15438 GCA_041492985.1 Candidatus Eiseniibacteriota bacterium
CACGGTGACGTGGAGCATCACCAGCGGTTACGTGGACACGGTCGGCGGCAACCCGGTCCTGCACCGGACGGACCTCCACAGCACGCTCTATCAGGACAGCCTGCGCAACGGGATCCAGGCGGGCGGGGTGCGGGGATTCGCGGTCCGCGACACCCACAACGTGGCGCTGTGGGCGCGCGACAGCACCCTCTCCCCCCGGGTGGCCCGGGGCATCCCGGTGGCGGTCAGCGTCCCGGTGCCCGAGAGTCCGCCGGGGTCGGGTCGGGTGATCGTCTTCACCGTCCCCATCCGGGGCGCCAACGGGTTCTTCAACGCCCCGAGGTTCCTCGACACGGTGTTCCGGAGCATGGGACTAGGGCCTTAGCCCACCCGCCGCCGTCGCCGGGGGTCCGCCGGCCCGAACCGACCGCCGCGCCCCCCGAGTTGCCGGAGCCGGACCCAGGGTTTTCCCGGCATCGTCTTGTTTCCATTTGCCTTGGCCGGTGGGTCCTACTACCCTCTCTATGGGTCTTTCAGAGGTCAACGAATCTTCAAACGGTCCCGCGAGACCGGGTTTCTAGGCCAAGCGCCGGCCCCAACGCGCGAGGAGGCATTGCCCGCACGAGCCCGACCCCATCCACTGCTGACCCTCCAACCGACAACCTTTGCCGAAGGGGTTCATCATGCGAACGAAGGCTTCACTGTTCCTCGGCGCTCTGCTGCTCACCTGTAGTGCCACGATCGCCGGCGCGGACCAGTATCCGCCCGGACCTGGCGGCCTGTTCCCCGACACCCTGATCAATGTCTCCTTCATCCAGGATCCGGCCGCAGTCCCGCACCCGGTGGCCCCGGACACGGTGTGGGGCATCGGCGGTATCATCACCGGCTTCGACGCCTTCCCGACCGGCTTCGCCATCTACATCCAGCAGTCGAACGGCGGACCATGGACGGGCGTGGATATCTTCACCGGCGGCACGAACTACATAAACCTGCCGCAGTTCCACGATTTCGGTGGGGACCTGGCGCTCGGCGACAGCATCATGTGCTACGGCCGACTGGACGAGTTCCAGAGCGGAGGCGAGCTGCGGGGCTTCGACCCAAATGCGTTTAACGCCCCGCTGGTCGCGGTGCGGCGCATCAGCCAGGGGAACCCCTTGCCGCCGTGGCGCCGGACGACGGTGGCCGAGCTGCAGGAGCTGCCCACCAATCCCACCGCCGAACAGTGGGAGGGCTGCCTCGTCCGCGTGAACCACAAGGTCCGCACCGTGCGCACGTCGCTCCAGAACGGGATCGGCACCTTCAGCTCGTGGATCGTGGTGGACAACACGCTCTGCCCGAACGGCTCGCTCGGCCCCTGCGATAGCCTCTTCATCGACGGCAGCACGCTCAGCTTCAACGCCGTCTCGCCACCGCCGCTCGGAGCGCTGGCGGACTCGGTGCAGGGGATCTACGATCAGCGCACCCGCGGCTACCGCATCCAGCTGCGCGATGGCCAGGACCTGTTCGACTCCTCGCCGCCCAGCATCTCCGACGCCTTCGCCTTCACGGCCGACAGCGTTCGTGTGGTGTTCGATCGTAACCTGACGCTGGCGAGCGCCCAGAACATCCTCAACTACACGCTGTCCTCGACGCTCGGTCCGCCGGACGCCGCGGTGCGCCAGCTGGCCCACAACGTCGTCCATCTCAAGGTGACCAACGGGCTCGCGCCGTGCGATCCGGAAGGCGTCACGGTCAACGGCCTGGTGACCGAGGTCGGCAATAACACCATGACGTCCGCGGGAACGCGCTCGTGGGCCAACGGGATCTGCCCGATCGCCTCGCTCCAGGCGCCGGACCCCGTGGCGCTGGCGCTCTCGCCCTGCGACGACCGCTCGAAATTCGCGGGGGCGGGCGCCACACCCGGCGGGCGCATGACGACGCGCGGCGTCTGCACGCTCCTGTTCGGTTCCACCTACTGGATCGAGACCGCGGCAGCCGGCACGCGCAGCGGCCTGATCGTCTTCGCCCCGACCACCGTGCTGGTCGCGGGTCACCAGTACGTGATAGCCGGGGCGATCCAGGAGTTCTTCGGGGAGACCGAACTCGTCGGCACCCAATTCATCAAGGACGAGGGCGTCGTGGCCGCACCGACCCCGATCATCCAGACGGTCGGCGTGCTGCGTGACACGACCTGCGACGCCGGGCAGAGCAACTCCACCGGCGAGGATTACGAAGGCGTCCTGGTCAAGGTGGTGGACGTCAGGACCGTGGACGAGCGCACGGCCGGGCAGAGCTTCTTCGTGGCCGGGCCGTACCCGAGCAATCCTGACACCATCCTGATCGACAACAATGTCGTGCGCACCTTTGACCCGACGAAGAACCAGTACGTGACCGTCACCGGCGTGCTGGACCTCTCGTTCGGGACCTGGCGCATCCAGCCTCGAAGCAACTCCGACATCGTGGTGAATCCCACGCTGGATGTTGGCGATCAGCTGCCGGAGGGGGTCAGCTTCGCGGTGACGCCCAACCCGGCGCGCGCGTCGCACATCACCTTCGCGCTGCCCAAGCGGGACCGGGTCCAGATCGGTGTCTACGATCTGGCCGGACGCCGGCTGGCGGTGCTGGCCGACGGGGAGTTCCCCGCCGGGACGCACACGCTGGACTGGAACGGCAGGGACATCGAGGGCAACGAGGTCGGTTCCGGGGTCTACTTCTACAAGCTCAAGGTCAGCGGGCAGACCTTCAACCGCCGCGGCGTCCTGATCAACTAGCCACGGCACGCGACACGACGACGGCCGGACCCTCATCGGGGTCCGGCCGTTCGTTTGCCCGGCGGGGGCCGGATTGCGCCCCCCGGAGACCCACACCTATACTGCCCGCCGGCCTTCGCATGGAGGTACCCGCATGATCCAAGCCTGCCGAGTCGGGCCCCGGCGCACGTGACCGCCCCCGGGAGCCCGCAGACCGACCGGTTCGGCCGCACGGTGGGAGAGACGGCCGCCGAGATGGCCCAGCTGGTGCTCCCCCACCAGGCGAACGTGCACGGGACGGTGCTGGGCGGGACGGTCATGCACTGGATCGACCTCGCGGCGGCGGTGGTGGCGACCCGGCACGCCCGCCGGCCCGTGGTGACGGCGGCGATCGACGAGATGTCGTTCCTCGCCCCGATCCAGGTGGGGCAGCTCGCCCTGCTGCACGCGCGGATGACGCTCGTGGACAAGTCGAGCATGGAGATCCGGGTGGACGTGGATTCCGAGGACTTGATGAGCAGTGAACGACGGCACACCAGCACGGCGTTCGTGACCTTCGTGGCGCTGGACCCGGCGACCCGGCGCCCGACCCAGGTGCCGCCGCTGATCCTGGGAAGCGCTGAGGAGCGTGCCGAACACGAACGGGCGAAGGAGCGACGCCGGGAGCGGCTGGCGCGCCGCCCGTCACACGGCTGAATCGAATCATCGCCGCGGCGATCTCCGCCGGGGCTCGCGGGAGGAGAGTCGGATGCCGATCTCGATCGTAGTCCCCCAGCTGGGCGAGAGCGTCGCCGAGGGGACGGTCGCCCGGTGGTTGAAGGCCCAGGGCGATCGGGTGCGCAAGGAAGAGCCGCTCGTGGAGATCCAGACGGACAAGATCAACGTCGAGATCCCCTCACCTGCCGAGGGCACGCTCGCGCAGATCCTGGTGGCGGAGGGCACGACGGTGCTGGTCGGCACCGAGATCGCCATCCTCGCCGCCCCTGGTGAGGCGGTCGGGGCGGGTGCGACGCCCGCGGTACCGGCTGCGGCCGCGCCGGCACCGGCGCCCGGCGCCAGCGCACCGCCGCGGCCCGTGGCGACCGCAGCCTCACCGTCACCGGCGCCGCCCGCGTTCGCGCCGGGGACGACGTCACCTGTGCCCGAGCCCGCCTACGCGTCGCATGGGAATGGTGGCACCGCCGCGGCCGAGGGGCGCAACCTGTCGCCCGCGGTGCGGAAGATCATGCGCGAGCAGGGTGTGCAGGCGGCGGAGCTGGGCACCATCCGTGGCTCGGGGATCGCGGGACGGGTGACGCGCGATGACCTGCTCGAGTACCTCGCGCACCGGGGCACTCGCCCGGCGCCCATGGCGCCTCCGACCGCCGCCGCCGCGGCGCCGGCGGCCCGCCCGCCCTCGGGACCCGCCCCCGCGAGCCCCGGCTATCTCGCCGCGCACCTGGCGCCCGCCGCCGCCGGACCGCGCGAGGAGGTCATCCCGTTCAGCAAGGTCCGCAAGCTGATCGCCGAGAACATGGTGCGCGCCAAGCACACCGCGGCCCACACGCACTGCTTCGACGAGGCGGACATGAGTGCCATCGTCGCACTCCGCAAGGAGTGGGGCCCCAAGCTCGAGGCGCAGGGAATCAAGCTCACCTACATGCCGTTCTTCATCAAGGCGTGCGTCCTCGCCCTCAAGGAGTTCTCATGGGTGAACGGCGAGGTGAAGGGTGAGGCGATCGTCGTCAAGCGCTACTACAACATCGGCATGGCGGTCGGCCGCGACGAGAAGGGCCTGATCGTCCCCAACCTCAAGGACTGCGACCGGAAGAACCTGGTGCAGCTCGCCGCCGAGGTGAACGACCTGGCGACGCGCGCCCGCACCGACCGCCTGAAGCCGGACGACATCATGGGCGGCACGTTCAGCATCACCAACGCCGGTGTCTACGGCGCCATCAACTCGTCACCGGTGATCAACGTGCCGGAGGTGGCGATCCTGGGAGTGCACAAGATCGTCGAACGGGCGGTGGTCCGCGACGGGCAGATCGTTGCGCGCCCGATGATGAACGCCTCGCTCGGCTTCGATCACCGGGTCGTCGACGGCGAGCCGGCGGTCAAGTTCCTGCGGCGCGTGTGCGAGCTGCTGGAGCGGCCCGAGCTGCTCTGGTTCTACGCATGAGCACGTTGTCGGTCGCCCACCTCGGCGACGTCTCCTACCGCGATGCCCTGGCACTCCAGGAAGGGCTGGTGCGGGCGCGCGCGGAGGGCCGCACCGGGGACTGGCTGCTGTACCCGGACCACCCGCCGGTGCTCACGGTCGGGCGGGGAGGCAGCGGCGAGAGCCTGCGGGCGGACCCGGAGACGCTGCGGCGGCTGGGCATCGAGATCTTCGAGGTCGCCCGTGGCGGCGACTTCACCTGGCACGGCCCGGGGCAACTGGTGGGCTACGTGATCAGCGACCTGACCGCCCGCGACCGCGACCTGCACCGCTTCCTGCGCGACCTCGAGCAGGGGCTGATCGCCGCACTCGAGAGCTGGGGACTGCGGGGCGAGACCATCTCCGGGCGCACCGGCGTGTGGGTGGAGGGGGAGAAGATCGCCTCCATCGGCGTCGCCGTCCGGCGCTGGGTGAGCTATCATGGTTTC
Source organism: Candidatus Eiseniibacteriota bacterium (assembly GCA_041492985.1). Classification (GTDB taxonomy): domain Bacteria; phylum Eisenbacteria; class RBG-16-71-46; order RBG-16-71-46; family RBG-16-71-46; genus WS-11. Next base: position 5,334 of record JBGPXY010000046.1, read on the forward strand.
GCGCTCAACGTGGCCCCGGACATGAGGTTCTTTGAACTTATCCATCCTTGCGGGCTGCGCGGCATCCATATGACGTCGCTCGCCGCGAAATCGGGCCCCACGGCTCCCACCATGGCCCAGGCCCGGGAGACGGTGGCGACCCGGCTCGCGCGCCAGATGGGCTACGCCGATGTCACCTGGGTCTCGGCCGACGAGGTCCGCCGACTGGCCCTGACGAGCCGCGACGATACGATCGAACCCGCGGGAGCCGCCCGCTGAATCGCCCTTACACGGAGGAATGCATGCTGACGTTGACGGACGCGGCGAGCAAGAAGGTCGCCGAGATCATGAGCAAGCAGACGGAGCCGGTCGCGGGACTCCGTGTGTTCGTCGAGAAGGGCGGCTGTTCCGGGTTCTCCTACGGCATGTCCCTGGCGCCCGAGGTCGGCGCAGGCGACTGGGTGGGCGAGTTCGGTGGCGTCAAGGTGCTGGTGGACCCGGAGAGTGCGGCGGTCCTCAAGGGTGTGCGGATCGACTTCGTCGAGTCGCTCCAGGGGAGCGGTTTCTCGATCGAGAACCCCAACGCGGTGCGCTCGTGCGGTTGTGGCAATTCATTCGAGACCGAGGGAACGGCGACGGAAGGGAGTCCGTCGGGGGAGATGTCGGTGTGAGGCTGAACCTGTTCACCGTGGACGAGGCGAACCGTCTGCTCACCGAGATCCGCCCGCGCTTCGAGCGTTTGGTCGAAGCCAAGCGCGAGTTCGATCGCGTCCGCACCCGGATGGACGTGCTGGGGCTCGCCACGTCCGGCGCCGGCGACGAGAACCCGGACGTGCTGGAGCTGCGCAAGCACCAGGAGCGCTACAACTCGCTCGCGGAACTCATCTCGAACGGGGTGAGCGCGATCCACCGGCGCGGATGCCTGATCAAGGACCTGGACCAGGGACTGCTGGATTTCTACGCCCTGAACGGCGACCGGCTCGTGTTCCTGTGCTGGAAGTTGGGAGAAGCCGAGATCGCCCACTGGCACGCGCTCGACGCCGGATTCTCCGACCGTCAGCCCATCAGCCACAGCGAGCTGGACTAGCTCCTCCCACGCCAGCGAGGTGAAGCCCAGGTGACCACGACCGCCCTTCCCACGACCGGCGGAGCGCGGCCGTTCTGCGAGTACGCCGCGCTGACCGCGGAGACGATCCGCGAGCGCACGTGGGCCGCGAAGCGTGCACTCGGCGCCCGCGCGGTGATCCTCGGCCACCACTACCAGCGCGAGAGCGTCATCGAGTTCGCCGACTTCCGGGGCGATTCGTTCAAGCTGTCGCAGCTGGCGGCGGACCAGACCGACGCCGAGGCCATCGTCTTCTGCGGCGTGCACTTCATGGCCGAGTCGGCCGACATCCTGCGCCAGCCGCATCAGACCGTCATCCTCCCCGACCTCAAGGCCGGCTGCTCGATGGCGGACATGGCGGTGATCGAGGACGTCGAAGAAGCCTGGGACCGCTTGGTCGGCGCGCACGGCGAGACCATCGTGCCGGTCACCTACATGAACTCGAGTGCCGCGCTCAAGGCGTTCTGCGGCGCCCATGGCGGCGTGGTCTGCACCTCCTCGAACGCCGCGGCCGTGCTCGCGTGGGCGTGGGGCCGTGGCTCGCGCGTGTTCTTCTTCCCCGATCAGCACCTCGGCCGCAACACCGCCTTCGCGATGGGGGTACCCCTCGCGCACATGGCCGAGTGGGAGTTCCGCGCGCGGGATCTCGACCGGATCAACGCCGCCTGCTACCGCCCCGAGACCCGCATCATCCTGTGGCGCGGCTTCTGCTCGGTGCACACCAAGTTCACGCTCGAGCAGATCCACGAGGTGCGCACGGCCGACCCGGCGGTCAGGGTGCTGGTCCACCCGGAGTGCCCCTTCGATGTGGTGCGCAACGCCGACCTGGCGGGCTCGACCGAGTTCATCATCGATCAGGTGCGGAGCGCTCCGGCCGGGACCTCGTGGGCGATCGGCACCGAGATCAACCTGATCCACCGGCTGGCCCTCGAGCACCCGGATCAGCGCATCCGGTCGCTGCAGAAGAACGTCTGCCCGTGCGCGACCATGAACCGCATCGATCCCGCGCACCTGTTGTGGGCGCTCGAGAACCTCGCGGCCGGCGAGATCGTGAATCCGGTGCGCGTGCCCGAGCCGGTCAAGCGCGATGCGAAGGTCGCCCTCGACCGCATGCTGGCCCTGAAGGGCACGGGACAGGTCGCCCGCGCCACCATGGCGAAGGACTGACCGTCGTGAGCGACGATCTCATCCTGCCGGAAGAGCCCGCGGGCGCCGCGCCGATCGCCGACGGATCCTCGGAGTTCAAGGTGTACGGCGCCCCGCGCGCGCCGGTCCCGCAGCGCCTGCCGGTGACGCCGCGCTTCGGCGGCTGCGCCTCCGGCGCCGGTGTCGGTCTCGGCGCCGAGGCGGTCGGCACGCCGGGATTTCGGCGGCTGCCCGAGTGGCTCAAAGCCAAGCTCCCGGGCGCCGGCGAATACGCGGAGACCAAGGCGTTGCTGCGTCGCCAGAACCTGCACACCGTGTGCGAGGAGGCGCGCTGCCCCAACCTGGGCCACTGCTGGGAGCGCGGCACCGCCACCATCATGATCCTGGGCGAGCTGTGCACGCGGCGCTGCGGGTTCTGCGCCGTGGCGCCCGGGAAGCCCAACGGCTTCGTGGACCGCGACGAGCCGCGCCGGGTCGGGGAGACCGTCGCCGCCATGGGCCTGCGCCACACGGTCATCACCTCGGTGGCCCGCGACGACCTGGTCGACGGCGGCAGTGCCATCTTTGCCGAGGTCATCCGCGAGATCCGCAAGCGCTCGAGCACCGTCATCGAGGTGCTGGTCCCGGACTTCCGCGGCCACGAGGACGACCTGCGGCGCGTGATCGACGCCGCACCCGAGGTCATCAACCACAACATCGAGACGGTCGAGCGGCTGCATCCGCTGGTGCGCCCGAGCGCCCGCTACGCCCGCTCGCTCGAGCTGCTGCGGCGCGTCAAGTCGTGGACCGGCGGCGCCATCAAGGCCAAGTCGGGTATCATGATCGGCCTCGGCGAGCGGGACGACGAGATCGAGACCACGATCCGCGACCTGGTCGCGCACGGCTGCGACCTGCTCACCATCGGCCAGTACCTGCGGCCGACGCCCAACCACCTGCCGGTGATCGACTACGTGCACCCGGACCGGTTCCGCGCCTGGGGCGAGCGCGCCGAGGCGCTGGGGATCGCGAGTGTCGCCTCGGGCCCGCTGGTGCGCTCGTCCTTCCACGCCGACGAGCTGGCCGGCACGGTGCGGCGCGGGGAGAGCAGCAAGGCGGTCTAGGACCGCGGCGGGCTCGCGGGGAAGCGAACGGGGCGCGGCTCGCGAGAGCCGCGCCCCGTCGTCGTCAGATGGTGCGACCTGAGTCGCCTAGTTCGCCTCGTTCAGCCACGCCTGGTAGGCGTCGAAGGTGAACGGCCGGCCGAGGAAGTTCTCGACCAGCTTGGCCGCCGGCGCCGAGCCGCCCGGGGCCAGCACCGCGTCGCGGTAGCGCTTCGCCACCACCGGTGACAACAGGTCGTTCTTGTCGAACTGGCTGAACATGTCCTTCGCGATCACCAGCGACCACATGTAGGTGTAGTAGACCGCCGAGTAGCCGTCGAGGTGGCCGAACGCGCACTGGAAGTGCGTGCCCTCCACGTAGGGAAATGGCTGGTACTTCTTGACCAGCCCCGACATCAGGTCGTTCGTGTTCACCAGCTTCGGGTCGCGGTCGTAGATCGAGAGCGACAGGTCCGCGTACACCATCTGACGGCGCACCGCGAGCCCCTTGCCGAAGTCGTTGGCGCGGTTCATCTGCTTCACCACCGCGGCCGGGATGGGCTCGCCCGTCTGGTGGTGCTTCGCGAAGGTCGCCAGCGTTGCCGGGTCCCGCATCCACTCCTCGAGCATCTGCGAGGGCGCTTCCACGAAGTCGTGCTCGGTGCGGATGCCGCCGATACCGCACCACTGGTGGTGGCCGGCGAACAGCGTGTGCAGCAGGTGGCCGAACTCGTGGAAGAAGGTGTTGACGTCGTTGTACTCGCACAGCGCCGGGTCACCGGGCGTGCCGCCCGGCAGGTTGCAGACCAGCGCCGCTTCGGCGATCTGCTTGCCGGCCACCCCGGTGCGGATGTCGAACTGGGCCGCGTGGTTGAACTTGTTCGGGCGCGGGTGCATGTCCAGGTAGAAGCGGCCGACCAGCTTCCCGCTTTCGAACATCTCCCAGCACTCGACCGAGGGATCCCACACCGGCGCGTCCTTGACCTGCTTGAAGGTGACGTCGAACATCCGGCTCGCCACGTCGAGCACGCCCTGCTTCACGCGCTCGTAGGGGAAGTAGGGACGCACCGACTGCGAGTCGAAGGCGTAGTCGGACTTGCGCACCATCTCCGACCAGTAGCTGGTCTCCCAGAAGCTGACGTCGGTGGCGCCGGGGACGTCCTTCGCCTTGCGCCGCAGCAGCACCTGGTAGTCGTGGTCGGCGCTCGCCCCCGAGGCGGCGACGATCTTGTCGATGAAGTCGCGCGCGTTCTTCGAGCTGCCCACCATCTTGTTGGCGGTGATGTAGTCCGCCCAGGTGGGATAGCCGAGCAGGTTCGCCAGCACGTGACGCTGCGCGATCAGGCGGTCGAGCACCTCGATGTTCTTCGGGTAGGCGCGGTTCTGGAACTCCATGTAGAGCCGCTTGCGCACGTCGTCGTTCTTGGCGTAGGTCATCACCGGCACGTAGTCGGGATAGTTGATGTCGAGCGTGATCTTCCCGTCGGCGCCGGGCTTGTGGGCGGCGATGAAGTCGGCCGGCAGTCCATCGAGGTCGGCGGCACTCGCCACCTGGATGGTGCGCACGTCGCCGCGGATGTTGCGGTCGAACTCCTGCCCGATCTTGATCAGCGTGTCGCGAAGCACCTTGATCCGGGCGCGGGTCGCGTCATCCTTGTCCACGCCGGCGAGCCGGAAGTCGCGAAGCTCGTGCTCGACGTAGTACCGGGTCTCGGCGTCGGCCTTGCTGACGTCCAGCCCGGACAGCGCGTCGTAGACCCGGCGATCGAGCGTGATCTCGTTGTAGGCCGCCTCGGCCTTCTGCGACATCTCCTCGGCCACCGCGCGCACGGCCGAATCGGGATGGACCTCCTGCATCAACCCCGCCTGCGCGCGTGCCGCGTCGAGCTGGATCTGCGCCTCGTCGTACGGGACCAGCGTGTTCTCGATGGTCCGGGCGCCCTTGACCGAGGCCAGCCGCTCGATGGCCGCGCGCGTCTTCGTGAGCCGATCGGCCTCCATCTTCCCGAAGGCGGCGGCGTTCGGCTTGGCCGCCCAGAACGGGGCGTCGGGCCGCGTCGCGGCCGGGGCGCCGGTGGCCGCGAGGGAGGCGGCCGGCCCGCCCGCCAGGGTGGCGGCGAGGACGAGCAGGAACAGGTTCGCGGGTCTGAGTCTCACGGATCCTCCTGGGATGGTCATGACCGTCGGGGTGGGTCGGCCCCCGGCACAGCTCATGTCGAACGCTTGCTGGGGGGTGGGGCCCGGGTGGAGCCCGGGCCGCCGAGCGCGCACACCCTAGCCCAGCACCAGGGCCCGCTCAACCGCCGCGGGACGGACGCGGCGGAGTCGGGTCCGGAAGGGGGTCTTGTGCGACCAAATTGTTGTTGAGCCGTGCGGCCCGCCTTGATTGTTCCCCTGAGCGGGCCGGTCGCTCAGGAACTCCAGCCAACTCCGCCATCAACAATCCGCGGAGCACAAGGCGCTGGTTCCCGGCACCACGGCGGAGCTGGCGGTGTACGACCTGTCGGGACGTCGGGTGGCGATAGTACGCGGATCCGCCGGGTCGCGGCCGACCTGGAACGGCGAGAGCAGCACCGGCACGGCCTTGCCCAAGGCGTCTACCTCTATCGTCTGACGGTCGGTGACTCCCAGAAGGCCGGAAGGGTGGCCCGGATCCGATGAACCGCACATGTGGGAGATGGCTGCCGTCACTTTGGTTGCTGACAGCCTGCCTCGCGGTCGCTTGGACCACGCCGGCGTCCCCCGAGACCTGCTACCCGGTGGCGATCGGGGTCCAGCCGACCCTGGCGGATACGGTGGTCTCCCCGTTCTCGTGCCGGGGCTGGGGGCAGGAGTTCGTCGCGGCCGACACGTTGATCCACTCGATCAGCGTGTGGAGGCTAGCGCAGCCCGCCTACAGCGATACGCCCCGGCAGCTGTTCATCACCGATCCCTTCGATCCGCTGGTGGTTGGGGACGTCATTCCGCTGCTGCTGACCGGTTCGGTGCTGGTGATCCCGAATGGGGACGGCGTGCACCCCGTCGAGTACCGCTGGACGTTCGATCCACCCTTCGCATTGCCGCGCCGGGGCAAGTTCTTCTTCGAGATCATGGCCGATAACTGGACCGTCTGTCCGGTCGCTGCAGACAGCACCAACCCGTATCCCGACGGCGTCACCTGGGAGACGTCGCCGGTGTGGGATTGCTCACGACCTGGTCCGCCCTTCGATATCGAGCACCCGACTTGGGACTTGGCGTTCGAGGTCCAGTTCTGCGGGGCCGGGCCTGTGGGTGTCGGGCCGCCGGGGGCTCGTCCGCTCGCGCTCTCCAGTGCGCCCAATCCGTTTCAGCGGGAGCTCCAGGTGAACTTCGACCTGCCCTCGTCGACCTACGTCCGGCTGGCCGTGTTCGACCTGACCGGTCGCCGGGTCGCGACCCTGGTCGAGGGCGTGCTCGATCCGGGACCGCACAGCGCGACCTGGGAAGCGCCGAGCCTTATCGGCGGCCGCGCCGGCCCGGGTCTGTATTTCATCCGGCTGGAGGCGGCGGGTCGGCGTCTGAGTCACACGGTCGTCCGCATCGAGTAGACGCGGCGCAGCCGCATCGGCAGACTGAAAACGCGCCGGCCTTGGATTGGGACAAGCCGAGACGAGTTCGCCCTGCCTACCCCTTCTTCGGGGGTTTGCTCGGGCGCATCTCCACCCGGCTGTAGAGCGCGTGCGAGGGGGAACGGAGAAGATCGATGACGATCGCGGCGACATCCGCCGGCTGCAGGGCCCATCCCGCCTTGGCGTCGGAGCCGCGGCCGAACTCGGTCGCCACACTGCCCGGCATCAGGTACGAGACCCGGATGCCGTCGTAGCGCACCTCCTGCATGAGCGCCTCGCTGAAGCCGTTCAGGCCGAACTTGCTGGCGTTGTAGGCGGCGGCACTCGGGAACGCGTTGCGGCCGGCGAGCGAGGAGATGTTGAAGATGTAGCCGCCGCCCCGCTTGCGCATGCGCGGGATGGCCTCATGGCAGCAATAAAAGACGCCGTTGAGGTTGGTCTCGATGACCGACCGCCAGTCGTCGGGGGAGAGGTCGGCGACCGGGGCGAAGATGCCGATCCCGGCGTTGTTGACCAGCACGTCGACACCGCCCGCCGCGCGTTCGACGTCTCGGAACAGCTGCTCCACCGATTCCTGCGAGCGCACCTCGCACGCGAACCCGAGCGCGCCTCTGCCCACCTCTTTCGCGGCCTTGGTCGCCGCCTCGGCGCGGCGCGCGGTGAGGGCGACCGTCGCGCCCTCGCCGGCGAGGGCTTCGACGATGCCCCGACCGATGCCCCGGTTGCCGCCGGTCACCACCGCCACCTTGCCATCGAGGAATCCCATCTCGCCCTCCCGTGCCACGGTCCCATTCTGGAACGTCTGCCGTCGATCCCGGACCCGGGACCTTGGCATCCACGCTCCTGCCACGCAACAGGTTCGTGCGCGGGAGCACGGCCTTCGGCTTGACGGGGAGGGCCCGGTAAGTAATCGTTTTCATCGGTGGGGCCGGCACCGGCCTCCGGACGCCCTCCCGCCACCCCCCGGAGGGCGCCCCGCCATGACCACCATCAAGGATGTCGCCCGCGAGGCCGGCGTATCGATCGCCACTGTTTCGCGGGTGTTCAATGACAGCACGGTGGTGACCGAGGGCACCCGCCAGATCGTGCGCGCGGTGGCCGAGCGCCTCAACTACTGGCCCAATGGTGCCGCCCGCAGCCTGATCACCAACCGCACCCAGGCCATCGGCGTCCTGCTCCCCGACCTGTTCGGGGAGTTCTACTCGGAGATCCTGCGCGGCATGGACTGCACCGCGCGCAAGCGGGGTCTGCACCTGCTCGTCTCGAGCTCGCACGCGGACGCCAAGGAACTGGTCGCCGCCCTGCGCAGCACGCGCGGTCGCATCGATGGCCTGATCGTGATGGCCCCGGACATCGACGCGAGCGCGGCCATCCGCGCGACTGCCGCCACTGTGCCGCTGGTGTTGATCGACGCCTTCTCGGGGATCGAGGGTTGCGACAGCGTCGCGATCGCCAATCAGGCGGGTGCGTACTCGGTCGTCCGGCATCTCGTGAGCCTCGGACACCGGCACATCGCCACGATCACCGGCCCGACCCGCAATGCGGACGCCCGGCAGCGGCTGGAGGGGTATCGCGCCGCATTGGTGGAGGCGGGCGCCGTGTGTTCGCGCGAGCTGGAGATCGCGGGCGACTTCACCGAGTCCTCCGGATACGAGGCGGGGGCGCGTCTGCTGGCGCTCCACCCGCGCCCGACCGCGGTGTTCGCCGCGAACGACTATATGGCGATCGGCGTGCTCGGCGCGCTGAGCGACGCGGACGCGCGGGTGCCGGAGGACATCGCGCTCGCGGGCTTCGACGACATCGCGATGGCGCGCTACCTGAATCCCCCGCTGACCACCGTGCACGTCGACGCGTACCGGCTGGGCGAGCGGGCGGTGGAGAAGCTGCTCGAGCTCCCTCGCTCCCGGCGGAGCCGATCGCCGCTCAACGAGGTCATGCCGACGACGCTGGTGGTGCGGAGCTCGTGCGGTTCCTCGGCCGCCGCGCAGGTGCGCGCGGGCACCGGGCGGCCGCGCGGGCGCTGAGCCCTCGCCCACCATGCGATCGCGAGCGAGGGGGGCCGGAGGCTCCGCCGTCCTGCTGGTCGCGGCCCTGGTTCTGGCCGCCTGCGTGCCGCTCCGTGCCGCCCCGGATCGCCACGACCCGACGCCCGCGCAGGCGGCGTTCCTCGACACGCTCGAGCACCGCACGTTCCGGTGGTTCTGGGACCTGAGCGACGCGCGCACCGGCATGACGCCCGACCGCTGGCCGACGCGCTCGTTCGTGAGCGTGGGGGCGGTGGGCTTCGCGCTCACGGCCTACCCGATCGGCGCGGAGCGCGGGTGGGTGACGCGCGAGGCCGCGGCCGGGCGCACGCTCGCCACGCTCCGGTTCTTCTGGGCCGCGCCGCAGGACACCGCCGCGCGTGGCGTGACCGGTTACCGTGGCTTCTTCTACCACTTCCTCGACCCCGCGACCGGATACCGGTTCGAGGACGTGGAGCTCTCGACCATGGACACCGCCCTGATGCTGGGCGGCACACTCTTCTGCCAGTCGTACTTCGACCGGGCCTCGTCGGTCGAGGACAGCATCCGGGCGATCGCCGAATCGCTCTACGTGCGCGTGGACTGGCGCTGGGCCCAGGTCCGTCCGCCGACGATCGCCCTCGGCTGGCAGCCGCGCGAGGGACATCTGCCCTACGACTGGCGGGGCTACAACGAGGCGATGATCCTTCACGTCCTGGCGCTGGGCGCATCGACCCACGAGGTCGGGGCCGACGTCTGGGGAGCATGGACCAGCCGCTACCGCTGGGGCACGTTCCAGGGCGAGGAGCACCTGGGGTTCGCGCCGCTGTTTGGCCACCAGTACTCGCACGTGTGGATCGACTTCCGCGGCATCCGCGACGCCTCCATGCGGGAGAAGGGGATCGACTACTTCGAGAACTCGCGGCGGGCCACACTCGCGCAGCGCGCCTACGCGATCGCGAACCCCTCGGGCTTCGCGGGCTACGGTGAGCGGCTCTGGGGCTTGAGCGCCTGCGACGGGCCGCTCGACGGCACGGTCGAGATCGGCGGTCGCTCGCGTGAGTTCCACACCTACGAGGCGCGCGGCGCCTCGTTCACCGGCGTGAATGACGACGGCACGATCGCGCCGACCGCCGCTGCGGGGTCCATCGCCTTCGCGCCCGAGGTGGTCGTGCCGACGCTGATGGCGATGCGCGAGGACTACGG
>JBGPXY010000143.1:0-7092 GCA_041492985.1 Candidatus Eiseniibacteriota bacterium
CCTGCGCGTCGAACGCTGCCGCGGCGAGCGCGTGGAGGTGTTCGAGTGCGGCCGTGCGACCGGCCGGTACCCCCGGCGTATCCCACTCGCCGATCAACAGCGCGAACGCACGCCCGGCGCGGGTGAACGCCACGGCACCGTGGTCCAGCGCCGACCCGGACGAGCGCTCTCCCGCCGTCGCCGCGTCGTCGATGGCGAGCGAGCCGTCCCGCCATGCCTCCGCCGCCACACCGATCAGCCGCTCGGGCTGCAGCGCCACGTGACGCAGCTCCCGCGTGCGCTCGGGGACCGGACCGTCGCTCGCCAAGCGCTGGGCGCGGAGCATGGACGCGCACGGCTCGCCGGCCGCCGGGTCGCGTTCCCACCACAGCCGTCCCACCAGTAGTGCCCGCGAGGGGCTCCAGACCAGCAGACGTGCCCGCGAGAAGTCCGCGCCGTCGCTGTGCACCGCCCAGGCGAGCAGCATGCGTTCGAGGCTCGCCAGATCGTGCGGCTGCTGCCGCAGCAGGGCGAGCGCGGGGTCGCTCGGGGCGGGCATCGAACGACGGACCACGGGCGCGCGGGAGGCGGCGCTGCCCGGGGCGGGATCCGGTGCGAGAGGCTCCATAAGATGTGGAAGGGTCCCCGGGCGCGATGCGTGGTCGGTCAGGGAGGAAGAAGGCGCAAGCGATATGCCACGCATCGGTCTGACAGGGGCGGCGGCGGGTCCCCTGACTTCATGCTTCGGATGAGCGGTCTAAATCCCCTTTGGGCTTGACCCTAGCCTGCTCCCCCCCTAGGCTCCACGGTCCCCTCAACCGCATCGGACCGACCGACCGGAGCCACCCCGGCCGCCCGGGTTGGGTGCGAACAGGAGCCCTTTCGTGGAAAAACCCCAACAGTCGATCGAAGTGGATCTCGGGCAGGCCGAGGCCGAGGGCATCTACTCCAACCTGGTGTTCATCGCCCACTCGGCCTCCGAGGTGATCCTCGATTTCGCGCGGGCCCTGCCCGGACTCCCCAAGGCGAAGGTCTACGCGCGCGTGATCGTCACGCCGCAGCACGCCAAGTCGCTCCTGATGGCGCTCGAGCAGAATCTCAAGAACTACGAGACCCAGTTCGGCCCCATCAAGCTGCCGGGCGAACCGCGTGGCAAGGAGCTGGGCTTCAAGTCCTAGAGGGGTCATGGCGGCAGGCTCGTTCACCTTCGTGCTCCACTCGCACCTCCCGTGGGTGCTCCACCACGGGCGCTGGCCCCACGGTGTCGACTGGCTCAACGAAGCGACCGCCGAGACCTACCTTCCCCTCTGGCGCGTCCTGCACGATCGCACCGAGGACGGCCACTCGCTGGGCGTGACGCTGGGACTCACGCCGGTCCTGTGCGAGCAGCTGGCGCACCCGGAGTTCCACCGGGAGTTCGTGGGCTACCTGGAGCAGAAGATCGCGGCCGCGGTCGAGGACCGCGGCTGGTTCGCGCGCTCGGGCGAGCCGGCGCTGGCGGCCCTCGCCGCCCGCTGGGAGGGCTTCTACCGCGCGAGCCTCGAGGAGTTCATGGGCCCGCAGGGTCCGAACCTGGTCGCCCGCTTCCGCCGGCTCGAAGAGCGGGGCTCGATCGAGATCATCACCTGCGCCGCCACCCATGGATACCTGCCGCTCCTCTCCAGCGACACCGCCGCGGCGGGGCAGCTGCGCACCGCGGTCACCGCCCACCGCCGGCACTTCGGGCGCGCGCCCAGGGGGATCTGGCTTCCCGAGTGCGCCTATCGCCCGGCCGGGCCATGGCGCGCCCCCGAGGGCTCCGCCGCCCCCACGCGCGAACGTCGCGGCGTCGAAGAGCTGCTGGCGGCCCAGGGTCTGCGCTACTTCTTCGTCGACACGCACCTGCTCTCCGGCGGCAAGCCGCTGGGCATCTATGCCGATCGCTTCCAGGCGCTCCACCAGATCGCCGGTGGCGCGGCGGGCGAGAGCGCTCGCCCCGGGCAGCCGCCCTATCGTCCCTATCGCGTCGGCCCCTCCGGAGCGGTCGCCTGCTTCGGGCGCGACCCGGTCACGGCGTCCCAGGTGTGGAGCGGCGAGCTCGGCTACCCCGGCGATGGCGCCTACCTCGATTTCCACAAGAAGCGCTTCCCGGGCGGACATCGCTACTGGAGCGTCACCCACCCGAAGGCCGACCTGGCGCACAAGCAGGTCTACCGCCCCGAGACGGCCGAGGCGCGTGTCCCCGAGCACGCCGCCCACTTCTTCTCCCTGCTCGAGCGCACGCTCGCGGATGCGGGGCCTCGTCAGAGCGCGCCGCCCATCGTCTGCGCGATGTTCGATACCGAGCTGTTCGGACACTGGTGGTTCGAGGGCCCGCGGTTCGTCGGCGAGGTGCTCGACCGCTGCGCGCGGACGGGCGGCGTCTCGGCGATCTCCGCCGGCGCAATGCTCGAGCGCCAGCCACCCCAGGAGATGGTGTCGCTCCCGGAGGGCTCGTGGGGCGACGGCGGCGCCCATCAGGTGTGGCTCAACGAGGCCACGCGCTGGACCTGGCCGCTGGTGCACGCCGCCGAGCGTCGCTTCGAATCCCTGGCGAGTGCCGCAGCAGCGGGCGGCGGGTCGGCGGCGGCGGAGCCGTTGCTCGAGCGGTTGCTCAGGCAGGCCGGGCGCGAGCTGCTGTTGCTCGAGTCGTCCGACTGGCAGTTCCTGATCACCACGTTTGCGGCCCGCGACTACGCGGAGCTGCGCGTGACCGAGCACGCCGAGGCCTTCGAGCGACTCGCCACCCTGGCCGAGCGACGCACCCAGGGCGGATCGCTCTCGGAGGCGGACGAGAGCTTCCTCGCCGAGTGCGAGCGGCGCGATTCGCTGTTCCCCGACTTCGACTGGCGCGGTTACGCGGGAACACCGGCGCCGGCGCAGGTCGGCGCGCGCTAGCGCCCGGGCCAGCCCTCGGGCAGGTCTATCGCCGGCGGGGCCCGGCGTAGCACTTCGGCGAGCTCGGCCGATGGGCGTCCCGGTCTCCCGGCGCGGTCCAGGAAGCAGTGCTCGGTCTGCCCGAGCGTGATGAGCTCGCCGTCGCTCTCCCGCACCACGCGGTAGCCGAAACGCACCGAGGCACGGTGCAGCTCGAGCACCCCGGTCTCGATCGCGAGCAGGTCGTCGTAGCGCGCCGGCCTTAGATAGCGGCAATGCGCCTCCACCACCGGCAGCGAGGTGCCCGACTCCTCCACCGAGCGGTAGCTCGTCCCCAGGGAACGCAGCATCTCGACACGCCCGATCTCGAACCAGCGCAGGTAGTGCGCGTGGTAGGCGAACCCCATCTGATCGGTGTCGGCGTAGCGCACGCGGATCGTGAAGCGGTGCATCAGGCCTCCCGCGCTCCATCCGGGATCGTCGTCCCCACGCCGGGACCGGTCGCATCCGCGGTGGCCGCGAGCTCCACGGGCGGCGCTGTCTTCCAGCGCTTGTGGAGCCACAGCCACATCGCGGGGTGCTTGCGCACCCACTCCTCGAGGCGCGCGGTGTGGAGCGCCGTGAACGCGCGCACGTCGTCCGGGTTGTCGCCCGCGGGGGGCGGGAGCGGCGGCGTGATGTCGATCTCGTGCCGTCCATCCTCGCGCCGCGAGATGAAGATCATGACCACCGGGGCTCCGGTCCGGTGCGCGATCACCGCCGGACCGATCGGCGTGCTCGACATCCGCCCCATGAACGGGACGAACACGCCGGCGTCCCGCGCGTCCTGGTCGGCCACCAACGCCACCCAGCGCTCCTGGCGCAGCGCGATGAAGATGCGACGCACCCCCACCCCGAGCGGGATGATGCCGATCCCGGCCTCCGCGACCAGCCCGGTGTGGATCGCGTCCACCGCCGGGTTCGAGAGCGGTTTCAGGACGAAATCGGTCGGGTGATCGCGTCCCACCCAGGCGCCCATCAGCTCGAGACACCCGTAGTGGCCGGTGAGGATGATCACCCCGCGTCGCGCGCGGGCGGCCGCCTCCAGATGCTCGTGGCCGCGCACGGCGGCGACCACCTCTCCCTCGGGGGTCCGGACGAGCTCGGCGAGGCGAGCGTACTCGCAGGCGACCTGGCCCAGATGGCGATAGTGGCGCCGCAGGATGCTCGCGCGCTCCGCCGCCGACCGCTCCGGGAATGCCACGGCGAGATTCGCGGCGCCGACCGCACGCCGGATGCCGAGCGCGTACGCGAGCGTTCCCAGCCCGGCGCCCAGGCGCAGCGATGTGCGCCAGGACACGGAGCGCACGATGGCGCGCAGCGCGCGGACGAACAAGGCCTCCACACGGTGGCTGAACCTCACGGGGCGTTCCGGGTCCAGCGCTGCCCCGGCAATGGGGCCGCGGCTCCCGCCCACTGCAGGGCGAGCAGTGCTCCCAGCGTCTCCGCGATCGTGAGGCCCGCGGCCGTCGCCAGTCCCTCGACCGTCGCGGGCTCTCGCCCCAGCACCGCCAGCAGCCGTGCTTCGGGCGGATCGTCGGGGTTCGCCGGAGCCGGCACCTCGGGCGCGAGTGGACGTGCCGCGCCGAGCGGGGTTCCGCCGGCGCCCAGCACGTCGAGCACGTCCGCGGCGCGCTCGCACAGATGGGCCCCGCCGCGCAGCAGCGCGTGGCAGCCCCGCGCGGTCTCCCGGTCGATATCGCCCGGCACCGAAAGCACCGGGCGGCCCAGGCGCCTTGCGAACCGCGCAGTCGTCAGCGCTCCGCTGCCCTCGGCCGCTTCCACCACCACCGTGGCTCCCGCCAGTGCCGCGATCAGACGGTTGCGCTGGACGAACACACCGGGGCCTCTGGGGTCGCCGCTCGCCCACTCGCTCACCAGCGTTCCCCGGCCGGCGATCGTGGCGGCGAGATCGCGGTGATGGCGAGGGGTGATGGCATCGAGCCCGGAGGGGATGACGGCCACCGTGCGTCCTCCCGCCGCCAGCGCGCCACGATGCGCGGCGGCGTCGATCCCGCGAGCCAGGCCGCTCACCACGACCAGACCGCAGCGGACGAGATCGCCCGCCAGCCGACGCGCCTGCTCCAGCCCGTAGCCGGACGCCGCGCGCGAGCCGACCATCGCCACGGTCCGTCGCACCTCCGGGAGATCGCTGCCGGCGATGAAGAGGACCGGGGGTGGGTCGGGGAGATCGCGCAGCCCATCGGGATAGCCGGGATCCGCTTCCCCCAGTGCGCGCGCGCCGATCCGCGCCGGCGCATCAGGCCGACGGGGTGCTGGCACGCCCGCCGCCCGGGTCGTCGGGGCGGGGGACGCTGGCCGGAGGCCCGGTGAGGACTTCCCACTCGAACCCCTCTTCGTTGGCGCGCACGACGGCACTCTCGTCGCTCAGGCCCTCACCACCTTCGGCCGCCATGAGCTCGTCGTTGCGCATCATCCGCTCCACGCGCTCGCCGAGGTGGCGGTCCCGCACGGCGAGCTCGTCGAAGCGTCGCCGCCTCAGATCGGGCGGCAGCCCGTGGAGGGCCTGCGCGACGCTGATGGATCCACCCCCCCGGCCGATGGCCACCAACGCGTCGCGCGCCGCGTCGGCCACAGTGTCGTTCGCGTCGTCCGCCAGGCGCAGCAGCCCCGCCACCGCGGGACGGTGTCCGAAGCGGCCCAGCACCCGCGCGGAGCTGGTGCGGGTGAACCACAGCCCCTGCTCGAGCAGCGGCAAGAGGACCGTGGCCGCGCTCGGACCGATGCGCGCCAGCGCTTCCTCGGCCTGATCGCGCAGGTACCACGACTCGTCGCACAGGCACTCGACCAGCAGCGACAGGGCTTCTTCGTCGCGTCGCTGTTCGAGGCTGCGCACGTATTCCCGCTTGCCGATCAAGCCGCGGGAATTGAGCGCATCGAACGGCTTCGCCTGGGCGTACTTGTCGTCACTCATCGGCTCGCTCCGCGGGGCTCAGCGCCGGCGCCAGCAGCTGCCACACCCGCTCCAGCCATGCCTCCATCCCCAGACCGGAGTGCGCGCTGATGAGGTGCGCCTCCGGCAGTCCCGCCTGGGCGGCGGCGGTCGCGTGCGCGGACGGCGGCAGGAGGTCCGCCTTGCTGAGCGTCACCATGCGCGGCTTCTCCGCCAGGGTCGCGCTGTGCCGGGCCAGCTCGTTCTCGAGCAATCGCAGATCCTCGACCGGGGACGGTCGCGTCACGTCCAGCAGGAAGACGAGCACCCGCGTGCGCTCGACGTGGCGCAGGAACTCGAGGCCCAGTCCCTTGCCGGCATGCGCGCCCTCGATCAGGCCCGGCAGATCGGCGACCACGAACTGTCGCTCCGCATCGCGGGCCACGATCCCCAGGTTGGGCTCGAGGGTCGTGAACGGGTAGTCGGCGATCCGTGGTCGGGCGCGGCTGATGCGCGAGAGCAGCGTGGACTTGCCGGCATTCGGGAGCCCCACGAGTCCCACGTCGGCGATGAGCTTCAACTCGAGCTCGAGCGCGCGCTGTTCGCCCGGCTCGCCGGGATCGGCGCGTCGCGGCGCCTGGTGCGTGGGGGTGGCGAAGCGCGCGTTGCCGCGTCCGCCGCGCCCGCCGTTCGCGGCCGCCCAGACCGTGCCGGGGTCGACCAGGTCGGCCAGCACCCCGCCGTTCTCGGCATCTTTCACCACGGTGCCGGGGGGTACCTTGATCACGAGGTCTTCGCCATCCTTCCCGGTACGATTGTTGCCCGACCCGGGGCGGCCGGACTCGGCACGGTAGCGAGGCTGTTCACGGCAGTCAAGCAGTGTGCGGATGTGCGCATCGACCTCGAGCAGCACGCTCCCGCCGTGGCCGCCGTCGCCGCCGTCGGGTCCGCCCTTGGGCACGTACTTCTCCCTGCGGAAGCTCACACAACCGTCACCGCCCTTGCCGGCGATGGCCTGGATGCGCGCGAGATCGATCAACATGGGACCCGCACCGCACTCGGGCTCACGCGGGGACCCCGGCGACGGGAAGCATCCCCATCAGCCCTCCCGCCCGCACCATCTCGATCCCGCGACGGGTGAGATCGTGATGCAGCGCGAACTGGGCGCCGCGGCTCAGGTCGCGCACGGCGAGCGGCCGGTTCGGCTCGAGGACCTCGGGAAGACCGGGGATCTCCAGCTCGTCGCCCTCGTGTGGCCCCTCCTGCTCCTCGCCTCCCGCGAAACG
>JBGPXY010000217.1:0-2827 GCA_041492985.1 Candidatus Eiseniibacteriota bacterium
ATGATGCCCGGTGAGCTTGCGAGCTGACAGCGCGTACGACCAGAGCTTGGTCCACGACTGCTCGCGATACCCGTCGGTCTCGATACGCGAGTAGCGGCCGTAGAGATTCCAGCCGTTGGCGAGCCGGCCGGAGTCCATCTCCAGCACGAACCTGCGCGTGTCGAACGAGCCGTACGAGAGTGCCGCGCTGGTGCGGGGCGTCTCGCCGAATGGCGCGGTCTCGAGGTTGACGCTGCCGCCGACCGACGCCGAGCCATAGAGCGCCGAGCCGACCCCGCGCTGCAGCTGCACCTCGGCGGTCGAGGCCAGCAGATCGGGATGGTCGATCCAGTAGACCTCGTGCGACTCGGGGTCGTTGAGCGGGACACCGTTGATGAGCACGCTGATCCGTCGCTGAGGGAACCCGCGCACGGTGAGGTACGAGTAGCCGATGCCATTGCCGGCGTCGGAGTAGGCGTAGGCCCCGGGAAGCGTCGCCAGCGCCATGGGCGTGTCCTGCCCCCAGTTCCGCTCCTGGATCTCGTCGCGGCGCAGCGTGGTGACCGCGACCGGCGTGCGCTGGTCGGCGCGCGCGGTGCTGACGACCACCTCGGGCAGCGTGACGACGCGGGCGAGCGTCTCGGGAGCGGCGGCGACGGGTGCCGCGTCCTGCGCGTGCGCGAGCACCGGCGCCGCCGCCAGCGCCAACACGATAATGAACGTCTTCATGGACACTCCTTCAGGGTTCAATGGGCGGAGGGGTTGTCCCGGCGCCGAGCGCGCGGGGTCTTGATCGTGCCGCCCACGCCGCCGCATACACCACGAGCGAGACGGCGAGGCCGGCGTAGATGGGTTCGATGTCGAGCGGATAGGCGGCCGTCGCTCCGGTCGGAGGGAAGGCCTTGATGAGCACCCAGCCCGTCGACACGACGAAGGCGATCACCATCGCCGCGGCGGTCCAGCGCGGCCCGACGCGGCCGCGCTCCAGCAGCGCCGTGCCGACCGGCATGAGCAGCGCGGGCGTGGTGATCGAGCCGATGTCGTGCCACAGGCCGATGACGCTCGGTCGCGCGAGCGCCAGCACAGTCGCGAACGCGGCCGAGACCCACAGGCCGATGCGCGTGAATCCCGGCAGGCGCGCCTCACTCGGGTCGCCACGCAGTCGCCAGAGCAGATCCCGCCCGATGGTGCTGGCGGCGATGAACCCGTAGGAGTCGATCGTGCTCATCACCGTGGCGATCATCGCCAGGTAGAAGAGCCCCAGCGCCAACGGCGGCAGCGTCGCCTTCGCCAGCTCGGGGAAGGCGTAGACCGGGTCCTGGAGGTGCGGCAGGACCGCGCGCGCGTAGAGGCCGGTGGTGGTGGTGAGGAAGTCGAACACGATCCAGCAGACGATCGAGATGAGCACGCCGCGCTTCGCCACCTGCGGGTCGCGCGCGGCGTAGCACCGCTGCCAGAAGCCCGGGTCCACCAGCGTCGAGAGCGCGATGAAGTACCAGACCAGGATGGCCTGCGGGGGATTGCCGCCATGCCAGGTGAAGTGCGATGCAGGCAGCGCGCTGTGCAGGAATCCCAGCCCACCGTACCGCGGGACCAGGAACGCCAGCATGACGATGAAGCCCGCGTACATGAGGATGAACTGCACCTGGTCGGTGAACACCACCGTGCGCAGGCCGCCCTTGTCGATGTAGAAGAGCGAAAGCACCGCCGCCGCGATCACGCACGGCACCAGCGGCAGACCGAACATCGCGGCGAACAGCGTGCCGAGCATGAGCACGTACGCCGCGGGCGCGGAGGTGACGAACACGGTCACCGCGCCGATCAGCGCCGGCCCGCGACCGTAGTGGCGGTCGAGCAGGTCGGGGATGGTGTAGAGCGCCGCCTCGCGCGCGCGGCGCGCGAACAGCCAGGCGAAGAGGAGCGCGCCGATGTAGTAGGGCACGCCGAACACCAGCCAGTTCGAGAGCCCGTAGCGCCACGAGTACTCGCCGACGCCGAGGATCCCGCCGTACCACGTGGACACCAGCGTGGCGACGAAGGCGGGCAGCGTCACCCGCCGCCCGGCCACGAGGTAGTCGAGCGTGCTGGAGCGTCGCCCGGTCCCGCGCAGCCACACGCCCGCGAGGAATGCGAAATACAGCAGGATGAGCCCCTGGTCGAGCGGGCTGGAACTGAACATGGGCGGTCCCGTGCGGGCCGGGCGTTCCCGAAAAGAAAAACGCCGCGCCCGCGTGGGGACGGCGTGAAGGCAACCGGAGAGCTCGCTTGTCTTGGCCGTTTCCCTACGCTGGTATGAACCAGTTCAGGTTCTAAGGGTGTGCTCTCAGGCCGACGTGTGCCGCAGCCGGCCACCCCTAACGACGCGCCCGCTTGCGCGAGCGGAGAAGAAGATGCGTCCGCGCGACGCGCGACGCAAGCGGTTTCGCCACATCCGTTGATCCGGGCCCGTCCTCAGCGCGGCTGAGCCTTCGTATCGAGGAAGGAGTCCACCGCGGCGGACGTGGCCAGGATCAGACGACCGTCCGGGCGGTAGATCGCGTATCGAGCGGAAGTCCCCGCGGGTTGGTGCTCACGCACGAACCTCACCGCGGCCACCTGCGGGAACATCACCCGCACCGCGAGGCCGTCGAGCAGCGCGTCGCGCACGTTGTGCTCCCAGTAGGTCTCGCGCGGCAACGGCGCAGCGAGTGGCTCTCCACTCGGGCCGAGAGCCGAGGCGATCGGCGACCAGAAGATCAGCGTGTCGCCCGGAGGCTGCGCGTACCGCGCGAGGCTCTCGCGCACGTTCCATGCGATCCGGGCACGGTCGATGATCGGATCCGCCCGAAGCTGGGACAACACGAAGGGC
>JBGPXY010000073.1:0-11845 GCA_041492985.1 Candidatus Eiseniibacteriota bacterium
ACCGGCGGGCGCTGGAGACACCGCCACGGCCCCCGTCGCGGGACCGGCCGCGGAACGTGCGGGCGGGCGCTGGCGGACTACGAGGCCGAGCGCAGCCGGATGTCCCCGTTGACCGTGCTCATCTGAAGCCGCGGGCCACCGTGACCGATGGTGCCGCTCACCTTGTGGTGACTGAAGCGGCCACGCACCGTGAGCGGGAAGTCGGTCTCGATGTCGCCGTTCACCGTGGAGGCGCTCAGCTCGGCGCCGCTGCCGGCCGGGACGATCAGCGTGATGCCGCCGTTCACCGTCGCGAACTCCATCGGCTCGCTGAAGGCGGTCCCCATCTCCGCGTCGATCGAGCCGTTCACGGTGGACGCGCGCGCGATGCCGCGCGTGGCGATCTGCACCGAGCCGTTCACGGTGTAGCCCTCGACGTCGGCCCGCAGGCCGCGCGCCTCGACGCTGCCGTTCACGGTGCGGCCGATGAATCGAACGCCCGCCGGCACCCGCACCGTGTACTCGACCTGGACGTCGTTGTTGCGGGTGTTCATGCGTCCGCCCTCGCCCGGCTGGCACTCGTTCGGACGGTCACCGTACGGGCTCGGATACAACGCGCAGATGGTGACGCCGTCCTCATGCTCCATGACCTCGATCTTCACCTCGTCGGGGTCGCTCCTGCGCCCGCTCTTCTTCGCGACGACCTCGACCTCGGTGCCGGTGCTCGGCTCGGCGACGATGCCACCGTTGACACCCTTGACCTCGATCGCCTTGCCCGCGGCGATGTGGCCGTGCCACTCGAAATCCTCGGCCGAGCGGGTCGCGCGACGGCCCTGATCGTCCCGGCCTTTCGCATTCGCCGCCGGGGCGGTCAGCAGCACGGCCCCCGCCAGCGCCAGGATCAGCCCGAATCGCGGCGCCGCGTGCCGCCCGATGCCCTGCCGGAGTCGCATGGTCCCCCTCCTCGTCATTCGTGGTCCTGCTCGTCGTCCTCATCACCGGACTTCTTGTGCCTGGCCTTCTCCTTCTCCTTCTCCCTCTCCTTCGCCTTCGAATCCATCTTGTACTCGTAATTGTAATCGTAGTTGCCGTCGCTCGCCGGGCTTCCGGGACGGCGCAGCTGGATCCCGCCCTGGAACGACTCGAGGTCGAGCCGGGCGCTGCCG
Organism: Candidatus Eiseniibacteriota bacterium; assembly: GCA_041492985.1. Lineage (GTDB taxonomy): Bacteria > Eisenbacteria > RBG-16-71-46 > RBG-16-71-46 > RBG-16-71-46 > WS-11. The sequence continues at coordinate 1,146 of JBGPXY010000073.1, forward strand.
CTGCCGAGCGTGAAGCTGAACTGCTTCTTGTGGCGGGTCCCCGTGAACGTCACCGGGAACTCCGACGCGAACTCGCCGCTGAACGTCGAGACCGACACGGTGGCGTTCGCGCGGGCCGACACCGCGACCGAGACATCGCCATTGGTGCTGCTGAATTTGTACGAGCCGCCGTCCGTGATGGTGCCGTCGTAGGTGACGCTGCCGCTGATCGTGTTCGCTTCCACGTCGTCCGAATCGATGTCGTCGAGGACCACCTCGCCGTTGACGCTGCTGGCCGCCACCGGACCGGAGACCTTCTCCACGCGGAGCCCCGCGTTCACCGAGCTGCATTCCACCTTCCCGCGCGCACCGGTCACCCGCACGTCGCCTTCGACCGACGACGCCACGACCAGCTTCGCCGCTCCGGTCACCGATACGTCGCCCTGGACGGTCTCCACCTTGACCTCGGACTCGCTGCCCTCCACCGAGATGTCGCCGTTGACCCCGGACAGCTCGAGCGCCATCCACTTGGGCACCGTCAGCTGGTAATCCACCCGCGTCGGCACCCCGTGCCAGTGATTCACGTTCAGCTGGAGGGTCTGCGCCGCGTGGTCGATCGCGATCGTCGTCCGCGAGGAATGCTCGGCCTCCACCCGGATGGCGCTGCGCGTCCATGTCTGTACGGAGATGTCGCCCGCAAAGTTGCTCAACTCGAGTCGCGATCCCGGCTTCACGGTGATGGTCGTGTCGGTGTGCGTCCCCGTCGCCAGCACGGCGAGCGCGAACGCGGCCACGGTCCCGATCATGGTTCCCCCTCCTCCCCTCAGCCTTGCGCGGCGGTGAGCAGCGTCGCCGTGCGCAACAGGTCGACCTTACGCTTCATGGTGGCCGCAAGATGGGACCGCAGCCACGTGTTATTGGGATCCGCGGCCACCGCCTGGCGCGCCTCGGTGAGCGCGCGATCGATGATCCGCAGATTCTGCTCGATGACTCGGAGCGTCTTGGGGTCGAGCCGCCCGCGGCCGTCGGCGAGCGCCTGCTCGAGCGAGGCGATGGAGGCGTCGTAGCGGGGATTGGTGACGACCGCGAGCGAGGCCGTGGCGTTCACGCCACCGTCGGAACCCGGAGCCGTCGTCGGCGTGGCGGTGAGCGCGTCGGGCGGCCGTGAAAATCCACCGGTCGGGGCAGGGCTGAGCGCCGTCCCGCGCAGGGCGAGCCACATCGCGCCGGCGGAGAGTGCGACCAGCAGCACCGCCGCGGCCGCCAGCTGGGGCACGCCGAGTTCGAATCGCCGCGCCCACCACCAGCGACCGGCCGCGGGCAGCCGCACCACCTCGCGCGGCTCGGCCGTGGCGCCGACCTTTGCGGGCAGCGGGTTCGCGATCTGGCGGGCGATCCCCGGCCACAGATCCTCGGCCGGTGGCGCGTCCTCGAGCGCGTGCGCACGGCTGACGACCGAGCGCAGTTCGTCCAGCGTCTCGGCGCACGAGTCGCACGCGACCAGGTGCGCCTCGAGTGCCCCGCGCTCCTCCGGGATCAGCTCGCCGTCGAGGTACTCGGACAGGCGATCGACCCAGGGATCGTCGCCGCCGCGCTCGCGTTCGATGTCAGGCGTCATGTCGCGATCCTCATCGCTCCAGATGTCCGCGCAACAGCATCCGCGCCCGGTGCAGCTGCGCTTTCGACGTACCGATGTTGATGTTCAGCATCCGGGCGATCTCCTCGTGCTTGAAGCCCTCGACATCGTGCAGGACGAAGATCTGTCGCGCTCCCCTCGGAAGCTGGACGATGGCCCGGTCGAAGTCGAGCCGGTGCTCGGTCCCGGCCGGCCGCGATGGCAGCGTCTCGAAGATGTCCTCACCCTCGTGTCTCCGCGCCCGCTCCACCTTGAGGGTGGCGCGGCGTCCCAGGATCACGTTGATCGCCACACGGTGGAGCCAGGTCCCGAACTTCGATTCGCCGCGGAACGTGCCGAGCTTCTGCCACGCCCGCACGAAGATCATCTGTGTCAGATCCCCCGCCTCGTCATCCCCCGCCATCCGCCTCGCCAGCCCGTGGATGCGCGCCGCGTGGCCCCGATAGAGCCGCTCGAAGGCGCGCGCATCACCCGCGGCCGCGAGCATCGCGTCGGCCGCGTCCGACCCTGTCGGAATCGTCTCTGGGTCTACGCTCAGCATCGCCACCCCGTGCCGCCGTGCGACGTTCACCCCCTCCGATAGCACGAAGGGGGAAAGGGTTGGAAGCGGGCGGCTGGCGGAGAGGGCGGGCAGAGACCCACCCGGGGGCGAGCCGCCCGGGCGGGGAGTGAAGCTACCCCAGAGGGACGGCCCGCGCGCGGGGGATCAGCAGCGCGTGGAGGAGGCCGGTGATGCCGTGCCCGGCCAGGATGATGCCCATCAGCAGGATGTACCCCTCGACGTCCCCGCCGGTGGAGGCCCGGCGGAACATGTCGCCGACGCCGTAGAGCCCCAGGGCGACCGCCGCCAACGACGTGACGCCCACGGCCCATCGCAGCGGTGGGTTTCCCTGCCCCGCCGCGACGCAGATACAGCTCAGCGCGCTGTACGCGAGGAAGCACAGGGCGACACCCCGCCACATCGGGATGTGAGCCGGGTCATGGGTCGGGAGCACGGTGGACGTCACCCAGAACAGCCAGAGCGCGACCCCCGCGGTCGCGAGCGAGGCGAGGATCAGCAGGAGGTTGAGGCTCACGGCGAGGCCCTCGGGCAGGGGAGGTTGCGCGGAACTCAGTCGGGCGGCGTCACGAGCATCGGCTTGCGACATGGGCCATCTCCTCTCGGCGGTGGTGGGGCCGCCTCAGTGGGTCTGCTGCGGCATCCCGGCGTCAGACGTGGCGGCGAGACTCAGGAGCGTGGGCGGATGCAACAGGCTGTCCTCGTCGCCGATGAGGAGCGCCTCGATGAGCACGTCCGGGAATCCCTGCTCGGTGACGGAGAGCGCCAGACCCTGCGCGTCGGCGGGCACGTCGAACACCAGCGTGCGCGTGTAGGAGCCTCCCGCCTCCACGGCCTGCTCCAACGGCCGGTCCGCGACCTCACCGAGCAGCGCGCGCTCCGCGTCGCGATCGCGCCGGAAGTGCCTCCCCGTCGAATCCACCGCGATCGCCAGCAGGTCGTATGGCGAGAGCGTCGCGCGCCGCGCGTTGCTCGAGACCCGGAGGGTGACGATCCGGAACCTGCCCCGGGCCACGACCGGCCGCTCCGGCGCGCCGACGCTGGCCGCGGTGCGCACGTCGTCCACCGACACGCCGACGTGGCAGTCGAGATAGACACCGCAGAATCGCTTCACCTCGCCGCGGGCGAGCACGTCGCATGGGGACGCGAGCGAGACCGCGCACAGTGTCGCGAGGTAGAGGCCCGCGAGCCCGACGCCACCGCCGATGCACCCGAGCGCGAGGCGCCCGCGTCCGGTGCGCCAGGCGATGAGGGCGCCCGCCAGGAGGACGCATCCCGCCCCGACCGAACCCATCATCAGCACCAGGTAGACACCGGGGCCGAACGCCATGAGCAAGCTCCTCCTAGTGGCCGAATGGGACGGAGGGATAGATCTCGTCCACGATCCAGTAGTACTCGATCAACAGTGCCAGGAGGGTTCCGGCGAGCCAGAGCCTCCAGCGCCAATGGCGCCAGCTCTCGTGGGAGACCGATTGGCCCACGACGACCTCGACGACGTACACGGCGCAATAGCAGACGTTCGCGAGCGCCGCGAGCGTCGCGAGTGGGGGGATCGATTCGGGGGCGAAGGCGGGCCGGAAGTGAGGCCAGGTTCGCAACACCACGGCGCCCGCCAGCGCGGTGAGCGCAAGGTTGTACCCGACGCGGCGCGGCTCCCAGTATCGAACGGCGTCCTTGAGAATCGCTCGAGGCGGGGGCGGGGCGGGCAGGACCGGCACCGATCCGGCGGACGACGGGCTATCCATGAGACTGCCTCCGATGTCGCCTGGTGCGCACCCGGATAGGGGCCCTCATCGAGCGCTGTGTATGCGACCTCATGCAGCAGCCCCCTATCGGTCGAACACCATGTGCGAGACGAAGACGAGCAGCAGCGAGAGACCGCCGAGCAGGGCCACGAGGCTGGTACCGCGCCACAGGAGCGTCGGGTGCCGCAGGCCGCGGAAACCGAACCACATCGCCCCCGCCGGGCAGAGCAGGATCATGACGCCGATGAGCGCCTCGCCCGGGACGCTGTGATCGAGCGGGACCAGTACGCGGTCGTAGAGACCACCCAGCCCCAGCAGGTCGTGGAGCGCGAAGGTGAGCAGCACCAGAGATCCGGGCAGCGTCAGCGCCACCGCCAGGATCGCGGTGCGGTCGAGGCTGGGTCGTTCGATCGTCGCGGACATCGATCCATCCTCCATGGGACGCTTCGGTTCAGCTCGCGGCGCGCTTGGGCAGGCCGCCGAAGCGTCGATCGCGGCCGCGGAACTCGCGCACGGCCGCCTCGAGGTGGTCGGCGGTGAAGTCCGGCCACATCGCCGCGGTGAAGGTCAGCTCGGCATAGGCGCTCTCCCAGAGCAGGAAGTCGCTGAGCCGCTGTTCGCCGCCCGAGCGGATGAGCAGATCCACCGGGGCGACCGGGGTGCTGCTGCCTTCGGCCTCGGCGATCAGGCGCTCGAAGGCGGCGGCGGTGAGCGGCGGGTCGTGGGGCGCGGACTTCGCAGCGCATTGGGCCGCACGCAGGATGGACTCGCGTGCCGAGTAGTCGAGTGCCAGCCGCAGGTGGAGCGTGCGCCCGCCCGCGGTCGCCGTCTCGGCGGCGACGATGGCGCCCCGCAGCGTCGGCGGCAGCCGGTCACGCCGCCCGATGACCGAGAGGCGTACGCCGCGAGCGACGCACTGCGCCGTCTGCGAGCACAGGTAGTCGCGCAGGAGACCGAGCAGCTCGCGCACCTCGCCGGCCGGCCGGCTCCAGTTCGCGGCCGAGAACGCGTAGAGCGTGAGCGTCGCGATGCCGTGAGCGGGCGCGGCCTCGACCACGCGCCGCACCGCTTCCACGCCGGCGCGATGGCCCGCGGCTCGGGAGAGCCCCCGCTCGATCGCCCAGCGTCCGTTGCCATCCATGATGATGGCGGCGTGTAGTCGGGGTGCGTGGGTAGGCAAAGTGCTTGGCACCATAAAGTCACTCCACGAAAAAAAAGCCCGCGTCAGCGCTCGCGCGTCGCGCGGATCAACGCCTCCATGTGATCCAGATAGCGTTCGAGCGCTTTGCGCCCCGCCGCCGTCAGCCGGTACTCGGACTTGGGCGTGCGCCCCGAGAACGACTTGGTGCACACGAGATACTGCGCCTCCTCGAGCTTGCGCGCGTGCACGCTCAGGTTGCCATCGGAGGTCTTGAGCAGCGCCTTCAGGTCATTGAAGGTGAGGGACTCGTTGACCGCGAGCGCGCTGGCGATCCCCAGGCGCACGCGCTCGTGGATGAGCCGGTCGAGCGCCGGGGTGCCCTGCGCCGCGTAGAACCCGCGCAGCTCGCGCGGCCCGCGCGCCGGCGAGCGATCTTTCATCGGGCCTTCCTGTCGTTGCGCGCCGGTCTTAGCCACCGTGCTGCCTCGCGATCATCATGCCGAACACCAGATGGAGTCCGCCGAACCCGGCGGCCAGATACCCGTTCCCCCACCCCACCGGACTGAACAGCGCCGCCGCCCCGAGCAGCATGAAGCAGAAGCCCATGGACGGGACGATCCGCACCGAGAACGCGCCGCCGGTGGCGATGCCGGCGCCGTAGAGCAACAGCCAGATCGCCGGGAACCGCTCGACCGCCGGGCCCGGGAACAGGCCGAGGGTGAGCAGCGCACCGACCACCATCGGCACCGTGAACGCGTAGACGAACATGCGCCCCGGCCCGTTGAGGAGCGGGATCAGTGCCGCGCGTGCCTTGCGGCTCGAGGCCCACAGGCTCACGGCGAGCGCCAGCAGCGCCTCGGCCAACCAGACGCCCAGCCAGGCCTCAGCGATCGGCTGTCGCGCCGCCAGCCATGCGGCCGCCAGCGCGGTGGCCCCGGTGGCCGCCAGCCCCCAGCCCGAGAGGGCGGTGAACGCCCCCGCGCGCTCCATGGTCTGGCGGATGTAGCGCAGGTCATCGATCGCCTGGCCGTGGATGGGCACGGGCTCGACGCGCTCCTCGGGAAGCCTCGACGGTGCGGACATGGAAGGATTGAACGACGGCCGGAGAGCACCGTCAAGTGCTTTCTCATGCAAAGTGGATGGGCGGAGCGCGGGCGCGAGCCAACCTTTCGGAAGCGCCATCTGTCTCACTGGCGGGAGGCGGTGCAACCCGCCCGGGTCAGGCCACGTAAGCCACCCGCGTACGCACCGCATCCCTGGTCCCCCCGACCCGAGGAGCCGCCGCTTGCCGATCGACATCCCATTCCGGCCACCCCGGCGCATCCTGGGTCTGGCCGGCCTCACGCTCCTGGCCCTGGGTCTCGGGTCGGGGCTCCCGGCCGCGCAATCCGTCGAACGCCAGGTCGTGCAGGGAACCTCGGTCGCGATCTACGACCTCGCCGGCCAGGTGACGGTCGAGCCGGCCACGGGAGGCGACGTCGTGGTCGAGGTCACGCGCGGCGGTGCGGACGCGGCTCGGCTGCGTGTCGAGCAGGGCGCGGTCGCCGGCTGGCAGACGCTTCGCGTCGTGTTCCCCGCGAATCGCGTGGTCTATCGGCAGCCCGGCGCGTGGGGCACGGACGTCGACGTGAGCGACGACGGCCGCTTCGACGACCAGAAGCTCCTGCATCTCGAGACCGCGCGCCATCGCGTGCAGATCAGCGGCCGGGGGACCGGACTCGATGCGCACGCCGATCTACGGGTGCGCGTGCCGGCCGGACGTTCGCTGGCGCTGTTCCTCGCCGTGGGCGAGGCCACGATCACCAACGTCGACGGCGAGCTGCGCGTGAGCGTCGCCAGCGCCGGGCTCACCACCCGGAACACGCGTGGATCGCTGGCGGTCGAATCGGGCTCGGGCCAGCTGCGGGTGCGCGATGCCGTCGGGCGCGTGACCCTGGACAGCGGCTCGGGCGGCATGGATGTGCGCGGCGTGCGTGGACCGCTGCTGCAGCTGGACAGCGGCTCCGGCGGCGTGACGGCGAGAGACGTCGAGGTGGACGAGCTGAAGGGGGACACGGGATCCGGAGGAATCGAGTTGGAGGAGGTCCGCGCGCCGGTGATTGCGCTGGATACCGGCAGTGGCGGTGTGCGCATCAGCCTGGGATCGGGGCCGCTGCGCTCGCTCGTCATCGACAGCGGCTCTGGCGGCGTCACGCTCGCGGTGCCGCGTGGGATCGGCGCCACCTTCGATGTGGAACACGGGAGCGGCGACGTCGATATCCAGGTCCCGCATCAGGTCCGCGAGATGACCCGCGACCACGTGCGTGGCACGCTCGGTGACGGCAGCGGTCGCATCCACGTCGAGACCGGCTCGGGCAGCGTGAGGATCACGCCACGCGCGGCGTCCGGCGCGCGATCGCAGGGCGGCATCGGCCTGCTGATCGGCCACGCCTTCGCCTGATCCGGTGTCGCGATGCCGCTAGTGGAGGCGGAACCGGAACGGGATCGCCGTCCAGCACGTCACCGGCCGCCCATCGGCCAGCCCGGGCGTGAAGACCCAGGCCCTCGCCGCCGTCAGCGCGGCGTCGTTGAGCATCGGCACCTGGAGCTTCTCCGATAGACGCACGTCGAGCACGCGTCCGTCCCGGCCGACCAGCACCTTCACCATCACCAGGCCCTCGACCCCCGCGTCCTTGGCGAACTGCGGGTAGATCGGCACCACGGGCTTCACCACGGTCGGCAGCTCCTCCACGTAGATGGGCGCGTCGGGCGACGGTAGCGCGTCCTCGCCCCCCGGCGAGAACACGCCGTCGGTCGGCGCTGTCGCCGTGATCGGACCCGTCCCGTCGACAGTGGCGCTGCTCGACGGCGGAAGTTCGGTCGTCGGGGCGACCGCGTCGGGCACCGGCACGGGCACCGCGTCACGCATCGGCGAGGGCTTCACGCGGGGAGCAGGCGGCGCGGGCCGCGGTACCTCGTAGGTGTGCGGTGGGACGATGAAGTTGCCCGGCATGATCACCGTCGTGGGCAGATCGCTCTCTGTCACGTGAATGAGCGATGCGATGCCGCCCGCGAGGGCGCACAGCGCGATGAGCGAGGCAGAGGTGATGAAGAGCGCCTGACTCATGTGGCGCTGCCGGGACTCGAGGAGTTCCGGCGCCCCGTAGGGCATGAACTCGTACAGCGTGACTGCGCGTTTCATCGGCGGGCCTCCCGTGGGAGCCGCCCGGTCTTCGAGGTGCGAGGATCATCCTCCCCGGCGCGCCGGCGCGTCCACTCCCGAATGTGACTACGCCCCGGCCGGCGCGGCATTCCCGCACCGGTCCGGGGCGCCTTCACGGGCCCTGGGACCCTACGACTGCTTGTCCTTCGCCGGCGCCGCCGTGAGCACCAGCGGCGTCATCCGGGTCTCGCAGTACCGGCTGTCGACGGTGATAGTCCACTCCCCCGCCGCGGGCACCGCGAACGAGGCCTTGTAGTGGCCCGTCGACTTGAGAGCCACCGCCGCGATGGTGATCTCGCGATCGCCGCACACGGCCTTCACGGTCGGCTCGATCTTGCGGTTCTTCGACATCGGGAACTCGGACTGCACCGCGAACGCGACCTCGAAGACCTGCCCGGCCACCAGTTGCTTCGGGGCGGAGAGGATGCTGACGCGGGCCCTGCCACCGGCCTGTGCGGCTCCGGCGATGAGACCCAGGGCGAGTGCTGCGGCGATGACGATGCGCTGGCTGGACATGTTCCGTCTCCTTTCCACGTGGCGGGCCGATCCCGGCCGCGGCGCGGGGCCCGGCGTGCGCCGGGCGGTGGGTTCCGTTCCACCCTCACGGGGCTCCGAGCGAGCCCGTCGCGGGTGTCGGTGAGAGAGACGGAGGTTGGGGAGGAAGTGTTATCCGGCGCGCCGGCGATCAGCTCGGAGTGCCGGATCCGGCCCCGGCCACCGAATCGGGCATCGGCCAGCCGCGCTGCCAGAGCCGCCACCACTTCACCTCGCCGAAGCCCAGCTGCTCCCACCAGCGGTCGAGCATCGCCCGGTCTCCCGCCATCACCCCCGCGCGGGTCACGCCCGCCGGGGGAGGCACGAGGACCGCGAGCCGCGCGTACACCTCGTCGCGCTCGGAGCCATGCAGGCGCGCGAGCAGGTGCCAGAGGGTGAAGGCGTCCTCGCGCCGCGCCTCGGGGAGCACCTGGGCGAGTGCCACCGCGCGCGCGGCGTCGCCGTCGGCGACGTCGAGCATCGCCAGCGCGTTCTTGAACCCATTGGAGGCGTCGGTGAAGTACGGCGTCCCGGGACCGGATCCCGGCCGGGTGGCGCAACGTGCGCCCGCGGGGATGAACGACTCACGCCCCTGGTCCTCGAAGCTCACCCAGCCCGCGAGCACGGTGACGAGCGCGCCACCCTGCGCGTCCACCTCGAGCGTGTAGGCGCAGCCCAGATCCACCGCCCGGGCCGACGGGGTCTCGATCACGAATTGGCGCGGCGGCGCCAGGATCACCGCGGTCACGGTGCCGAGCTGAAGGTGGAGACGCTGCTGGCGGTCGCCGGCCTCGAGCAGCCGCAGTCGCGTGTTCGGCTCGACCAGCACCTCGCCGATCCGGCCCACCTTGACGCGGGCCCGTGAACCCGCATCGGTCTCGAGCCATTCGCCCACCGCGAGGCGGCCGGACGCGGCGGCGGCGCCGATGCGCGGGACGCCCTCGAGGATCGCGACCTCCCACCCGGAGGCCGGCTGGCTCCCGAACCACATCGCCACGGCGCCGGCGACCACCAGCACGCTCGCGGCCATGGCCCACGCGAACGCGGGCACGCCGCCGAGTGGTTCGCGCGTGGGCGCGAGTGTCGACTCCGGCAGCCGCAGCGGTGGATCGCCATGGCCGAGTGTGCCGAGCACGCGCTCGAGCTTCGCGACCTCGGGGTCGGGCTTGCCCGACTTGTCCCACAGATAGTCGTCAGACATCGCCGCTCTCGACCCCCATCCTGGCTCGCAGGAGCTTCATCCCCCGGTGCAGGTTCACGCGCACCGAGCCCTCCGTCATCCCGGTGCGTATCGAGATCTCGGGGCCCGTCATCCCCTCGATGAGACGCAGCACCAGCGTCTCGCGATACGCCTCGGGGAGCCCGCGCAGCAGCGCGAGCACCGCCAGCGCTTCCGCGTCGTCGCTCGTCTCCGGGCCCGCCAGCTCGTCGGTGAATTCCACCGTGTCTCGGGAGCGCCGGTGGAAATCCGTCGCGCGGTTGCGCGCGATCATCGCCAGCCAGCCGCCGAACCGGGCCAGGTCGCGCAGCGAATCGAGCCGTCTCAGGGCGAGCAGGAACACGTCCTGCACCAGATCCTCGACCTGTCCGCGCGGCACGCGCGCCAGCAGCACCCCGTGCACCATGCGACCGTAGCGTTGATAGAGCCGGCCGAAGGCCGCGCGGTCGCCGGCGCGGGCGGCCGCGACCAGGCCGAGTTCGTCGGACGTCTCGTTCACCGGGGACCGGTCGGCCTCGAACGGCGCCGCGATCGGTCGCCACGGCTGGCGGAGCCCGTCCCACGGTCCGGCCGGCAGAGCCCAGGTCGCATCGAGTAGGGCGCCTCCCATCGCGTTCCTTCCAGTCCTTTCGGGGCCATCCCGCCCGGGACGAGCCGGAAGGGTACGGGTGAAGCCCATGCGGAT
>JBGPXY010000193.1:0-4983 GCA_041492985.1 Candidatus Eiseniibacteriota bacterium
CAGGTGATGGACCTCGACTACGTTCGCGCGCTCGAGTACGGCATGCCGCCCACCGGCGGCGTCGGCATCGGGGTCGACCGGCTGACCATGCTGGTCACCGGCTCGCGGTCGATCCGCGAGGTCATCCTGTTCCCGCAGCTGCGACCCGAGGAGGGGCGGGCGGAGGTCGAGCACGAGGCCAGCGAGCCCGTCCCGGCGGCCCGCAGGGGCGACCCGAAGTCGTGAACCTCTCGCTGTGGATCGCCGGCCGGTACCTGAGGACGCGGCGATTGAGCGGTTTCGTCACCGTCCTCACCGGCATCTCGGTGGGCGGCGTGGCGCTCGGGGTCATGGCGCTGCTCACCGTGCTGGCGGTGATGAACGGCTTCGAGAACGAGATCCAGTCGCGGATCGCCGGCACCGACGCGCACATCGTCGTGCTGGGCGAGAACACCGGCGGCATCCCGGCCCCGGATTCTTTGACCGCGCGCGCCGCCCGCTACCCCGGCGTCCTGGGTGCGGCGCCCTTCGTCTACGCCAAGGCGATGGTGCTGAGGCGCGGCTACGCCGAAGGGCTGGTCGTGAAAGGCGTCGATCTCGGCGCCGAGCGGCGCGTGACCACCATCGGTCGCAACATCGCCCCGCCGCTCGACGCGATCCCCGACGGTCCGCCGGGCGGGCCGCCCGGGATCGTGCTGGGCTCCGAGCTGGCCGCGCGCGTGGCCGCGGCGGTCGGGGACACCGTGGTGCTCGCCTCGCTGGCGGGCGCGGAGCGCTCGGCGCTGGGCTACTCGCCCAAGCTGCGCCCGTTCCGCGTGGTCGGGATCTTCACCTCGGGCCTGTACACCTACGACTCGAGCTTCGGGTTCACCGGGCTGGCCGCGGCGCAGGACTTCTTCCAGCTCGGGGACGCCGTGACCGGGATCGAGATCAAGCTGGCGGACATGTTCGCCGCTCCGCGCATCGCCTCGGCGCTGCTGCGATCACTGGGCGCTCCCGGCCTGCGCGTCAACAATTGGATCGAGCTCAACCGCAACCTGTTCACCTGGATGAAGCTCGAGAAGACGGTCATGTTCATCATCCTCGCGCTCATCGTGCTGGTCGCCGCGTTCAGCATCGTCAGCACGCTCTTCATGGTGGTGATCGAGAAGCGCCGCGACATCGGCGTGCTCAAGTCGCTCGGGGCCTCGCGCGGCGTGGTGCTGCGCGTGTTCCTGCTCGAGGGGCTGCTGATCGGCGGACTGGGGACCGGCCTGGGGGCGGTCCTGGGCGGTCTGCTGATCGTGGTGCTGCGCCGCTACCCCTTCGTGAAGCTGCCCGGCGACGTCTACTTCATCGAACGGCTACCGGTGCGGCCGGAGGCGGGAGATTTCGCCGCCGTCATTCTGGCCGCCTTGACCCTCTGTCTGGCCGCCGCGCTCTACCCGGCCTGGCGGGCATCTCGCCTGGATCCGGTCGACGCGATCCGGCGTCAAAGCTGATGGACCGCATGAGAGAAGGCGGACAAGTGACGACGCCAAAGTCGGTTGAAGATGGGACGCTCGCGCTTGCCGCGGCCGGGATCGTCAAGACCTACCGGAGTCCCGGTGGGGTGCTCGAGGTGCTCAAGGGGATCGACCTCGAGGTCGAGCGTGGCACAATTCTGGCTATTCTCGGGGTCTCAGGCGCGGGGAAGAGCACGCTGCTTAACATCCTCGGGACGCTCGACCGGCCGGACCGCGGGACGCTCGAGATCCGTGGCGAGCGCGTCGATGGACTGGGAGAGGAGCCCCTCGCGCGCTTCCGTGCGCGTCGCATCGGCTTCGTGTTCCAGTTCCATCACCTGCTGCCCGAGTTCACCGCCGAGGAGAACGTGATGATGCCGCTGCTGATCGCCGGCGAGACCGAAGCGCGCGCCCGATCGCGGGCCCGCGAGTCGCTCGCCGCGGTGGGGCTCTCGACGCGCTGGGAGCATCGCCCGGCGGAGCTGTCGGGGGGCGAGGCGCAGCGCGTCGCGGTGGCGCGCGCGCTGGCTCCGGAGCCGGAGCTGGTGCTGGCCGACGAACCCTCCGGCAATCTCGATCCCGCTGCGGCGCGCCAGCTTCAGGATCTGCTCGCGTCCCTGGCGCGCGAGAAGCATCAGACGTTTGTCATCGTCACCCACAATGATAGGCTCGCCTCGCTCGCGGACCGCGTGCTGACCCTGGACTCCGGCCGCCTGGTGGCGACCGCCTGAGAGGTCACGAACGATGCTGTGTCAGATCTGCGGCAAGAACCCCGCGACCGTCCACTTCACCGAGATCCACGACAACACCATGTCGGAGATCCACGTGTGCGAGAAGTGCGCGGAGGAGAAGGGGCTCCAGGCGCCGCAGCCCAAGCAGAAGTTCGACATCGCCGACCTGATCGCGGGGATGGTGGACAGCGTCACCAGCACCGAGGAGGAACGGGTCGGGCACGTGCAGTGCCCGCGCTGCGGGCTGCTCTACTCGGCGTTCAAGGAGACCGGCCGGCTCGGCTGCGCGGAGTGCTACCAGGCGTTCCAGTTCCAGCTGCGCCCGCTGTTGCGACGCATCCACGGCGACACGCGGCACAAGGGCAAGTCGCCGGCGCGCGACGGCGAAGGGGTCTCGCGCTCGCGCCAGATGCAGCGCATGTACGAGGAGCTGCAGCGCGCGGTCGAACGCGAGGAGTTCGAGCGGGCGGCGGAGCTGCGCGACGAGATCAAGCAGATCGAGAAGGAAGACCGTGCCGCCCAGGTGGAGCCGCCGCGATGAGCGCCCCGCTGCACGACTTCGACGACCTGGTTGGGCGCCCGAGCCCGTGGCTGGACGGAAGCGGCCCCAAGGGCGACATCGTCGTCTCGACGCGCGTGCGCCTGGCCCGGAATCTCCGCAACGTTCCGTTCACCCACCGCGCCCGCGACGAGCAGCTGCAAGGTGTGCTCGCCAGCGTCACCAGCGCGCTGCAGCGCTCACCCTCGTTCCAGGACGGCCTGCTGCTGCGCATGACGGAGATGACGACCGTCGACCGGCAGGTACTGGTGGAACGCCACCTGGTGAGCCACGAGCTCGGCGACGGCGCGCGCCCGCGGGGCATCTTCATCGCCCCGGAGGAGCGGCTCTCGCTGATGATCAACGAAGAGGACCACCTGCGACTGCAGGCGATGGCCTCCGGCATCCAGCCGGCCGAAGCGTGGGCCGCGGCGGATCGCGCCGATGACGAGCTGGGCCAGTCGCTCGACTTCGCGTTCTCGGACGAGATCGGCTACCTCACCTCGTGCCCGACCAACACCGGCACCGGGCTTCGGGCCTCGGTCCTGATCCACCTGCCGGCGCTGGTGCTGCTCCAGGAGATCCAGAAGGTGCTCAAGAGCATCATGCAGGTGGGTCTCAACGTGCGCGGCCTCTACGGCGAGCACAGCGACGTGATGGGCAACCTGTTCCAGGTCTCGAACCAGACCACGCTGGGTCAGAGCGAGCGCGACTCGATCGAGAGCCTCGAGCGCGTCACCCGCCAGGTGATCGAGACCGAGGAGCGCGCCCGCGAGCGGCTGGTGCGCGACGCCCGGGTCCAGACCGAGGACAAGGTGTGGCGTGCCTACGGCATGCTGCGGTACTGTCGCTCGATCTCCTCGCAGGAGGTCATCAACCTGTGCTCGGCGGTGCGGCTCGGGGTATCGCTCGGTCTGCCGGGTCTGTGCCCGTTGCAGGTGGTCAACGAGCTGCTGGTGCTCACGCAACCCGCCCATCTCCAGCGCGCCCACGGGGGCGAGCTGACGCTGGCGGAACGAAACGTCTACCGCGCCCAACTCGTCCGCGATCGGCTGACTCTGGCCGCGCGCGAGGCGGGTCCCGCGGACAGTCCATAGCCGGACAGGCCGGGCGGCCTGACCGGGGGCCCGCGCGAGCGGGCCGCGGCCCGGAAACCGTGGCGCCCCGTTTCGGGTAGGATGGGGGCGCCGCAAGGGAAGAGCGAGCCAAAGGCGCGGACGGCCCTCGGGCCCTCCGCCGGATGGAGCCATCGAACATGCACGACAAATTCACCGAGCGGGTCCGTAAGGTCATCTACCTGGCGCGCGAAGAGGCCGCCCGGCTTCAGCACGACTACATCGGCACCGAGCACCTGCTGCTCGGCGTCATCCGCGAGGGTGAGGGCATCGCTGCCACGGTGCTCAACAACCTTGGGCTGGACCTCGACCGCATCCGCCAGGAGGTCGAGAACATGGTGAGCGCCTCGGGCGGCACCATGACCATCGGCGAGATCCCCTTCACGCCCCGCGCCAAGCGCGTGCTGGAGCTGGCGGTGGAGGAGGCGCGCTCGCTGGGCCACAACTACGTCGGCACCGAACACCTGCTGCTGGGTCTGATCCGCGAGGGTGAAGGAGTGGCGGCCAAGGTGCTGCTCGAGCTGGGCGTGGACCGCAAGCGGGTGCGCGAGGAGACGCTCAAGCTCCTGGGAGGCACGCCGTCCGCGACCGGCGGCACGGAGCGTGAGGAACGCCCCGAGACCCCGGCCTTGAACCAGTTCGGCCGCGACCTGACCCAGCTCGCGCGGGAGGGAAAGCTCGACCCGGTCATCGGACGCGAGAAGGAGATCGAGCGCGTCATCCAGGTGCTCTCACGGCGCAAGAAGAACAACCCGGTGCTGATCGGCGAGCCCGGCGTGGGCAAGACCGCGATCGCCGAGGGCCTCGGCCAGCGGATCGTCTCGGGTCAGGTGCCGGAGAGCCTCAAGAACAAGCGCATCGTCACGCTCGACCTCGCGGCGGTGGTGGCGGGCACCAAGTACCGCGGCCAGTTCGAGGAGCGGCTCAAGACGGTCATGAATGAGATCCGGGAGTCGAAGGACACCGTGATCTTCATCGACGAGCTCCACACCATCGTCGGCGCGGGCGGGGCGGAGGGCGCGATCGACGCCTCCAATATGCTCAAGCCGGCGCTGGCGCGCGGCGAGCTGCAGTGCCTCGGGGCCACCACGCTCGACGAATTCCGCAAGCACATCGAGAAGGACGCTGCCCTCGAG
>JBGPXY010000081.1:0-11222 GCA_041492985.1 Candidatus Eiseniibacteriota bacterium
ACCAGCGTCTGGCGGCGCCGATTGTGCTGTGGTTCGCCGGAGAGCCGGCGGGTGCCGAGGGCTGAACGCGACGCACGAGGCCGCTCATGAAGCCTCGGGCCGGGGGTAGCTGCACGCGACTCGTCGTTTTCCCAGATCACGAGCAGGATCGGTTGGCTCGATTCTGGCCGGGTGTCCTCGCGTCGTTGTTCCTCATCTCCTGGGCCTGGCGTCTGTTCTTCCTCGAGCGCCTGGCGCGGAGCCCACTCTCCGGAAGCCTGAACGCGGACGCCAGGATCTACTGGGAATGGGCCGGCTCCCTGCTTCACGACGGCCTGTCCGGGAAGAATCCCTTCTTCTTCGGTCCACTCTATCCCTACGTCCTCGTCGGGCTTCGTGCGGCGTTCGGGGACTCTGTAGGAGCGGTGCTCCATGTACAGGCGCTTTGGGGGGCCGCGGCCGTCGTTCTGATCGCCGATGCCGCCAGGCGACTGACGACACCGCTGCTCGGCGCCGCTGTGGGACTCCTCCTCGCAGGATACGAGATGGCAGTCTTCTTCGACGGCCAGGTGTTGATGGAGTCGCTGTTGTTCTGTCTGGAGGCGTTGCTGCTGTGGCTCGTCGTTCGGACCGACTGGCATGCACCCAGGGTCGCGACGCTTACTGGTCTCGGGATCGTGATCGGCGTACTGGCGCAGGGGCGGGCGACAGCGACCCTACTCGTGATCCCGGTCGCCCTGGCGATTCACAGCGCAACCGGCCGGACGTGGCGATCCGTGAGACGCGTCGGCCTGGTGGTGGCCGCATGCGTCACCACGATGATTCCGAGCATCATCCACAATCGGGTGGTTTCCGGAGAGTGGATTCCATTCACCTACAACCTGGGCTACAACCTGTATGTCGGGAACAACCCGGAGGCGACCGGGAGCTTCGTGGTCACGACCGGAACGATAGATTCCGGCCCGGCGTTCGGCGATCGATCCGCCGACGGCGGCGCGGTCGGGGACGGCCGGGCCTACCTGCGGTCGACCTACGGACTCGACCTCAGTCCATCGCAGAGCTCGAACCATTGGGCTCGTCAGGCGTTGGCATTCGCGTCCGAGAATCCCGCTCGAGCGGCCCGACTCGCGGTCCAGAAGGTCTGCATGTTCTGGAACCGGCGAGAGTATGGGCAGATCGAGAGCATCGAACTGTTCCGCGCCGCCCTCGGCCCCATCGGCCTGCCCGCTGTTGGGACCTTCCTGTTCCTGGGCGTACTGGCCTTCGCAGGGTGGGGAGCGATGTGGTCGAAGGGGCCCACGGGTCGGTTCGTCGTCGGATACGTCCTGATATTGACCGCGAGCATCGCCCCCTTCTTCGTGACGGATCGCTATCGACTGCACCTGGTGCCGGGCGTGGCACTACTGGCCGTCGCCGGTATGGACGTCGTGGCAAGATCCTTGAAACATCATTCCTGGCCGCAACTCGCCCGATCGGGAGCCATGCTCTTGGTCGGGGCCATGTTCATCGGGCTACCGATGCCCCGGAAAGATTCGGCGCGAGTCAGGTGGGATGTCGCGTCGGACCTGGGCGAACACTGGCTCGAGAAGGGTCGCCCGGACGTCGCCCTGAGCGAGCTGGCTACAGCGACCGAGATCGACGAGGCAGGGCAGCTACGTGGGTCGGAAACGGTGACGGCGCGACTCGCCCGTGCGGCTGTTTTCGGCGACCATGCCACCGCGCTGCGACAGCTTAACCACACCGATCAGGCCGTGAGCAAGTACGAGCGGGCTTACCAGCTCGCCCCATCTGCAGAGCGAGGACTGGCGCTCGCTTCCGCGTACTCACTGACCGGGCAGTTCGATCTCGCTCGCAAATTCTATGCGCAGTCAGGGCTTGCCGAGCGCGCTGCTGCGGCAGCGCTGATCAGGGAAGCGGTGGAATTGAATCGGAAGCGTCGCTGGGTCGAGGTGGAGCACGCCTTGGAGAGCGCCACGATCCTGGATCCCACGCAGACCATCGCCTGGGTGGCTCTCATCCGGCTGCAGGTCCAGCTCGGGCATCTTGGTCAGGCCCAGAACACTCTGCTCAAGGCACGAGACGCCGGCCTGTCCGATCCCGCCTACTACGCCCACACGGCGCTCATCGCGGCGGCACGTGGCGATCTTGCAGAGAGCCGCCGAGCGCTCACGAGAGTTTCGCAGTCGGCCCGAGATTCGGATCCCACCCTGACGGACGTTCTGGTGTTCGTCCAAGACAGGCTGGGTTCGCAAGCCGGCGGCAGACGCGGAGTGTCGCCGGGCCGCTAACGAGTAGTGAGACCGGGTCGCTCGCCGCGTGGCGCGCGCGTCCCCGGGCGTGCGACGACGCTCTCGATCCGGCCCGCCTCGGTCACGGAGCCGGGCGGGGGCGCAGGCACCAGGTTCGGCGCCTCGGGCTCGAGGGCCAGCATCAGCACCTGCGCGACCCGGTCGACCGGGGCGAAGATCATATGCGCGCGGATCTCGACCGGGATCTCCTCGAGGTCCTTCTGGTTCTCCGCCGGGATGATGACCGTGTGGATGCCGGCCCGATGGGCGGCGAGCACCTTCTCCTTGAGCCCGCCGATCGGCAGCACCCGGCCGAGCAGCGAGATCTCGCCGGTCATGGCGATCCCCGACCGCACCTTGCGGCCGGTGAGCGCGCTCACCAGCGCCGTGCACAGCGTGATACCCGCCGACGGACCGTCCTTGGGGATGGCGCCGGACGGCAGGTGCAGGTGGATGTCGGCGTTGTCGAAGAACGCGGGGTCGATGCCGAGGTCGGCGGCATGGGCCCTGATCCACGAGAGGGCGGCCTGCGCCGACTCCTTCATGACGTCCCCCAGCTGGCCGGTGAGCTGGAGCTGCTTCGCGCCCGGCATGATGGTGGCTTCGACGGTGAGCACCTCGCCTCCGACCGGGGTCCAGGCGAGACCGAGCGCCTGGCCCGGCTCGTCGATGCGCGTCACCGTCTCGCTCATGTACTGCTCCGGGCCCAGCAACACGCGCACGCGCGCGGCGGTGATGACGCGCGGCGGATCACCACCCTCGGCGACCTGCTTGGCGGTGCGGCGCATCAGGCTGGCCAACTCGCGCTCGAGGTTCCGGAGCCCCGCCTCCCCGGTGTATTCCCGTACCACCTTGAGGATCGCCGCGTCCTCGATCGTGAGGCCGAGGGTCTCGAGGCCGTTCTCGCGGATGATGCGCGGGATGAGATGGCGCTTGGCGATCTCGAGCTTCTCGGCGTCGGTGTAGCCGGTCAGCTCGATGACCTCCATGCGGTCGCGGAGCGCCGGCGGGACCGGGTCGAGATAGTTGGCGGTGGTGACGAACAGCACCTGCGAGAGATCGAGGGGCACGTCGAGATAGTGGTCCATGAACGCGTGGTTCTGCGCCGGATCCAGCACCTCGAGCAGCGCGCTCGCGGGATCACCGCGGAAATCGGCGCCCAGCTTGTCGATCTCGTCGAGCATGAAGAGCGGGTTGCGCGATCCGGCACGGCGGATGCCGCGGACGATGTTGCCCGGCAGCGCGCCGATGTAAGTGCGGCGGTGTCCGCGGATCTCGGCCTCGTCTCGTACGCCGCCCAGCGACTGGCGGACGAACTTGCGACCGAGCGCCCGGGCGATCGACTGTCCGAGCGAGGTCTTGCCGGTGCCGGGCGGACCCGCAAAGCACAGGATCGGCGTGCGGGCGTCGCGCTTGAACCGGCGCACCGCCAGGTACTCGAGGATGCGCTCCTTGATCTTCTCGAGGCCGTAGTGATCCTCGTCGAGCACTGTGCGCGCGTGCTTGAGATCGAGGTCGTCCTCGGTGGCGACCGCCCACGGCATGTCGCACAGCCATTCGAGGTAGGTGCGCGCGACCGTGTACTCGGGGGCCTGCGGCGGGATGCGTCCGAGTCGCGCCAGCTCGCGATCGGCCTCCTTGCGCACCTCGGGAGGCATCTGCGCCTTCTCGATCCGCGCCTTGAGCTCCTCGAGCTCACGCTGCGTGTCGTCGCCCTCGCCCAGCTCCTTCTGGATCGCCTCGAGCTGCTGGCGCAGCACGAACTCCTTCTGGCGTTCGTCGAGCTTCCCGCGCACCTGCTCCTGGATCTGCCGGCCCACCTCGAGCACCTGCAGCTCGCGGGCGAGGATGTCGTTCAGCGTCTTGAGTCGCTGCTTGACGTCCACGGTCTCGAGCAGGCGCTGGCGGTCGTCGGGCGGCAGATCGAGCAGGGAGGCGACGAAATCGCCGACACGACCGGCCGAGGTCTGGGCGCGCGCGGTGGTGACGGCCTCGGCCGCCAGCTCGGGGGACAGTCCGACGACCTTCTCCAGCTGGTCGAGCAGGGTCTTGGCGAGCGCTTCCGTCTCGACGTCGTCCAGCTCGACGTCCGCGAGCGGCGCGACCCGGGCGGTGATGTAGGGCTCCAGCGCCGCGGTCTCCTCGAGCCGCACGCGGGCCACGCCCTGGAGGATGGCCGAGAGCTGGCCGTCCTGAAGCCGCACCATCCGCAATACCTGGCAGATCGTCCCCACGCCGTGCAGGTCGGCCGGTGCGGGGTCCTCGGTGTCCTCGCGCTGCATGAAGACCGCGATCGTGCGGTCGCCGACGACCGCGTCGTTGAGCAGGCGCACGCCCTTCTCGCGCCCGACACCGATGGGCACGATGCCGTACGGGAACACAACCGTGTCGCGCACCGGCAACACGCGCACCACGCGGGGTCCGGTGATGGTACTCGGTCCCTCGGGTTCATCGCCCACCCGGATCCGCCGACTGCGGCCGGGCATCAGTCGCGCCCCCGACGCTCCGGAAAGCCGGTGCGAACGATCATGGCGTGCGCTCGCGGATCGGCACGTCGGTCAGCCGCGGCGCCAGGCTCGGCTGGAGGTGGATCTCGAGCATCCCGTCGCGGTAGGTGGCGGTGACGCTCGCCTCGTCGGCCTCCCACGGCAGCTCGATCACCCGGGTGAACTCGCCGAAGTAGATCTCGGCCCGATGGTAGTGGGCGCCAGCCGGCTCCTGCGGCGGCGTGCGCCGCCCACTCACCTCGAGGACGCGGCCGCGCAGGCGCACACGCACGTTCCCACGCGGCACGCCCGCCAGCTCGAGGATGACCCGCGCCGATGACTCGGAGACCACCAGGTCGGCGGGGGGCACCCACGGTTGCTCGGCGAAATGGGCCGACGGATGTCCGTGGTAGACGAGGTCGTGGAACAGCCGTTCGACCTCACGCTGCAGATTCTCGAGGGGTTGGGATGGCGTGCGGGGCATGGCGGGCTCCAGCGGGCGCTGACGCGGCCCCGAAGATAGCGCAGCGGCAGGGGCGGCGACAATCGGCCCCCGACGGGGCCGGGATCGCTTGCGGACGCCTCAGTAGCTCTGCGTCCAGGTGTGGATCTGGCCGGTGATGGTGAGGCTCATCCGCCGGCAGGTCTCCTCCAGCACCCCCGAGTTGGGCCAGGAGTGCAGGCCGCAGGAGCAGACGATGTGCCCGTCCGGCTGCTCCTTGAGCGTGCATGGCTTGCCATCGTGTGGTTTGCAGAGCGGGCACATGGGAGGGACTCCTTTGGAGCGGGGAAGGTAACCCAGGGCAGGTCCAACCTCAAACTCGCGGCTGCTCGGCTCCCACCGCCTGCATGGCCTCGCGGGGGGAAAATGTACTACTGTCGGGGCTGCAGCGCCGACCCTCGAGCACTGTCACCGGAGGCGCACGATGAAGAAGGTCCTGATCGCGCTGTTGGTCATCATCCTCGGTTTCCTCGGGTTCGTCGCCACCCGGCCGAACACGTATCACGTCGAGCGTTCGACGAGCATCGCGGCGCCGAACGACATCGTCTTCGCCACGATCGATGATCTCCATCGGTGGACCGAGTGGTCACCCTGGGAGAAGCTGGATCCGCAGATGAAGCGGACGTTCGTGGGCCCGGGCGCGGGCCCGGGCGCTTCGTACGGCTGGGCAGGCAGCGCCAAGGTGGGCGAGGGCCGCATGACCATCACCGAAGCGCAGCCGAACCAGCGCGTGGTGTTCAAGCTCGAGTTTATCAAGCCGTTCCAGTCCGTCTCCACCGCCACCCTCGCGCTGGTCCCCGACGGCCAGAGCACGCGTGTGACCTGGTCCCTGGACGGCAACCACAACTTCATGTCCAAGGCGATGTGCTTGTTCGTGAGCATGGACAAGATGGAGGGAGGGGACTTTGAATCGGGGCTCGCGAATCTGAAGCGCGTGACCGAGGCCGACGCGCAGGCTGCCGCCGCCGCGTCAGCGCCGACGGCACCGCCGGCGGGAACGAAGACGAAATAGCGGCGCGGGCCGCGGCGCGCGGCAGGAGGGACTCCGCACGGACGCGGGCGCCGGCAAGCATCGGGGCGCCCGGCTACAGCGCAAGCCCCACCTCGGCCGCCAGCGCGGCATCGATCGCGTTGGCGCGCACGATCCGCGCGTAGAGCGCGGCACTCGGCCGGGGGCGGCGCGGTCGTTCGGGGTCTTCGAAGTCGACGCGGTAGAGCCCGAAGCGGGGTCGAAAGCCGTCGGACCACTCGAAGTTGTCGAGCAGTGACCAGTGCAGGTAGCCGATCACCTTCACGCCGCGCTCGATCGCGCGCGCCATGTGGAGCAGGTACTCGACCAGCGCGCGCGGCCGCAGCGAATCGGCATCGTCGGCGAAGCCGTTCTCGGTCACAAGCACCGGCACGCCTGCCGCGCCGGCCGCGACCAGCGCCTGTTCAAATCCCAGCGGGTGGATCTCCCAGCCCAGGTCGGTGAGCGGCGCGCCGCGACGCGCGACGTGCGGCTCCCGCGCGAGGGAGCGGACCTTCCAGCGCGTGTAGTAGTTGAGGCCGAAGTAGTCGAGGCTCCCGCGCAGCTCCGGCGGCGCGCGATGCACCGCACGCGCCCCCGGGACGGCGAGGTGGATCTCGCCGGTCACCGCCGCCCGTGCCACCGCGCCGTTGAACGCCTCGTTCTCGATGGACGCCTGGATCGCATCGAGCGGGAACCAGGGCCGGAGCGGCTCGAGCTGCACCCAGCTCTTGGCGAAGCCGGCGCACACCGCGCGACCGTCGCCGTTCGCGTCGCGTGTGTCCTCGGCATGGAGGACTCGGTAGGCGCGACCGTGGGCCTCGAGCAGGTTGGCCATCACGGCGAGAGCCGCGCCGAGGTCGCGGCGGGCCGGCGGCCATCGACCCTCGGAGTAGGCCCGGAAGGCGTACACCTCGGGCTCGTTCACGGTGCACCACCAGTCCACCTCGCCGCCGTATTCGCGCGCACAGAAGCGGACGAACTCGGTGAAGCGATCGATGGTCTCCCGGTTCTCCCAGCCGCCGCGATCGGCGATCCACAGCGGGCTGGTGAAATGGTGCAGCGTGACGATGGGCTCGAGGCCGTGGCGGCGCAGCGACTCGAGGACGGCGTGGTAGTGCGCGACGGCCGCGGGGTCGAAACGGCCGCGCTCGGGCTCGATGCGACTCCACTCGAACGACAGCCGGTGCGCGTTGTGGCCGTCCGCGGCGGCGAGGGCGAAGTCCTGGTCGAAGCGCTGGTAGTGCCGGCACGCGGCACCGCTGGTCGTGCCGTCGGCGATGACGCCGGGCCGCTGCTCGAACCGCCACCAGTCGTTGAAGCGGTTGGCGCCCTCGACCTGGTGGGCAGAGGTCGCCGTACCCCACAGGAAGCCGGCGGGAAAGCGACGGACGTCGGTGTTCACCGTGGCCGAGATCCGTTGGGCTCGCTCACGGTCGCCAGCCTATCATGGCCCGATCATGGACCCGGTCGCCGAGTCGCTCGGTCACGGATGGGAGCGGTGCGTGGAGCCGGAGTGGCTCGCTGGATGGTCACCGCGCTCGTTCGACCTCGAGGGTGGCACGACCGAAGTGGTGGTGATGGGCGAGGGCCCACCGATCCTGCTCCTGCCGCCGTTGCCGGGCTACAAGGAGGCCTGGGTCGCCATCGCGTGGCGCCTCGCGCCGCGTTTCACAGTGGTCACCTTCGACCAGCGCGCCCGCTTTCCCGGAGCGCCTTCCTGGGACGCGCTGCTCGGCGATCTCGAGCGGGTCGCCGACGCCTTCGCCCCCGGGCGGGCCACGGTCCTGGGCCACTCGCTCGGCGGTGCGCTGGCCCAACGCTGGACCCTGGCCCATCCGGAACGGGTCTCGGCGCTGGTGCTCAGCAGCAGCTTCGCCCGCCTCGGCAGCACCCGCGGCCACTGGCGCACGCGCTATCTCGAACAGTCGCTGGTCCTCGCTTCGCAGCGCTGGCTCCCCGAGTCGATGGCGGCGCCACTCGCGCGCCGGCTGGCCGCGCGCGGGCGATGGGTCTACGACGCGCGCTGCGACGCGAAGATCCTCGTCTTAGTCCGCCACGCCATCCGCCGCGTGCCGCTGGCGGTGGCACGGAACAGCCTGCGGCTGGCGTTCGCGCACGACACGCGCGCCGAGCTGGCGCGTCTCAGCGTCCCGACGCTTCTCGTGGTGGGCGAGCGCGAGACCGCCTGGGCGCGCTCGGCCACGGACGAGCTGGCGCGAGGGATCCCGGGTGCTCAGACTCGGGTCTCGCCGGGGCTCGCGCATCTGCATCCACTCTCGGGAGCGGCGTGGCTCGCCGATGCCCTGGAGCAATGGCTGCCCCGTTCGTCGCGGTCATCGCGCCTCTGATACGCTCGCCGTGACGCGCGCGGGCGGCCCGTGCTAGCGTGCGTCACGTATGTCCCGCCCCGCGCCCGGCGAACACCCCCCCAGCCGATTCCGCGCGCTCTCCCATCGTAACTTCCGTCTATTCTGGTGGGGCCAGCTGATCTCGCTGGTCGGCACGTGGATGCAGAGCGTCGCCCAGGGCTGGCTGATGCACCGTCTCACCGGCTCGGCGTTCATGCTCGGGCTGCTCGGTTTCGCCCAGTTCCTGCCGGTGATGTTCCTCTCGCTCTGGGCCGGCGTGGTCGCCGACCGGATGGACAAGCGCCGGCTGATCCTCACCACCCAGACGCTGGCGCTCGTCCAGGCGGCGCTGCTCGCCACCGTCGTCACCCTCGGAGTGGTGCAGCCGTGGATGGTGATCGGCCTGGCGCTCGCGTTCGGCGTGGTGAACTCGTTCGACCTGCCCGCGCGCCAGTCCTTCCTGGTCGAGATGGTGGGCAAGGAGGACCTGCCCAATGCCATCGCGCTCAACTCCGCGGCGTTCAACGCCGCGCGCGTGCTGGGGCCGGCCGTGGCCGGCGTGGTCATGGCCACCGCGGGCGAGGGCGCCTGTTTCTGGGTGAACGCGGTCTCGTACCTCGCGGTGCTGGCGACCCTGCTGCTCATGGACCTGGCGCCGCATGTCGCCGATGCGGGCACCGGCAAGAGCGCGCTCTCGACGCTGCGCGAGGGCGTGGACTACGCGCTGGGCGTGCGCCAGATCCGCAATCTGCTGTTGCTGCTCGGGCTCACCGCCGGCCTCGGCTTCCAGTACATGGTGCTGCTGCCCGTCTACGCGCGCGACATCCTGCACGCCGACGCGCGGGCGTACGGGCTGATGGTGTCGGCGTTCGGTCTCGGCTCGTTGCTCTCGGCGGTGGTGATGACGCGCCAGCTGACCCGGGAGGCGCTGCGCCGCAACCTGCTGATCGGCCTCGGCAGCGCGGGCGTGGGCATGGGCCTGTTCGCGTGGTCGCGCGTCTTGCCGCTGACGCTGGCGATGGGATTCCTTGCGGGCTTCGGCCTCATCCTGTACGTGGCGAGCACCAACACGCTGCTGCAGCTCACCACCGAGGACCGCTTCCGCGGCCGCATCATGAGCCTCTACACGTTCATGTTCATCGGCACGGCGCCGATCGGTTCGCTGCTGTGCGGCTGGATCGCCCAGCATCTGGGTGCCCCGGTCGCCACCAGCCTGTCGGCGCTGGTGCTGCTCGCGGGAGCCTTCTGGGTGTCCAATCGGTTGCGCATGATCGCGGCACGGGAGGCGGCGCAGGGCGCCGTGCCCGCGTTCACGGAGAAGGTGGGGTAGGAGAGCCTTCGCTCAGGCGCGGCGCGCCGCCGCCGCGGGGCGTCCGGCGAGCGCGTAGAGACGGCGCAGCGTGGCGCGGTGGTGCACGGCCAGCGTCGAGCTGAACGCCGCCCCCCAGACCTCCGCCCGTGGAAGGCGCGGACGGCGGGGCCCCCAGGGGAACTCCGGGTCCCGTCCGGCGTGGCGCAGCGAGGCCAGCGCCCAGAGCGCGGGCCACAGGCAGAAGAGCCGGTAGCGCACCCGTCGCGCCGGGATGAGGTCGAGGTAGTCGGGGACGCGCGCGAGCGCCTCGCGTGCCTTGGACTCGAGCCGCCGGGCCACCGCGATCGCGCCGGGGATCGCGTGGTCCACCAGCTCGCGCGGCGTGATCCCCGCCTCGGCGAGCCAGCTCGCCGGCAGGTAGCAGCGCCCACGGCGGACATCGGTCGGCCAGTCGAGCAGGATGTTGGTGAGCTGGAGCGCCCGGCCCACGAGCGGTGCGGCGGTGAGACGGCGTTCGTGCGTGGACAGGTCGCCGGCGCCGTACTCCGCGGCGAAGAGCCGCGTGAGCATCACGCCGACGCAGCCGGCCACCACCCAGCAGTAATCGTCGAGCTCGGCCTCGGTGTCGAGGTAGGCGACGTCCGCGGGCCGCGCGGCGGCGCGCGCCGCGTATCGGCCCATGCCGGCGGCCAGTGTTGCGACCCCCCAGGAGAGCGCCTCGCGGTGTGGAGCGGGGAGCGCGTCGCGCACGCGCAGGACGCGCGGGAGCTGGACGAGCAGCCCGAGGTCCATGCGCTCGGAGCCGAGAGCGCGCGCCTCCACGGAGAGGCTCGCCAGCGCCTCCCGATCGCCCGACAGTGCCCTCTGGAAGCGGTCGAAGCGATCCTGGATCGCCGGCGGCTCGCCGGGCCATGAATCCTCGAGCGCGTCGGCGGCCCGGCACAGGAGGTATCCGATTCGCACCGCCTCTCCGAGGGTGCCGGTGAGCAGGCGAGTGTTGAGCGCGAAGGTCCGGGAGACCCGCGGCAGCGCGGCACGGCAGAATCGGCGGTCGGCGGGATCCACGACCCGCGACTCCGAGGCGGCAGGGGCGGCGGCGGCAAGGCTGGACATGACGAGGCCCGCACCGTATCACCCGTGCCCGGGCCGCTCCACCACACGGTGCGGCACCGGTGTTGTCACGCAGTGATTCTGTCCGGCTAACTCCGCAGTGATTTTGTCCGGGTGCGGTCAGGGGTCCCGGGGTCCAGGGCCTCGGGGTGAGCGAGTCGCTTGAGTGGATGGCGATCATCGGG
>JBGPXY010000121.1:0-8704 GCA_041492985.1 Candidatus Eiseniibacteriota bacterium
AGCGAGAGCGGCACCACCGGGAGTCGCGATGAAGGCAGCAGGAAGTGGAGCGGCACCGTGATGCCGCTGTCCACGCCGCGCTTCACCTCGGCGACCCGCACCCCCGCAGCGACCCCGGCGGTGACCAGCGCACGCGCCAGCTCGGGATGACCCGGGCAGTCGTAGCGCACCTCGACGCCGAATCCCGGATAGTCGGTCAGCGTGCGATGACGCTTGCCGGCGTCCACCAGGAACGGACCCTCCGACCCCCAGCGGGCGCTGAGCGCCACCACGATCTCGGGGTCATCGGCCTGCAGTCGGGCGGACAGCGCCTCGAGCGCGACCAGCATCTCGGTGCGATGGTGGCGGTGTTCGTCGACGAGCAGCGTGGGCAGCGTCGGGACCAGCAGGGCGTGCGGAGTCAGCATGTCGGGGTTGCTCGGGGAACCGGGCGGCCGGCCTAGTGGTGCCGGATGCGGATCTCGCCGCCGCTCACGCGCGCCGCGGCGCGCTCGTTGCCCGCTCCCACCGCCACGCCCTTTTCGGTGGCGGCCGCCAGCAGCTCGCCGGGGAGCGGGAACATGACGCGCTCCTCGAGCAGGCGGAATTCCTCCACTCGATAGTCGCCCAGCTCGCACACACGTCGCACGCAGGCCTGGACGACATCTTCGGGGGTCGAGGCGCCGGCCGTGATGCCGACGTCGCCGGTGAGCCAGGTCGCCTCGATGTCCTCGGCCGCCTCGATCAGGTGCGCCGAGGCGCCCAGCACCGCCGCGACCTCCACCAGCCGATTCGCGTTGCTGCTGGTCGGCGCGCCCACGACCAGCACCACGCTGCAGCGACGCGCCAGCTCCTTCATCGCGTCCTGGCGGTTCTGGGTGGCGTAGCAGATGTCGGCCTTCGCGGGTTCGTGCACCGCCGGGTAGCGACGCTTGAGGGCCTCGACGATGGTGCGCACGTCGTCCACCGATAGCGTGGTCTGGGTGATGTAGGCCACGCGCGATGGGTCGGGCAGGTTGAGCGCCTCGACGTCGGCGACGGATTCGACCAGGACGATGGCATCGGGTGCTTCGCCCATCGTGCCCTCGACCTCGACGTGCCCGCGATGACCGATCAGGACGATGCTGTAGCCCTGCTGCGCGTAGCGAAGCGCCTCGAGGTGGACCTTGGTGACCAGCGGACAGGTGGCATCCAGCGTCCGCAGCCCGCGGTCCTTCGCCTCGCGGCGGATGGCCGGCGAAATCCCGTGCGCGGAGAAGATGACCACCGCCCCGGGCGGCACTTCGGAGAGCTCGTTCACGAACACGGCACCGCGGCCGCGCAGGTCGTCCACCACGTGACGGTTGTGGACGATCTCGTGGCGCACGTAGACCGGCGTCCCGTACACCTGGAGCGCCATGTCGACGATGTCGATGGCGCGGTCCACTCCGGCGCAGAAGCCCCGCGGTGCGGCGAGGAAGAGCGTGCGCTGGGGATCGGTCATCGGGGTCCTTCCGCGGTCGCGGACACGGGGGGAGAGAAGCGGATCGAATCTAACGAATGGCGGCACCCTGCGCAACGCGGGCCGGGCGCGGCCGGGCGCGGCGAAGGCGATCCCGGAGGCTTCAGACGTGGGTCAATCCGGTGGACGCGATTGCCGATAACTCGGGTGGCCCATCCTGGGCCGGTGTTCCACCGAGGAGTGCTCATGAGCGCCATGGACTGGCTCCGGCTCCATCACGCGCCCGCGGAATCGAGCGGCATCGCGAGCGATGGGGCGTCCTGGATCCTGGTGGTCGACGACGAGCTGGTCGTGCGCGACCTGCTGCAGCGCTTCCTCGCCCTCGAAGGCTACAAGGTCATGTGCGCGGCGGACGGGGTCGAAGCACTCGAGCTGTTCCACCGGCACCCGGGCACATTCCGGGCGGTGATCCTCGATGTCCTGATGCCGCGGATGAACGGCGTCGACCTGTTCAACGCGATCCGCAGGGGCAACGCCACGCTCGGCGTCATCGTGATGAGCGGCTTCGCTCCGGGCGAGCTGGCCTCGGAGATCATCGGTCAGCCCCACACGACCTTCATCAACAAGCCGTTCGTGCTCGGTGACATGCTCATGAAGGTCGAGGAATTGCTGGGTCGCGAGGCCCGCCCGCGCTCGACCTGGCTGACCGAACCCACGGCCTCGCCCCCGCGGCTGGAAGGGATCACCGACTAGCGCCTCGCCGCCCCCGCGGCAACGCTGTCGGCGTCGAACAACCCTCGCAGGGAATCGGGCGCCGCCGCCCGCATGGCGGCGATCGTCTTCCGAACCCGCTCCTGCTCGGCGGCGTTGCCGCGGAAGAGGGTCTCGGCGCGACGCAGCTCCGCAAGTGCCCCGCGCGTGTCCCCACGCGAGCGCAGCACGACGCCGAGGATCACGTGGGACTGGCCGGATTCGACGACCTGGTGGGTGCCCTCGCGTGCCAGTGCCAGCGCTTCGTCATCGCGCCCCATCGCGTCGAGCAGGAGGACCGCGTCCAGGCGCGCACCGTGATGGTCCGGATGGTGGTCGAGCCAGCGCCGGTAGGCGTCGATCGCCTGCGCATCGCGCTTCAGCTCGCGCAGGAGCCGGGCCTGCGCCTCCAGCGCCAGCGCGAAGCTCGAATCCCCCGCTTCGGCGCGCCGGTAGCATGCGAGGGCGCTGTCGCGGCGCCCCGCCCGGTGCTCGAGGTTCCCAAGGTTGACCCACGTCGACGGATCGCGGGGATCCAGCTCCAGCGCGCGCCGATACTGGGTGCGCGCCTCCGCGGCACGACCCTGAGCGCCGAGGGCGGCGCCCAGATCGCGCAGCTCATCGACGGTGGTCGGCGGCAGGCGGAGGGCGTGGCGCAGCGCGGTCTCGGCGTTGCGCGGACGGCGCGCCGCGAGATAGGCGAACCCGAGCGCCTGCCAGTTGGCGCCCTCCTCCGGCGCGCGCCGCGTCAGGCGCTCGAGGTGCTGGATGGCGCGCTCGGTCTCGCCGAGACGCGCGAGGCACACGCCAAGCTGTCGGATGGCGTCACGGTCCTCCGGATGATGCTCCACCTCCGCGGCCAGGCACTTCGCCGCCTCTCCCACCTGGTCTCGGGTAAGGAACAGCATCGCCATCCGGTAGTTGGCGTCCGGGATCTTCGGGTCGAAGCGGACCGCGTTGCGGTAAGACACGATCGCCGCTCCGGGTGCCCCGTTCGTCTCGAGCTGGCGCCCGAGCGTGTACGCGTCCCTGGCTCGCTGCGCCGGGTTGCGGAGGGTGCTGTCGCCGGGGCTCGGTCGCCCGGGGATGAGCAGCGGCGCGGGCTCGGACTCGGGAGGGACGCTGTCCTGCCGCACGGCGACGTTCGGCGCGACGCCGGGGCCTGGCGGCGCCGCGCCGACGCGAGAGGGGACGGCGAGCGCGCAGGCGACGAGCAGCCGCACCCCCATGGGTCGCAGATGTCGCACGTTCATCGTGCGACTATAGCGCAGGGTTTCGCGAGCCGCGCGCGGTGGGAACGGACGGGGCCGCGCGACGGTGCGGTCGCGCGGCCCCATGTGCTGCGGTGTTCCGTGGTCAGCGGCCCGAGAAGTTGGGCTTGCGCTTCTCGACGTAGGCGGCGAGCCCTTCCTTGGCGTCCTCGCTCTGGAAGAGCTGCTGCTGCAGCTCGCGCTCGACGGCCAGCGCCGACTCGAACGGGATCTCGCTGCCGGACTGGACCGAGCGCTTGATGCGTCCCACGGCCTTGGCGGCCTTGTTGGGCGGGCAGAACTGCTCGGCGTACTTCTGCATCTTCTCGATGAACTCCTCGCCGGTCCCCGTCTCCCAGATCTGATTGATGATGCCGAGCTCCTTGCCGCGCTCGAAGTCGAACGTCTCGCCGGTCACCATCAGCTCGATCGCCGTGCTCTTGTTGATGAGCCGCGCCAGGCGCTGGGTGCCGCCGGTGCCCGGCAGCACGCCCAGGGTCACCTCGGGCAGCCCGACCTTGCCGGCGCCCTTGCGGGCGATGCGAAGGTCGGCCGCCATCGCGATCTCGAGCCCGCCGCCGACGGTGTGGCCATTGAGCGCGGCGATCACCAGCTTGGGCGTGTGCTCGAGCCGGTTGAGCGTCTCGTTGGCGTGCAGACAGAAGAAGTACTTGAAGGTCGGGTTGACCGTCTTGAGCATGTTGATGTTGGCGCCCGCGCAGAAGAACTTCTCCCCCGCCCCGCGCAGCACGAGCACGTGCACCGCCTCGTCGAACCGCGCCGTCAGGATCGCCTCGTCGAGGTCACGCATCATCTCGAACGTGTAGGTGTTGGCCGGCGGGTCGGTCAGCTCGATCCACGCGACGCCGTTCTTGACGCGGTAGTCGACGAGCTTGGTCTTGGTGGCTTCCATGATGGCGGTCTCCGGATGAGGGTGTGCGAGCGCGCCGGCCCGCGAGGGGGACCGGCCGCGAAGGTGCGTGTTGAAGGAGCGCGGATTATAGGGACCGCCCCGGAGCAGCGTCAACGCCGGTGCGGCGCCCGGCCACCCACCTCCCGGCGGGGCCCCCGAAAAAAAATAATGCTTCCTTTCGCCATCGGTCTCATCGTATATTGGCGATGAACGATTGGAGGACACATGACCCCGACCATTCCAGCCTTCTCCCGTGGGAGGCGAGCTGGGCGGACCTCGTCCGCGCCGAGTACCAGCGACGCGGAGCTGGCCCGACTGGCGAAGGCGCTCGCCCACCCGGCGCGGGTCGCCATCCTGAGGCGGTTGATCGCGCACGGTGAATGCGTGTGCGGCGAGATCGTCAGCGGATTGCCCCTCGCCCAGGCGACCGTCTCCCAGCATTTGAAGGTCCTGAAGGAGACGGGCCTCATCCAGGGCGAGGTGGACGGTCCGCGCGTCTGCTACTGCGTCAACCCGAAGGCCGTGAAGCGCGTGCAGGAATTGATCGGCGGGCTGTAAGCCCCCGGGAAGGGACGGAGTGTCATGAGCGAATCCACCGATGTCCGCGTCGTGGTACGGGAGAAGTACGGAGCGATCGCCGAGGGCAAGGACCCGGGGTGCTGCGCCACCGGCTGCTGCAGCGGCGACACGGCCGTCCTCGACCAGCTCGGCTACACCGCCGAGCAGACCGCCAGCATCCCCGAGGGCTCGAATCTGGGCCTCGGCTGCGGCAACCCGCTCGCGTTCGCGCAGGCCAGGGCCGGCGAGACCGTGCTCGATCTGGGCTCGGGGGCCGGCATCGACTGCTTCCTCGCGGCCCGTGAGGTGGGCCCGACGGGGAGCGTCATCGGTGTCGA
This sequence comes from Candidatus Eiseniibacteriota bacterium, assembly GCA_041492985.1. Taxonomy (GTDB): domain Bacteria; phylum Eisenbacteria; class RBG-16-71-46; order RBG-16-71-46; family RBG-16-71-46; genus WS-11. The sequence goes on from JBGPXY010000121.1 coordinate 5,230, forward strand.
CATGACCCCCTCGATGATCGAGCGCGCGCGCGCCAACGCTGCGAAGAGCGCCGCCACGAACGTCGAGTTCCGGCTCGGCGAGATCGAGCACCTGCCGGTGTCGGACGCGAGCGTCGACCTCATCATCTCGAACTGCGTGGTCAACCTCTCCCCCGACAAGCCTCAGGTGTTCCGCGAGGCGCTCCGCGTGCTTCGGTCGGGCGGCCGCATGCTGGTGAGCGACCTGGTGCTCACGCGCCCGCTCACGCCCGAGCTGGAGAAGAACGTCGATCTCTACGTGGGCTGCGTCGCCGGCGCGTCGCTGCGCGAGGACTACCTCGGCATGATGCGCGCCGCGGGCTTCGCCGACGTCGAGGTGCTGAGCGAGGGGCGCTACGAGGTGGGCCGCGGCGCGTTGCCCGAGGGCTCCGCCGAGCACGAGGCGTTCACGGCGGTGGTCTCGGTCAAGGTGCGGGCCCGGAAGCCCTGACCGGCGGGAGGTAGAGGTCCAGGGCTTCGTCGATCTCGGTCGGGGTCACGTGGGTCGCCGTAGAATCCCGGCCGAGTCGATGCCACGGCGGAGGCTCGTGGTACGCGTAGCGACCGAAGATCACCACCGGCGTCCCGTGCCGCACGATCACGCGTGGGTCCGCGCCGATCCTCCACTGCTCCACCCAGTCGTAGAGCCACATCGCGTCGTCCTCCATCAACCGCACGCAGGCGTGGCTGGCGGGATGGCCGGGAAGCTCGAACTGGTGCAGGGAGATGCCGAGGAAGCTCTCGAGGTTGATGTACCACTTGAGCAGCCACTCCTCGTTGAAGGTGCTGGTGCGCTCGCGGGCCTTCCAGTTCGCGTGGTAGAGCCCGACCGGCGTCTGGAGCGTCTCGCGCCCGGTGCTGGTCGGCCCCCAGCGCGTCAACCTGCCGCTGTCATAGGCCGCGAACGCCTGGACGCGCAGCGAGACGAACAGCAGCTTCGCCGGCGCGTGCGGCACCTCGAGTCGCAACGGAAATGGAGCGAGGGCGAGCATCCGGGGGATCGAATCGAGCGCCATCGTGGACGAGTCCGGCACCGACAGCGTGTCGCGCGGGTGCACGAACGTGAGATCCACCCGGTTCACTTTGAGCACCGTGGTCAGACGCTCGACGCCGAGCGACTTGCCGAGCCGGGAAAGCCGCCTCGCTCCCGTGATCGCCACGGAGCGGTAGGACGGCGCTCGTCGCGTGGGGGGCGGCGGCTCCACCACCGCGCGGCCCGCCGTGTCCGATGCGGCGGCGTTGCTCTCGCCGCGCGCCTGCGGGGCGGGGCTCGGGGCTTGGGCACCGCCGCAGCCCGCGAGGATCAGGAGCGCGATGGCCGCCGCCGTGCACCCGCGGCCCCGGCCAGGCGTCCGTGCGAGCCGGGCGCGCCGATCCGCCTCCACTACTCGAAGCGCCGCGCGGCGGCCGACGGCGCGGTGTCCCCGACATCGCTCGCCGCGCCGAACACCGGGGCTCGCTTCTCGACGAACGCGCGCACGCCTTCGCCGGAGTCCGGGCTGGCCCAGCACACCGCCTGCGCCTCGAATTCGGCGTCGAGACACTCCTCGAGCGTGCGCCCCGCCGAAGCGCGCAGGTTGCGCTTGGCCGCGCGAACGCTGGCCTGGGGTGCGGCCGCCAGGCGCGCGGCGAGCGAGCGCGTCTCCTCGGTCAGGCGATCGTGCGGCACCATGCGGTTGACGAGCCCGATCCGCAGCGCTTCGGCCGCCTCGACCATGTCGCCGAGCCAGCACAGCTCGAGCGCCTTCGAGACGCCGACGAGGCGCGGAAGGAAATAGGTCCCGCCCCAGTCGGTGTGCAGACCGATCCGCACGAAACCCTGGCCGAAGCTCGCGCGGTCCGAGGCGATGCGCAGGTCGCAGGCGAGTGCGAGATTGCAGCCACCGCCGGCGGCAGGACCGTTGACGCACGCGATGGTCGGGAACGGGAGCGACACCAGTCGCGCGATCGCCCGACCGCCGGCGCCGACCAGCGGCGCCAGGCCGTTGAACCCGGCGCCGGATTCCTTCAGGCGCACCATGAACGCCACGTCCCCGCCGGCGCTGAAGGCTCGTCCCGCGCCGGTGATCACCAGCACGCGCACGCCGGGCCACGCGGCGATGGTCTCGAGGGCGGTGGCGAACTCGTCGCGCATGTCGTCGGCGAAGGCGTTGAGCCGATCCGGACGGTTGAGCACGAGGGTGGCCACGCCGTCGGCTTCGGCGAGCAGGATCTGTTCGGACATGGGCGGCACTCCCGGGGTGTGCGGACGGCGCAGGGCGGCACCAAGGTAGGGCGCGGGACGTGCGCGGGCAAGATGGGCGGGAACGGCGAACGCCGCAGGCCATTCGACCCGCGGCGTGCCGTGTTCACCGGGCGCGCTCCCTGCGTCCGCCGGTGGTGGAGCCGGACCGGCGCTACTTGCCGGCCGACATCGCCTGCTTGGCGACGATGCGCGACGAGATCTTCGAATAGACCTTCTTCGTCAGGATGTTCTTCGAGACCAGCTCGTTCTTCGACTTGAACGGGCGCGCGGCGATGATCTTGTCGGCGATGGCGTCACCGATGCCCGGCAGCTTCGCCAGATCGGTCGCGCTCGCCGAGTTGATGTCGACCTTCGCCATCGCCGCGGCCTTCGCGGCAGGAGCGGCCTTGGCCGGCGCCGTGGTCGTCTTGGTGTCGGTCGTGGTGGCGGTACCACCCTGCGCGAACGCCAGCTGCGCGGACACGAGGCCGAGCGCGAGCGCGATGCCGAGGACGGACTTCATGCGAGACATGGAGAACCTCCGTTCGAGGGCATGATGAATCGTGCCGTCGCGCCCTCGCGGCGAACGGCACGGAGGCGACCAGGGGCCGACCTCGGGGACAGAACACATCGAAGGACCGCTGGCCCGGACCGCCGGCGCGAAGGGAAGGCGCAGTGAGGGCGGTCGGAGTGTGCGGACGGGCGGGCCGGGGAATCGGAAGAAGCGGACGCGCCGGGATGGGCGTCGAAGGCGAGAGCGGAGGCGGCGGGAGCGGAAGCGGAGACGAAAGCGGGGGAAGGACGATCGCCAAAGGGCGTGATCGGGCTGCCGCGCGGCGGCCCCCGTCCGCTGGTCACCGGATGTTCACGGGCATCGGGCCTCACGTTCTGACGGGCATCGAGCGCGCACGCCGCGTGCGAGAGCAGCGCCCCGCTGGCCGCCGGCACCGCCGCGTGCCTCGCACCGGCCTTGGAGCCGTGCGCGTGACGCGTGTCGTGGACGAGCGAGGGGAGGGTCGCCTTGTGATGAGACCGCGGCCGCGCGGGAGTCGGAGGCGGCGTGGTCTGCGACGGCCGCGGCGCGAGGCGATTCTCGCTCAGCGAAGCCGCCTGCGCATGCCGATGATGGCGATGGGCGACATGGTGGCGGGCGCTGGCGGTGTGGATCGCCGCCGCGGGCTTGACGATCGACGCACGCGCTGCCGACACGCCGAGCCACATGCCCAGGGCGAT
>JBGPXY010000132.1:0-7668 GCA_041492985.1 Candidatus Eiseniibacteriota bacterium
GACCGTGGCGGGCTGGGCGGTCGAGTACTCGACAGTGCCGGTGCTCATCAAGCTCACACCCAACATCGGCGACATCCTCGAGGCCGGCGTCCCCGCGGTCGAGGCGGGCGTGCACGGACTCTCGCTCATCAATACCATCAAGAGCCTGATCGGTGTCGACCTCGACAAGTTCGTGCCCTATCCGGTGGTGGGCAAGCGCTCGACCAACGGCGGCTACTGCGGGCCAGCGGTCAAGCCGATCGCGCTCCACATGGTGGCGGCACTCGCGCGCGACCCGCGCATCACCGTGCCCCTCTCGGGGGTCGGTGGCATCGCCACCTGGCGTGACGCGGCGGAGTTCATCGCCTTGGGCTCGACCAGCGTGCAGGTGTGCACGGCGGCCATGCACTACGGCTTCCGCATCGTCGAGGACATGATCGACGGGCTCAGCGCCTATCTCGACGACAAGGGGATGAAGTCGGTGAACGAGCTTCGGGGCCGAGCACTCCCGGCGTTCGGCGAGTGGGGCGAGCTGGACCTCAACTACAAGGTCATCGCCCATGTCGACGCCGATAAGTGCATCGGCTGCAATCTCTGCTACGTCGCCTGTCGCGACACGGCGGTGAACTGCATCCACAACGCCGACGAGCTACTCAAGCCGGGGCACCTGGCACCCACCCGCGACGGGGCGCTCGCCGCATCCAGGGCGAAGGATGCGCACATCGTCTGGGTGGACGAGAGCGAGTGCATCGGCTGCAACCTGTGCGCCGCCGTCTGCCCGGTGCCGGACTGCATCACCATGAAGGACATGACCAACGGAGCGCCGTTCGAGTCGTGGAACGACCGCATCGCCAAGGGCACGGCGAAGGTGCCGGGCGGGCTGGTCGACTTGCGCGCCGCGACGATGGCGCGGGGCAAGCGCTGAGCGCGCCATGAAGGGCCTCGGCGCCGCACTCATGCTCATCGGCCTGCTCGGGCTCGCCCTGGGTGGCATCCCCTACAACAAGACCGAGACCGTCGCGCAGTTCGGCGATCTCAAGATGCGCGCGACCGAGAAGCGCCAGGCGCTCCCGCCGATCGTCTCCGGTGCGGCGATCCTGGTCGGCGCCGCCATCTGGTTCGGCGCCGGCCGCAAGCCCTCGAGCTGATGCCCGTCGCCGCCGACCCCAACCAGATCCAGCTTCCCGACGGGCGTGTCGAGCTGCTCGGTGTGGCGTCGATCCACCAGAGCCCGCTGTACAACCAAGACCTCGCCCCGGTCCCGATCGCGCGGCGAAACTGGTCCACCTACAACTACGCCGCGCTATGGATCTCGATGGCGCACTGCATCCCGACGTACATGCTGGCCTCCGGTCTCATGGCGCAGGGGATGAACTGGAAGCAGGCGCTGTTCACGATCCTCCTCGGCAACACGATCGTCCTCATCCCGATCCTGCTCAATTCCCATCCCGGCACGAAGTATGGGATTCCATTCCCGGTATTCGCGCGCGCGGCCTACGGGACCTCGGGGTCGAACCTTCCCGCGCTCATGCGCGCCATGGTGGCGTGCGGGTGGTTCGGCATCCAGACCTGGATCGGCGGTGAGGCGCTTCAGACGCTGTTCGCCGCGCTCATCCCCGGCTGGAAGGACCTCCTGGGGATCGGCTTCGCCGGGCACACCACGACCGAATGGCTGTCGTTCATGCTTTTCTGGTCGCTCAACATCTGGATCATCTACCGGGGCATGGACCTGCTGCGCAAGGTGGAGAACTGGGCGGCGCCGTATGTGCTGGTCGTGACGCTCGCGCTCCTGGTCTGGGCCGTGAAGGCGGCGCACGGCCTTGGGCCCCTTCTGTCGCAGCCCGGGAAATTCCACGACCTGCGCGAATTCCTGCCGGTGTTCATACCGTCGCTCACCGCCATGATCGGCTTCTGGGCGACGCTGTCGCTCAACATGCCGGATTTCACACGGTTCGGCCGCAGCCAGAGGGAACAGGTCATCGGCCAGACCATCGCGCTCCCCACGACCATGTTCGCGTTCGCGGCGATGGGTGTGCTCATCACGAGCGCGACCGCCATCGTCTACGGCGAGGCCATCTGGGATCCCGTGAAGCTGGTCGCGAAGTTCGGGAATCCGCTGGTGGTCGGGTTCGCCATGTTCTCGGTGGTGGTCGCGACCCTCGCCGTCAACATCGCCGCCAACGTGGTCTCGCCCGCCAACGACTTCGCGAACGCGCTGCCGCGCTGGATCAGCTTCAAGACCGGCGGTCTCATCACCGGAGTGGTCGGCATCGCCATGCAGCCCTGGCGACTGCTGGCGGACCCCCACGGCTACATCTTCGCGTGGCTGGTGGGCTACTCGGGGGGGCTGGGCTCCATCGCGGGGGTGCTCATCGCCGACTACTGGATCGTGCGGCGTCGGGATCTGAAGTTGGCCGATCTGTACCTTCCACACGGCATCTACGCCGGCTGGAGTATCCCCGCGGTGATCGCGACGCTGGTCGGCTGCGCGCTGGCATGGGGCGGGCTGATCATCCCCTTCCTGCGCCCCCTCTACGACTACGCGTGGTTCGTAGGCTTCCTCGCCGCCGGGGGGCTGTACCTCGTGCTTCGCAGGAGGCGTCCGACCACCGCTGAGGCCGAAACGCTGCCGGCCTAGCGTTCCCGCTTTCGGCGGCCCCGCAGCCAGAACGTCCTGCCGCGCATCGGGTTGGCCGACCGGGCTCTCAGGCCCACCTCGTCGGTCACCCGACGGCACGCTCCCACGATTGACGAACTTGATGGAACCGCGTAGGTTCCGGGTCAACTCTAACCTTCACGTAAGGGTTGGGAGCGCTCATGACCATGGCAACAGAAGCATCACACCTCCTCCGCATCGGTGATCTCGCCCGCCAGACCGGCAAGACGGTCCGGGCGATCCACCTCTATGAGGAGCTGGGCCTGCTGCACCCGGTCACGCGCTCGAGCGGCGGCTTCCGGCTCTACGACCAGGCCGCGGTCGAGCGCATGCGCTGGATCGATCTCCTCCACGGCATGGGCTTCTCGCTCCAGGAGATGAGCGAGCTGCTGCGGTCCTGGTGGAGCTCCGACCTCGGACCGGACGCAATGGAGAGCCTGCGGCAGCTCTTCGAGCGCAAGCTCGAGGAGACGCGAGCGGCGGTGCGGAGATATCAACATCTGGAAGGCGAGCTCACGCAGGGTCTCGCCTACCTCAGGACCTGCGGCGTCTGCGCGACTCCCGGCGCACCGGTGAAGGCGTGCACCCACTGCGGTCAGGACCACGGGATGGCGCACGAGCCCGCGCTGGTCGCGGGCATCACCTCGACGCCGGAGCGCCCGCGACGCGGCGCGCGCGGCGGTCTATTGAGCGTGGATGAACCGGAGAGACGATGACAGCGAAGATCCCCACGGAGTCGATCACCATGGAATCAGCGAACGGTCGAGGCACGAAGGAGGCGGGCGACACGATGATCTCCCTCACCCCGGTGGCCGCCGAGAAGGTCAGAGACCTGCTCGCCAGTCGCGGCAACCCGCAGGCCGGGCTGCGCGTCGGGGTGCGCGGTGGCGGCTGCTCGGGCAACTCGTACTTCATGGAGTTCTGCGACGCGGAGTCCCCGGGTGACCAGATCATCGAGTCGCAGGGGGTGCGGCTGGTGGTGGATTCGCGCAGCGCGATGCTGCTCGGCGGGACCGAGGTGGACTACGTCGAGGGGCTGATGGGAACCGGTTTCAAGTTCAACAACCCGAACGTGCGGCACAACTGCGCGTGCGGGGAGAGCTTCTCGGTCTAGCGACCGGAAGGGACGACGGGCGAGCACGAGCCGGGCGCTCCGGATGGAGCCAGACCGGTGCGGTGCTCCTGAAGCGGGCCGAAGATCAGGCCGCGACGAGAACCTGAAATCATGAGCCAGACTCCAGAACTTGCGGTGAAGGATCTGCACGTGGCGATCGAAGGCAAGGAGATCCTCAAGGGTCTCAGCCTCGAGGTGAGGAAGGGCGAGATCCACGCGCTGATGGGGCCGAACGGCTCCGGGAAGAGCACGTTCGCCAATACCCTCATGGGTCACCCGAAGTACGAGGTCACCTCGGGCGACATCCTGTTCAAGGGCGAGAGCATCCTCGAGATGGAAGCGGATGAGCGCTCGCGGGCGGGCCTGTTCATGGCGTTCCAGTATCCGGTCGCCATCCCGGGCGTGACGGTCGCCAACTTCCTGCGCACCGCGCTCAACACGCGGCTGGCGCCGGCGGAGACCAACGGCTCGGGGGCCATGCCGCACAAGCGAGGCATCGCGCCCAAGGAGTTCCGCGCGCTGCTCAAGGACAAGATGGCGCTGCTCAAGATGGACGAGTCGTTCGCCGGCCGCTATCTCAACGACGGGTTTTCGGGCGGCGAGAAGAAGCGCGCCGAGATCCTACAGATGGCGATCCTCAAGCCGGAGATCGCGGTCATGGACGAGACCGACTCCGGACTCGACATCGACGCGCTGCGCATCGTCGCCGACGGCGTGAACGCACTCGCCGGTCCCGCGATGGGCGTGCTGGTCATCACCCACTACAACCGCATCCTCAACTACATCAAGCCGGACCGGGTCCACGTCATGGTGGACGGCCGGATCCAGGTCTCGGGCGGTCCCGAGCTGGCCTTGAAGCTCGAATCCCAGGGCTACGACTGGGTACGTGATGGACAGGAGGTGCAGTCATGAGCATCGCCGATCCGAAACTCGACCTCCGCGAGGGCTATACCGAGAAGTACGGCTTCCACGACAGCGACCAGTTCGTCTTCAAGAGCCGGCGCGGGCTCGATCGCGAGATCGTCGCCCAGATCTCGGACATGAAGGGCGAGCCGGCGTGGATGCGTGACTACCGCCTCAAGGCGCTCGAGATCTTCGAGAAGAAGCCGATGCCGACCTGGGGCCCCGACCTCTCCACCATCGATTTCCAGAACATCTACTACTACGTCAAGCCCACCTCCGAGGAGGCCAAGTCCTGGGAGGACGTGCCGGCCGACATGAAGCGGACCTTCGACAAGCTCGGCATCCCCGAGGCCGAGCAGAAGTTCCTCTCGGGTGTCGGCGCGCAGTACGACTCCGAGGTCGTCTACCACAAGATCAAGGAGCACCTCGAGAAGCAGGGCGTCATCTTCCTGTCCTGCGACCACGCCCTCAAGGAGCACGAGGAGCTGTTCAAGCAGTACTTCGGGACGATCATCCCGTCGACCGACAACAAGTTCGCCGCGCTCAACTCGGCGGTGTGGTCGGGCGGCTCGTTCATCTACGTGCCCAAGGGCGTGAAGGTCGACGTGCCGCTGCAGGCCTACTTCCGGATCAACACCAAGGACATGGGCCAGTTCGAGCGCACGCTCATCATCGTCGACGAAGGGGCCTTCGTGCACTACGTCGAGGGATGCACCGCGCCCACGTACTCGAGCGATTCGCTGCACTCGGCGGTGGTGGAGATCATCGTCAAGCCGGGCGCCCGCTGCCGCTACACGACCATCCAGAACTGGTCGAACAACGTCTACAACCTGGTGACCAAGCGCGCCGTCGCGTACCGCGACGCCACCATGGAATGGGTCGACGGCAATCTCGGCTCCAAGATCACCCAGAAGTATCCGAGCGTCTACATGATGGAGCCGGGCGCTCACGGCGAGATCCTCTCGATCGCGTTCGCCGGCAAGGGCCAGCATCAGGACGCGGGCGGCAAGGTCATCCACTGCGCGCCGAACACCACCAGCAAGATCATCTCGAAGTCCATCAGCAAGGATGGCGGGCGTGCGGGCTACCGTGGGCTGGTGAAGGTGCAGAAGGGCGCGGTGGACTCGCGCAGCACCGTGAACTGCGACGCCCTGATCCTCGACGAGAAGTCGCGCTCCGACACCTACCCGTACATGGAGATCGAGGAGGACCGCGTCTCGATCGGCCACGAGGCGACGGTCTCGAAGATCGGTGACGAGCAGCTCTTCTATCTGCAGAGCCGCGGGATCAACAAGGAAGAGGCGGCCGCCATGATCGTCTCGGGGTTCATCGAGCCGATCGTCAAGGAGCTGCCGATGGAATACGCGGTCGAGATGAATCGGCTGATCCAGCTCCAGATGGAGGGCTCGGTCGGATGACGACGGCGACAGCCACGGCGGCCCTCGATCTCGGCGCCTGGATCGCCGACGCGCACGCGCGCGCCGGCAGGAGGGACGAGCCATCCTGGGCGCTCGACCAGCGCACCGCCGCGGCCGGCATCGCGCGTACGCTGGGATTCCCGACCCGCGATCTCGAGCTCTGGCGCCGGATCGACTTCCGCACGCTCGAGCAGGCGTTCCCCTCGCTCGATCCGTTCCGGAAGAGTCCGGCGACACGCAACCTCGACGACCTCCCGGCCGCGCTGCTCGAGCGGCTCGGCGGCGAATCCGGTCGCATCGGGCTGGTGATCCAGCGCAACACCGAGGTCGTACTGGAGCAGACTGCGCCCGAGCTGGCGAAGCAGGGCGTGATCGTGTGCTCACTCGAGCGGGCCCTCGCGCAACACGGGGAGCATCTCCGCGAGCGGCTGGGCGCTCTGATCGAGCCGGACTACGACGGCTATTCTGCCGTCGGTGCGGCGCTGCGCTCGGGCGGCGCGTTCGTGTACGTGCCCGACGGCGTCGAGGCGGCCGTCCCGATCCGGCTGTTCCACTGGCTGGACGGCGTCGGCGCGCTGGCGGCGCCGCGTACGGTCATCGTGCTCGGGAAGAACGCCCGCGCGACCATCGTCGAGGAGCAGCTCTCCGACTCGGCCGAGGGGATCGCATTGCACCTGGGCGGCACCGAGGTGTTCCTCGGCGACGACGCGAAGCTGGTCTATGGCACGCTCCAGGAATGGGGCCGTCACGTGTACCACTACTCGAACCAGCGCGCGCGGATCGGCCGCGGGGCCGAGGTGCAGTGGATCCAGACCATCCTGGGCGGTCGCATGATGAAGACCAACTCGTACTTCGATCTGAACGGGCCGGGCGCGCAGGCCTTCGTGCACGGGTTCATGTTCGGCGACGGGCGGCAGCAGTTCCACCTGCACACGCTGCAGCGGCACCTGGCCGACCACTGCACCAGCGACCTGCTCATCAAGGGCTGCCTCAAGGATCGCGCACGCAGCATCTACCAGGGCCTGATCCAGGTCGCCGAGGGCGCGCAGCGCACCGACGCCTACCAGGCCAACCGGAACCTGCTGCTCTCGGACACCGCGCGCGCCGACAGCATCCCCGGCCTCGAGATCCTCGCCAACGACGTGCGCTGCACGCACGGCGCCACCATCGGCAGCGTGGACCCGGAGCAGTTGTACTACCTCATGGCCCGCGGGCTCCCGCGCACCGAGGCTCAGCGCCTCATCGTCGAGGGCTTCTTCGCGCCGGTGATCGACCGCATCCCGCTGGAGGGGATCCGCGACCACCTGCGCCAGGTGATCCAGCGAAAGCTTGGCTAGCGACATGACGCGCCATCCCGGCATGAGCAGGGCGATGCTCGCCGCGTCCGGCGCGGGAGCACCGGCCGTGGCCCCGCCCGCTCCGCGCGCGGCCTTCGATCCGCGCGAGGTCCGCCGGCAGTTCCCGATCTTTCGCACCGCCCGCGCCAGGCCGCTCCTCTACCTGGACAGTGCGGCGACCAGCCAGAAGCCCGACGCGGTGCTGGCGGCGATGGACCGCTACTACGCGACCTGCAACGCCAACATCCATCGCGGCATCTA